>DATKUC010000117.1:0-3295 GCA_035530835.1 Spirochaetia bacterium
TGAAAATCGGCTACAATCCCGCGTTCGACCTCCCGGCAGACGTGAAGGCGGCAGGTGATGCGGCAATCAAAGGCATCATCGACGGATCGATAACGGTAAAACCATGATAAGTGCCTGCCGCGGAACGAAAACCCGCGGCAGGCCGCTTCAAACCTCCGGTAACGTGGTATAATTCTTCCTAAGAACCCCTCGCGCCTGCACGAGCATGCGGGCCAAATTTTGTAATGTCCTCCCAATCGTTCAGACGCGTCCTCTTCTGCCGTGCATAATATCGGGCCAATGCTCGATTACGGATCGGCGGAACACTCCTTCCCCCCCCTGACGAAGTCTGCCGATCCAGGGAGAGATGTGATGGACTCAAGAAGAACCATCAATCGAACTTCGTTGTGGCTGCTGCATCCTTTCGGGAACCGCGGATCACGAACTCTGGTGCTCATGATTCTGCCGCTCATCATTCTGTCTGCCCTGACGCTGAGCTCCTGCCCTCCTGCCGCAACGGGCGCCGGAGAAACATACACGCTCTCGGGCAGACTTCTCGACCGCTACTCCGGTGATCCGATTGTCGGTGGATTTGTCGAGTATGCCGGTAGCTCAACAGTGACAAAAGCAGACGGCAGCTTCTCGATGGAACTTCCGCAGCAGTCGGGAGACTTACAGGGGACACTTTCCGTACACGCTTCGGGCTGGATCACATATGCTTTCGAGTCGTGCAGAGTCGATCAAAGCGTCGGATCAGAGAGCACCTGGCGGCTCGATCCGAAGACCGTCACGGGACGGAATAGCTTCGCAGTTCACGTATTCGAAAAGCAATCCTCTGCGTCGTCCGCGACAGAAGTACCTGATGGAACCGTAGTAAATGTGTGCCAGATAAACGAGAAGGGTGCCAGGGACAACTTCATTCAGCCGCAGTCGTATGATCGGAGTACCGGGTATGAGGCGAATGAAGCAATCGTGGGTTCTGACTGTATCGTCGCGGTAGTTGCGATCCCACCCGGAGCGAGCGGATTGAGTGCGTTTAATGTTGTCAAGAAGAACATAAATCTCAGCACTGCAACCATTCTGGATTTCACGCAAAACATTGAGCCAGCTACGACTTTGCAGATTTCGGTCACCGGAACAGTTGGGGCAACGCAGGGTCAACTTGTCCTGGTAACCCCAAATGGTCCTCTCGTGGCATCTGCCTTTGAGTTTGACGCGGACGGGAAAGCCGAAATCGCTGTATCAAACCCGTACGGCTACAACGGTTACTGGACTCAAATGAAGTTCGGGTTCGTGGATGGCCATAGCGCACTATCGATGAGTACCTCATTACCGGCACCGCTGTCGGACGCGATAACCTTACCGGCGCTTCCGTCGATAATGCCAACTGCGTATCCGAATCCTGCATCAATCCAGTACGCAGCGGGAACACTCTCAGTGGATCCGGCTGCAGGGACGAATGGATATCGGTTTGATCTCGAAACCACTACTGGTGAACTCCTCGCGAATATCATTTCGGTCGGACAGAGCATGGTGCTGCCAGCATGGCTGCAGAGCCAGCTCGCCGGACAGACCATCCGGGTCACAGTTACGCCGACCGACGCTGACGATAACTGGAGCTGGAGTCCCCCAGATCTTTCATTGGCAGTCAGCGACTCCGGGGTGGTCCCGGGAACCGGGATCGTGCTCGTCATGCCCGACGGCAGCGACTACAAGGACATAGTGTTTTAGCGGAGTCCGGCGCGAAGACATCAGTTGAAAACTCCGGACGGCTGCAATACTTTCTACGAACGGAGGAAGTGTATGTTCAGATCAAAGTCGCGCGCCATAATCGTTCCCCAATCCGAGCACCTTCACCTCGCGGGCGAACTTGCGCGGCTATGGGGCAATGCAGACTTTGATCTTCCTCCGTTTGATCGTGAATCGATTGTAGCGGGAATTGGCGGGCATGACCGCGGCTATGGATACATCGACAACTGGCCGATCGGCGGAATGGATGAAGAGACCTGGAACGATATTGCCCGCCGAGGGTTCGCCATGCAGTGCAGTGATCCGGTCGCGGACTTAATCGCAAAGTATCATGTTCGCCGCCTTGCAGGCTACAGCGACCTTCCTTCGCGCAAAGCGATGGATGCTGAGTTCAGCGCAAAGATAGCGGAAACGCTCGTGGCACACGGACTGTCACAGGATGTGTTCGACCGGATAGATCGAATCACCAACCTTTGTGACATGATATCATTCGCGTTCTGTTTTGAAGAAGAGTCCACCGGTACCGTAGAGATCTTCCCGCGGAATTGCGGAGAAAATCAGCCGATCACGGTGGAGTACAAGGTTTCCGGAAGCAGAATCGACTGCAGTCCATGGCCATTCACGGTGGAAGAGTACTCAGGATATATCACCGCGTTTCGTGCTGAGGGTTATCCTGCGACTCTTGATCCGGTCATCCTTCCCTATCAGCTCTCTTCAACGCAGCAACTATTGTCTCGGCAAATATGACCTTGTATGGCCGATTGAAGAAGTTGCGCCTCCGGTTATCGAGCCTCGGCAACCTGCCGTCCCGGTTGTGAATCTCGACGACCTTCTCATAGAGCCCGCAGAGCGCATCCTCTATTGCGTGCGGCTCAGCATCAGAAAGGACAGCGGCGGCCAGAGGCTGAACTTCCGCATAGTGGCGCGTGGTCTCGAACGCACGAATGAGCCACTTCGGATACGGAATGTACTTGCCGTCCAGGTAGAGGCAGATTCTGATGCAGTGTTCGACAAGTCGTGCCGCAAGGATCTTTGTCCCGATTGGAGTCTCTAGTTCGATTGAGCGGCCGACAAGCGGCTCATCCTCTTCGACCAGCTTCCATAATCCTGCGAGCCTGTGCAGCAGCACCTCGTGCGGAAAGAACTTCAGCCGTCCGCGCACTTCTGCCAGTTGCCCGAGTCCATCGTGAAACACTCTACCGGAAGTCACTTCGAGGAGCTTCTGATCATCGAATGCTATCCAATCCTCTTCGGTGAGTTCGGTTGAACTGTTGATCCCGAGATAGCGGAGCAGATATGCGTCGATAGTAGTGAGTTCAATCAGGTGATTCACCGGATGAGAGGTGGTCGCCTCCATAGATTGCGTACGATCATATCGCGGCGCACAGAAATTTGTCGGAAAGCAATTGAATTGCAGGGGAAGTGCATTCCTGAGGTACGCATCAAGCTTTGCACGCTGCATCTCAAAGTCATCCGGTGGGAGAAAGATCTGCATGCGCGGACCCCAGTTGTGGTCCATCGATGTGGCATTATCAAATCCGAGCACATCCGAGCCATAGCCCATGAG
>DATKUC010000118.1:0-6814 GCA_035530835.1 Spirochaetia bacterium
TGGCTATAGAATCTAGAGTATCCACCACACAAAGGAGCGATCCATGATTTCCAGGAAAATGGCAGATCGGATCAATGATCAGATTAATCGGGAGATGTACTCGGCCTATCTCTACCTTGCGATGTCAACGAAGATGACCGAGGCCGGATACAAGGGATTCGGGAGCTGGCTTACGGTTCAGTACCACGAAGAGATGTTCCACGCCATGAAGTTCGCCGGTTACCTGCAGGACCAGGGGGCAGCGGTGAAACTTGCGGCAATAGCATCACCTGACTTCAAAGAGACTGCGGCGAAGGAGCTGTTCCAGCATGTTCTCGAGCACGAGAAGGGTGTAACGAAGAGTATCCACGAGATAATGGCGATGGCCATTGAAGAGAAGGACTATGCAACTCAGGCGTTCGTTCAGTGGTACGTGAATGAGCAGATTGAAGAGGAGAAGAACGCAACTGAGATTCTGCAGAACATCGAACTTCTTGGCAATAATGCGCAGGGTCTGTTCATGCTGAATATCGAGATGGGAAAGCGAAAGCTTGGCGTGCCGAGTAACTTCAACGAGATGGAGGGATGAGGAAAATGCGAACACAGAGAAAACTGACGACTGCACTCATCGGCGCGGCGCTCCTTCTGCTGGCAGGTTTGCCGACTCTTTTCGCACAGTCTGCACCTCAGTACACGACAAAGGATCTGAACGAACAGACTGTGATGGGTCTTGTCTGGATGCAGAACTCAGCCGAGTATCGGGAACTCTGCTATCAGGCGTATAACATGGCCGGCATGCTTGTCGACAAGGCAGTGGCAGCGAAAGGCGCCGGAGACAAACCGCTTGCCATAATTGCTGATCTCGACGAGGCGCTCATCGACAACAGCGCGTATGATGCGGGACTCATCGGAACTGACTCTGCATACTCCTCAAAGACCTGGCTTGAGTGGGAAAACGCTGCGCTGGCCCGTGCCATGCCTGGCGCTGCCGACTTCCTGCAGGGGGTGGCGAAAAAGGGCGTTGCCGTTTTCTACGTTACCAACCGTGACCAGGCGGGACTCGAGGGAACCATGAAAAATCTCGAAGCACTCGGTTACCCGTTTGTCGACGCGACCCACGTGCTTGTACAGACATCAACCGGAGACAAGCAGCCGCGATTTGATTCAATAACACAGAACTATCAGGTTGTGGTCTACATTGGCGACAATGCGAACGACATGCCGATCGGCACCTATCACAAGAGCATGGCCGAACGGAACGCGCTGGTCGATCAGAACAAAGAAAAGTACGGCGCGCAGTTCATAGTGCTGCCGAACCCGGTGTACGGAGACTGGGAGGGCGTGCTCGCAAATGGCTACTGGGGTCTTTCACCGAAGGGGAAGGATGAGGCTCGGAAAGCCGATCTGCGTACCTGGGTGCCCGGACAATAACGCTACCTTTTAGCTTCGGTTTCGTATCGCCTGAACACGCGCTGATAGAACAGCAGATACGCTCCCTGAAGCAGCGCTGCCGCATAGAACGGCAGCGCGAGATATCCTGCATCAAGCAGAGCACCGGCGACCGACGGTCCGATCGATTGCGGGAGCTGCATTGATACCGTGTTCAGGCTGCTCGCGAGTCCCCGCCGCTCATCGGTTACGAGGCCGATGGCGAGGGCCTGGCGGGCGCCTGCGGTTCCCCGGTTCAGCGCCGACCGCAGGAGATAGACCAGAGCCGCGAGCCAGTATGCGGGAATAAGCGGGAGCAGGACAAGCAGAACAAGGCCGATAAGCCGGCCAGCCACCACCGAGCGGACAATTCCCATCTTCTGCGACAGTGAACCGGTAAGAAGTGAAGCAAATCCGGTGACAAGAAAGGTAACTGCAAATACCGGTCCTAACGACGAGGGGCCGATACCGAACTTGCGCGCAAACCAGTAGGCAATAAGCGGTCCGGTCAGGCCGACCGCGGCACCGTTGAACGCATTGACGAGCACAAGCTTCAGAAGCGCCGAGTTCTCGTCGCGGCGCGTGCGTGAGCCGGAAAGCGTACGTTGATGTTTCCGGCTTCGATCCACCGGCTGGTGGTCCTCCTGCGTTCGCGCAAGCAGCCAAAGATTTGCAACAGATGATAGAGTAACGATGAGGAATAGCGGTCGAAAGCCTGCTGCACCGGGAAGCGCGGATTGCCAGACTGCGGGCAGCGCGGCAAGCAGCGCACCGAGCGTCATCCCGAAGAAGCCGAGCGCGCTGTTCAGACTGTAGACTACCCCGCGCCGGTCCGCGGCCACCTGCTCGGCGAGCCAGGCCTGTTCGGCAGGAGAGAATGGACCCGCGGCACCGTTCGCTCCGCGGCCAAATGCGCCAAGAATTGCGACTACCGACAGGAGAACCGGCTGAGCTGTCAGGAACGCGATGATCGATCCGATGGCGGCGATACTCTCGTAGACGAGCAGAAACGGTTTGCGTCTGATCGAATCGCTGCCTACGCCGATGAGGAGGCTCAATGCAGCGCCAAACAGGCCGCTCGCGCTCAGAACGAGACCGATTGCAACGCCGCTCCAGTGCAGCGCATTCAAATAGAGCGCAAAATCGACGACGAGTGTGCCCTGCCCTACGCTTCGCAGTGCCCGGGCAAAAAGTAGTCGGCGCGTCGCCGGGTGCAATTCGTTGAAATTGAAGACTCTCACCTGTGCATTTCCGTTGTGAAGTTCGCACATCCTGAAGACTGAGTCAATGAACGCGGAACGAGTCGCGCTTGCGAACGGCCGGACCGTGAACTATACTCTTTAGTGACGACAACGCTCCAGGCACCGGAGATGAAAATGGTCAGAAGATGGCTACTTGTGCTGCCGGCACACCTGGATGAGCCGACCGTCAGGCGCGCACACCTCGTGTACGACCTGGTAATCCCGCAGAGCCTGGCTGTGTTCATCATACTCGCCGTCGGCGTGGCTGCGCTGGACCTTATGGGGTTCGAACGACTATTTCTTCACCTCGGTTTGACCGTAGTCGTCGTCATAGCTGTCCTTCTCCTGTTGCGTCGGGGTTTGGTGACGCACGCCGCAATTGTGAACACCTCAATTCTCTTTGCAGTTGTCACCTACGACGCGCTGACCGGAGGCGGCACCGCGGCACCGGTGCTGGGAGTCTACCTCTACCTGATTATCGCATCAGGCGTGTTGATTGGCGGCAGGGCGGCCTTCGTCGCAACCGGATTGAGCCTGCTGAGCACGCTTGTCATCATGATCCTCGCGAATCGCGGGAGCCTGCCGACCATATTGCTGCCAAATCCGTTACGGGATTGGATCACGTTCTGTCTTGTCTGCGCGCTGATTCTGGTTGTAGAGAGCCTTTCCCGCAGGAGCCTGGAAACTGCACTGAATCATGCAAAAGCGGAACTTCAGGAACGGGCCAAGATCGAGAGGGAGTTGCGTGAAAGCGAGGCGGCGCTCAGACAATTCGGCGAGGGCTCATTCGACGGCCTGAACATCATCGACAACGGCAAAATACTGGAAACGAACGCGCAGCTTGCGAGAATGTTCGGCTACACGCCGGACGAGCTCCGCGGCAAGGATTCACTTGATCTCGTGGCGCCTGAGCTGCGTAACCGGGGAGCCGAAGTGCGCGCAACCCCGTCCATTGTGGCAGAGCTGATCGGCTACCGAAAGAACGGCAGCCGCTTTCCAATTGAAGTACGTCGACGCCCAATGAACTACCTGGGTAAGCCGGTCCATGTGGTTGCTGTACGGGATCTGACGGCACAGAGAGAGGAAGAGAACACAAGACGCCGGGCTGAGCGGCAGTATCAGGACCTGTTTGAAAATGTGCGAGACGTCGTCTTTGTGCTGGATCCTTCAGGCATTCTTCTCGCGCTGAATCCGTCATTCACCCAAGCGACGGGCTTCGCGCGCGAGGAGTGGATCGGCAGATCCTACCTCGACCTTCTGCATCCGCAGGATGCGGTGCAATCACGTCTCGCGTTCCGCGAAATAGCGAGCGGAGCAACTCTTCCGGCAGCGGAGTACCGAATCAGCACCGCTGCAGGTGGCTACGTAATCGCCGAGACTTCTGCCGCCGCACGAATAGAGAATAGTGCAGTCACCGGGGTCATCGGAATCGCACGCGACATTACCGAACGCAGAGGGCTCGAAGAACAGGTGCGGCGGATGCAGCGGCTGGACGGACTCGGCGCGCTCGCAGGCGGAATAGCCCACGACCTGAATAACGTACTCGCTCCGATCCTGACCGCCGCTCAGCTTCTCAAGGAATCAAGCGGGGACCCGGGAAATGCGGGCATCGTGGATATCGTCGAACGCAGCGCACGCCGCGGACGGGATATCGTGAAGCAGGTACTCACATTCGCACGCGGACAGTCAAACGAAATGTCGGAATTGCAACTGCGCTACATTATCCAGGAGGTCATGTCGATTCTGAGCAGGACACTGCCAAAGAGCATTGAACTCTCGAGCGTGGTCCCCCGGGATCTCAGACCGGTGAATGGGAATGCTACCCAGATGCAGCAGGTGCTCATGAATCTCTGCGTGAACGCGAGGGATGCGATGGAAGGCGGTGGCACTCTGTCAGTCGAGGCACGAAATGTCGATGGCCGACGCGCCGATGATGGCACCTGGAGACCCGGAAGCTTTGTTGAGCTCACCGTCTCCGATACCGGTCCGGGCATTCCGGAAGCGATACGATCCCAGGTCTTCGAACCGTTTTTCACCACGAAGGAACCGGGCAAGGGCACCGGCCTCGGTCTCACGACTGTCGCATCGATCGTTCGCGATCATCTCGGCGTCATCCGAATAGCGAAAACTGACTCGAGCGGCACCGCCTTCTCGGTGCTACTTCCCGGGGTCCCGGAGAGCCAGATTTCGCCGCAAAGCGATCCGGCAACACCGTTGCCGCGCGGAAACGGCGAGTCCATCCTCGTTGTCGATGACGAGCTTTCGATACTCCAGATATGCGGCGAAACACTCGAAGCGTACGGGTACCGAGTGCAGACGGCACCGAGCGCTCGGGAGGCGATGTTCCTTCTGGGCAATCGATCCGGCGCACCGATCAACCTGCTTCTTGTCGACGTGGATATGCCGGAACTCGACGGCCCAACGTTCGCAGCCTCGGCACTCGTCATCGTGCCCGACCTGCGGGTTCTTCTGATGTCAGGATCCCTCTCCGGCAAGAGTCGCGCCGAGGTCGCGAACCAACCGCTGCTGATAAAACCGTTCACCGCCGAACAATTGCTGCGCGCAGTAGACGGAATGCTACGCAAGTGAAGCGAGGGCGGCATCAACCGAGTTTCGAATCACTTCAATGCTCGAATCCTGCTTCGGAAGATATGCATCGAACAGCCCGGGCAGCACCCATTGCTGAAATGTCTCATCGTGTAGATGTCCGGTATAAAGAATAAGGCGAATTCGCTGATTGCCGATGCCATAGCGGATCCAGTGGGCAAGCTGGAAGCCATCATCGGAATGCACAAGTTTGGCGTCAATGACCGCCAGATCGATGTCATCGCGATGAGAGAGAATACGCGCTGCCTCCTCCTTCGTATGCGCCCGCAGGATAGAGCTTGGACGGCCGTCAAACCTGCTCCCCTGCAGCGTGAACGAGAGAACTTCGACGATCTCCAGGCTGTCGTCGACAATCAGAATGTTCCACGTAGATGCGTTCAACGATTCCCTCCGTCTACCGCATCTATTAGCAGAAACTGTGCCAATTCATGTGTCGGTCTGAAACGATGCCTGAAGGCCCCCGGCCTGCTTCCTCGAGGTGCGTTCCAGCATCCAGGGGGAGTCGCCGCGCACAGCAAATGTGCCATACCGCACCAGAGTGCGGTACGGCACCGGAGTGCCGTTCGGCACCAGAGTGCCGTTCGGCGCGCGCTTCACGGACCGCATGTAGCGCCGTATAATCTCGGATGGAGGTCCCACGTGGCGCCCGAGGCTCTGAATCCGCGAGTACTCATTGTAGATGATGAACCGGACATGGTTCAGATCACGCAGTACGCTCTCAGGCGGAACGGAATCACCAACGTGGTCACCTGTCTGGACGGACGGAAGGTACCGGAACTGCTTGAGGACGAACACTTCGCCGTCATCACACTCGACCTGTCCATGCCGACGGTTCCCGGAATCGAGGTGCTCGATGAGATCGTCAGGCGGGCGCCTGAGACCCCGGTCATCATTGTCACTGCGTCCGGTGATGCGGAATCCGCAGTCGAGTGCCTGAAGCGCGGTGCCTACGACTTTCTGGTGAAACCGGTAGAGAGCACCCGATTGATGTCCGCAATTCGGAATGCGCTTGAACAGTCGGCCATCAGGGCCGAAAATCTCTCGCTGAAACGGCAGCTCCTATCGACCTCCTCGGAACGGCCCGCGGCGTTTGCGAGCATACTCACTGGCAGCAGAACCATGGAATCGATATTTCAATATGCTGAAGTAATTGCGGCAACTCCACTTCCGGTGTTGATCACCGGAGAAACCGGCGTCGGAAAGGAGCTTCTTGCGCGAAGCATACACGATGCAAGCGGACGAACCGGTACTTTCGTCGCGCTCAATCTTGCAGGACTCGACGATGCGATGTTCTCCGATACGCTATTCGGTCATGCAAAAGGTGCATTCACCGGCGCGCAACAGGAACGGCCGGGACTGCTGCAACGCGCGGAGTCGGGAACGGTCTTCCTCGATGAGATTGGCGATGTGAGCCTCGAGACCCAGACGAAACTCCTGCGGCTGCTCCAGGAACGGGAGTACTATCGCCTCGGGGACGACACTCCGCGCTACACCAACGCGCGGTTTGTCTGCGCAACAAATCGCAACCTCGAGCAGATGATCGGTTCAGGCACGTTCCG
>DATKUC010000119.1:0-44294 GCA_035530835.1 Spirochaetia bacterium
CGAAATCTTCTTCCACTTCAGGTTCAGGCTGCGAATCGACACCTGGGTGCCCTCTCCGCAGTCAAAAAGAAAGAGCTCACCTTCACGACGAAGCAGGACCGAAGTGAGATGCCGCCCCGGCAAGGGCATCATCCCTCCACAGCCGAGTACAAAAGCTTCCATGTTCATTGCAGGTAAAATAGCAAAAGAGAAAGATTTACGATAGGGGTATGCGCGAACCGTAGGCTATAACGGTAACAGTTAGGAAAGAACACACAATTCAGTTAGCGTCATGGCTGGTGGTTCGCTCGCGAACCATGGGTTATAACCGTAACAGTTCGGAAAGTGCGCCTAATTCAGTTAGCGTTACACGCTGGTGGTTCGCGCGCGAACCATACGTTATAACGCAAACAGTTCGGAAAGTGCGCCTAATTCAGTTAGCGTTACACGCTGGTGGTTCGCGCGCGAACCATACGTTATAACGCGAACAGTTGGGAAAGAGCACTTAATTCAGTTGCCGTTATAGGCTCTTGGTTCGCGCAGGTATAAGCGTACTTCTCGGCAGGAGTGCTGCACCGCGAATGGCAGCGTCGTCGCCGAGTGTCGAGGCGATGATATCGTAGCGTGGGACGCGCGATCGCAAACCCTGTTCGACGATCAGCCTCATGCTCCCCGTGGAGCCGGTAATGGCACCGCCGACGACTATCCGGTCAGGGTCGAGCCCCACCGCCAGATTCTCGATTCCGATCGCAAGGCTGTCGAGAATACGCTCAACTGCGGCAGATGCGTTTGCATCTCCCCGCGAAAGCGCCTCGGCCACATCATCGACTGTCGATACCGCGGCGCTTCCTCCCAGCAAGTGGTACTCTGAGATGAGCACGTCTACCGAAGCGTACCGCTCCCAGCAACCTCGCCTGCCGCAGCTGCATTGCCGTCCATTTTCAACAATGGTCATGTGACCGAACTCGCCTGCCGCCCCTCGGGCGCCGCGGTAGATTGTTCCGTCGATGACGACTCCGACGCCGATGCCTTCGATGACTGAAACATAGACGACGTGTCTGCTGCTCCCGTGTCCTCCAAACTGATGCTCCGCAAGGGCGGCAACATTTGCCTCGTTGTCGATCCAGAGCGGGAGTTGCAGCTTGCGCTCAAGGGCTGTGCATTGTACGTTACGCAATCCGAGGTTCGGCGCAAACACCATCTCAAGAGTTTCCGAATGAACTGTTCCCGGAAGCGAGAGCCCTGCTCCGACGATCGGACCGCATCCGGTCGGGAGCTCGCTCATCACTTCACGGCAGCACGCCCCGATAGTATCGATAAAAGTGCGTTCACTCGGCCGACCGGGAAGCGATCGGGTTCGTTCGCGGATAATGGTGGTGTCCAGATCGGTGAGTACGGCGCGGACCGAACCGGGCCGAATATCGGCAGCGACCAGTGTGCGGGCGTTCGGCCGGAACTGTACCATAACCGAGCGTCTTCCGCCGGTCCAACCGCCCTGTCCTGAATCGGCAACGAAGCCATCGGTTTCCAGTGCTCGAATATGGGCGGTTACCGCAGGAATGCTCTTCCCGAGCTCTGTCGCAATTTCGCTCCGGGAGAGCTCCCGTCTTTTCTGCAGAAGTTGAAGAATGTCGGTCCTCAATCCCGGAGCCGACGCAGCCGGCCGTTCGACCGGCAGCGTCGATGAACTATCCTGAGACATCAGACCCGGGTCAGATACCGGTTCACAATTCCTTCAAGCAACTCCTGACGCCCGGACTTGTTGGTGATCTGATCGTGGGCCAGGGCATAGACTTCAAGTTCCTTCAGGCCAACCTTCCCGCTCATGATCTCTTTACCGATTCCGGTCCGCCATGAAGAGTATCGCTCGTTCACGAAGTTTTCGATTTCACCTGATTCAAGCAGTGCATGTGCAACCTTCAATCCGCGTGCCCAGGTGTCCATTGCAACGATGTGACCGTAGAAGATGTCCGATGGCTCGAAAGAGCCGCGGCGAACCTTCGCATCGAAATTGAGGCCACCGTTGTGCAAACCGCCGTTCTTCAGGATCTCATACGCCGCAAACGTTGATGCGTACAGATCGGTCGGCATTTGGTCGGTATCCCATCCAAGCAGGTAGTCACCCTGATTTGCGTCAACGCTGCCGAGTATCCCGTTCACGCGGGCAAAATGCAGCTCATGCTGGAACGTATGACCTGCGAGGGTGGCGTGATTCATTTCGATGTTGAGCTTGAAGTCCTTCTCGAGGCCGTAGGTGCGCAGGAAGTTCGCACATGCAGCTGCATCGAAGTCGTACTGGTGCTTTGTCGGCTCCATCGGCTTCGGTTCGATAAGAAGCTGGCCCTTGAACCCGATGCTCTTCGCATAGTCGCGCGCGAGTCCCAGTAACCGGCCCAGGTTATCGACCTCAAGCTTCATATCGGTATTGAGAAGAGTCTCGTACCCTTCCCTGCCGCCCCAGAAGACGTAACCCGAGCCGCCAAGCTCGTGCGTCACCTCTATTGCCTTCTTGACCTGAGCTGCCGCATATGCGAACACATCGGCATTCGGCGATGTGGCCGCACCGTGAACGAATCTTGGATGTGTGAACAGACACGCTGTTCCCCAGAGCATCTTGACCGATGAATCGGCCATGAGCTGGCTGGTGAGTTTCACTATCTCGTCCAGGTTGCGGTTGGTCTCAGCGAGTGTGTTCCCTTCCGGAGCTATGTCACGGTCGTGGAAGCAGAAGAAATCCATCTGCAGTTTGCGCAGTATTTCGAACAGCGCATGCATCTTTGCCTTTGATTGTTCCATCGGATCCGATATGGACAGCCAGGGCCGCAGCATAGTCGCACTTCCGAACGGATCAACGCCCCCGCCGTTCATCGTGTGCCAGTAGGCAAGAGAAAACCTCAGGTGCTCTCGCAGTGTTTTGTCGCCGACACGTTCGTCGGGATTATAGTACTTGAATGCAAGCGGGTTCCGGGAATCGACCCCTTCATATTTGACGACAGGAATATCCGAGAAAAACTCTTTCATGATATCCTCCTGCAGTGATCATACACCCGGTGGAGCGCGGACGCAAGGAACTTTTTTAAGTTACTTTAAGAAGTAATACAACAGAAGGCCCGGCCGGTTTCATCCGCGTCGGGCCCCAGATATCTGCTAACAGGATCTACGGATTTACATCCTTCTCGTAATCGATCGAATCAAAACCGAATCCGTGCATCTGCAGAAAGTCAGACTGGTACTGACTCAAGTCGCCAATCTGCTTCAGGTTCTCCGAAGTGACGCCTGACCACTGTCTGGCGATCTCCTGCTGCACATCATCGCGCATCTCCCAGTCATCGACGCGGATCCGGCCCTCCTCGTCGACAGGGACCTTTCCGCCGGTGTAGAGCCGTTCGGCGAACAGGCGATACATCTGCTGGATGCAGTCCTCGTGCAGCCCCTTCTCCTTCATGATGCGGAACAGGATGGAGATGTAGAGCGGTACCACGGGAATGACTGCGCTCGCCCGCGTGACAACAGCCTTGTTCACCGAAACGTACGCGGTGCCACTGACCGGCGCAAGCATGGCGGTCAGCTTCGCCGCTGTGGCTTCAAGGTGCTCCTTGGCCCGGCCGATGGTACCTTCCCGGTAGATCGATTTCGTCAATTCAGGACCGATATAGGAGTACGCGACAGTCTTTGCTCCGGGGGCGAGAACTCCCGCTTCCAGGAGCGCCTTCATCCAGAGCATCCAGTCGTCTCCGCCCATGACGCTTACCGTCTGGCGGACATCCTCGTCGGTTGCCGGTGAGACGGTGATATCCTTGACCTCGCCTGTCATGAAGTCGATCGACTTCGCCGTGTACTCGGCGCCGATCGGCTTGAGCACGGATCGATACATCTCTTTCGTGTCCGGATCGGTTCTCACTCCGGAGGCGAGGCTGTAGACAACGAGGTCAACGGTTCCAAACAGGCGCTTTATCCGTGAGACGGTTTCAGCTTTCACTTCGTAGGTGAATGCATCGTCGTTGATTGTTTCTGCAACGAGGCCCGCCTTCCTGGCCTCGGCTTCAAACGCAACAGTGTTGTACCATCCTGCGGTTCCCGTACGCTTCTCGGACGCTTCGCGCTCGAAGGCAACGCCGAGCGTTCCCGCGCCGCCGCCGAACGCCGCGGTAATTCGGGAGGATAGTCCGTAACCAGTGGATGAGCCGATCACCAGCACGTGCTTGGGTGCATTCTTTATCGCGCCTTTTGATCGTACGTACTGCACCTCACGTGCCACGTATGCTGCACAGCCCTCCGGATGGGCGTTCATACAGATATTGTTGCGGATCATGGGCTTAATGACCATGTGGTTCTCCTTTCGTCGTACCGTAACCGAAGAACCCGAAAAAGGCAAGCAATCGCCCGTTCACGCGCCCTGCACGCACTTGTTCCCGAACGGGAAAAGGACGATGATTAAGTATCATGGTTTACCGTTTTCAACAGGAGCTTGGCGTACGTCTTCTTGGCTGGTCCGCACTTTCGGTGATTTCCGGACTCCTGCTGCTTGCGACCGTCCACGGCTTCCTCGAGGGATTCGGACTCCAGGCTGCCATTTGGGGTGCCATCGACGGAGTGATAGCGATCATCGGCATCCGTGACGCACAGAGGCAGGCTGCAATGCCGCACGGTGCGAAGGAGACTGAAGCCAATCGGAAGCGACTCTTCGGAATCCTGAAGATCAATGCAATCATCGATCCATTCTATATCACTGCGGGAATCATCGTCGCGGCAATATGGGGCCGAAATCCATACGTGCTCGGAATCGGCTGGGGCATAATCGTTCAGGGAATGTTCCTCTTCGCGTTCGACTTCGTTCACACTCTCATCGTACAGGTCATGATACCCTTCGACCCGGATCAAACTGCCCGGAGTCGGGATCAGGCTTCTGACCGAACATCGACTGCTCCCCGTACTGACGGGCGAGCATGATCCGCCCGAGTTCACGCGCAACTGCCGGCAGTATCGACTCGCGGGTGGCTCCATCGATGGAAGCCGCAATCTGCACCACTTTCACACCATATGTGGACATTCGCGGTGGGACAGCTCCGAATCGGGACTTCAGCAGATCCAACTCCTGTCCGCGCTCCGGCTCCGACCTGCCTGCAGGCATATGCGAGCACGGCTTGAAACGAAGCTCGTCCTGCCGACCGCCTGATGCGGCAAACCCGAACAACCTGCAGATCAGCGGACGCACGGGATAGATGGTGCAGTGCTCGTCACTGTCGGGATTGTAGAACGGACAGGCCGTGCATCCGTCGCGCTCCCCGGTCGGCGAAGGCAGCTCACGGGAGTGCTGAAGCAGGTACCGGGCAACAAGTTCCGCTTCCGGCGCCGTAATTGACGGCACGTGCCGGGTACAACAGATACCGCATCCTGCGGGACAGCGGTAGGGGCTCGATGCGGTCCATGCGGCCACATCCTCATCTGCAACGCGATAGAGCTCGGCGAGCTCAATCGCAGCACTCTCTGCCGGTCTTACCGGCTCTTTTGTTGTGTCACTCAAGTTCCTAACGCCTGCGGCGGCTCAATCTATCACCAGGGCCTATCACCGCGTCAAGCACCCTGCGGGGCGCCGTTGACGCGTGATGAGTGACAGAGTAAGTTCTTGATATTCGGGGGGCCAGATGAACATTGCTGTCCGACGGTGGAGCGATCTGCCGATCGAAGTGCGGACGAATCTCGTTGCGCGCTCGGAAACTGACATATCAGCCGTCACGGCAAGCATCGCGGAGGTCATGGAAGCTGTTCGCACGCGTGGTGACGCAGCCATCAGGGAGGCGACGAAACGGTTCGACAAGGTGAACCTTGACGCCCTTCCGCTCGCCGCGTCGCGGGCCGAAATCGATGCTGCGGAAAAGTCACTCGATCCGACGGTGCGGCGCGCGCTCGACTATGCAATCGAGAATGTCAGGCGATTCCACGAGGGCCAGGTGAGCCGGGGAATTGAACTGCGTGAGGTACGGCCCGGGATTCTTGCCGGAGAACGGGTGAGACCGATCCCATCTGTCGGGCTCTACGTTCCCCGGGGACGGGGAAGCTTCCCGTCAATGCTCTACATGCTCGCCATTCCGGCTGCAGTTGCCGGAGTTCCCGATATCGCAGTCGTTACTCCTCCCGGCGCCGACGGCACCCTGGATGCGGCGTGCCTCTACGCTGCGCGCGTCTGCGGCGTGCACAGGATCTACCGGGTTGGCGGGTCGCAGGCAATTGCAGCACTCGCATACGGCACCGAGGAGGTAGCGCGCGTGCGGAAGATCATCGGCCCCGGAAGTGCGTACGTGGCAGCTGCTAAACGAATCGTCTCAGGAATCCTCGACGTGGGAATTCCTGCAGGACCTTCGGAGTCGATGATCATAGCCGATCGGGAAGCAGATCCGTTCAAAGTTGCAATTGATCTGATCATCGAAGCCGAGCATGGAGCCGATTCCTCGGCAATCCTTGTCACACCGAGCCTTCCTGTGGCGGAAGCGGTGGCGGCAATCCTCCCTGAGCTTATCGACGAGCTGCCTGAACCGCGCAGAAGTTTTGTGACCCAGGTGTTCCAGGGTTACGGTGCCATCCTCACGTGCGGGGACATGCAGGAAGCCGCAGACATTGTCAACGAGTTCGCGCCCGAACACCTGCAGATCCAGACGCAGAACCCGTGGGAGACGCTCTCGCTCATCGAGCACGCGGGGGAGATTCTTCTGGGAGACACCACCCCGTTCTCGGTCGCGAACTATCTTGCGGGCGCGAATGCGGTGCTCCCGACCGGCGGGAAGGCGGCAACCTACTCTTCGGTCTCGGTCAGGGATTTCGTCAAGTATTCCTCTGTTGTGCACGTAACCGCGTCGGGTCTCGAAGAGGCCGCCGGGCACGTGGTCGCACTTGCGGACTACGAGGGTTTCCCGGCGCATGCGGGTGCTCTTCGAAAGCGATTCGGTCGGCTGTGAGCCGGGAGTGGACGGAAATGGCAAAGTTTGAAAGCCTGGATGCCGGATTTTCCTATATTGAATCGTTCGTGAATCTCGAACGACAGCGGCGACCACGTGAATATCGCCTCGAACGTATGCAATTTCTGCTCGATCGCTTCGATCACCCTGAGCGGGGAATAAAGTTCATTCATGTTGCCGGGTCAAAAGGCAAGGGATCGACTTCGACGTTCATCGCAAACATCCTCGAGCAGGCGGGAATCCCGACAGGACTCTTTACCAAACCGCACGTTGTCTCCTACCGCGAGCGAATTACCCGCTCAGGTATCGAGTTTCCCGATGAGTTCTATCTCTCCCTCATTCACGAAATCCGCGACGGAGTCGACGCAATTCGCGATCAGTTTCCCGACCCGGAGATGATACCGACAACATTCGAACTGCTGACGCTCATGGGTTTCCTTGCATTCAAGCGACAGGGATATGAATGGGTGGTGATGGAAACAGGAATCGGCGGCAGACTCGATGCGACGAATGTCATTCTCCCGCAGGCAAGCGTCATAACGCCGATTGAGCTCGAACACACGGATCTGCTCGGCACGACGATACCGCAGATTGCATCTGAAAAGGCCGGCATCATCAAACCTTCGGTTCCCGTCTTCGTGAGTCGCCAGCCGGCTGATGCCTTTGAGGTCTTTGAAAATCGTGCGCGCTACACCGGCAGCGCACTGCTCTCGCTTGCCCGGGAACTTGCGACACTCGATGCGCAGCCGAGTATCAGCGGAACAACCGTGTCGATGAGCTTTTCAGACGGACTGAGACTGAATACCCGGTTGCGGCTCATCGGCGCAGTCCAGGCCGAAAACGCGGCCCTTGCGGCCCTTGTAGTCAGGAGACTGTTCCCGGACATTCTTCCGGCCGACATTGAGCGGGGTCTTGCACGCACCTTCCTTCCCGGTCGGATGGAGATGGTCAAGGCGAACCCTCCGGTCATGCTCGACGGAGCGCACACCGCAGTCTCGGCGCAGAAAGTGTTGGCCACATTTCAGTCTCTCTATCCGGCCGGAGATGGAATCCTCGTGTTTGGTGCTGTTGACGGCAAGAACTACGCGGCGATGATCGAGATACTCTGCCCCGCATTCCGGGATATCATCGTCACCACACCCGGCTACTTCAAGACTTCCCATCCTGAAGAGGTGTATCGGCTCGTCCGCGCGCAGAATGAACGAGCGCGCCTCGTCCCATCCCCCCGGGACGCTATAAGGCAGGCAGTTGCGCTTGCAGGAACAGGTTCCGCATCGCGGCCGGTTCTCGTCACCGGATCATTCTATCTGGTCGGGGAGACCCGAAGAGAACTTGTTGCTGCGCGCAGGGAGGCTGTCGGAAGTGAAACTATTTCCTGATTTGCCGCCGCGGTTGAACTGAAATGTCACTGAACTGGAAAGAGATCGATGTTGTCCTGGATGAACTCAAGCTTCCCGGATGCCACGTGCAGGGTATCTTCGAACCGGATTACCGGACACTCATGCTGGAGTTGTATCGCCCCGGAGAACCATTTCAACTCATGATCTCGCTCGCTCCACAGGCGACGCGTCTTCACCGGGCGACGGGAAAGATCGCCAAGCAGCGCACAACGCCCCGGTTCGCCGAGTTCCTGAGGTCGCGTATTCGCGGAAGCCGTATCCTGAAGGCCCAGCAGCTCGGGCAGGAGCGGATTGTCCGCATCGAACTCGGAAAGGCCGATGAGCAGACTCTGCTCTGGGTGAGACTCTGGGGCGGCGCCGCCAATATCATCGCAACCGAGACCGACGGAACAATCCTTGATGCGTTCTTCCGGAGACCGAGCCGCGGAGAGATGTCAGGCGAACAGTTTGACCCCGTGGTCGGGCTCGCCCGCGCTGAGCTGAAGGGGGCAGGCGCGCCTCGCAAAGAGTTCACGGTTCGCGAACTTCCGGGTGACGGTGACTTCAACTCCCGAATAGAACAGGAGTATCGCACCAGGGAACTTGCAGGCGAGGTTATCCGCCTGAAGGAACGCCTCACCCGCTACTACGCAGACAGGGAAGAGCGCATTCAGACAACTCTGGAACGACTTTCGCAGCGTGCCGGCGAGTATGCACTCGCCGATCAGCAGAAGCTCTATGGCGATATCATCATGTCCAACATTCATCGTGCCGTCCGCGGCGAACGCTGGCTCATTGCCGAGAATTACGAGGATGGCGGAACAGAAATCCGGATACCGCTCGATCCATCACTCTCCGCGGTAGCCAACGCCGAATCATACTATGAGCGCTACCGGAAAGCGCACGACGGGTTGCAGGTAGTACGCGATGAGATTTCCAATCTCGAGCGCACGCTCAAGGCACTTGCACAGGAGTCGGCAACCATCCTCCAGTCGGAGGATCTTCATCTCCTGAGAGAGCAGGCAAAAGCCGCGACACAGAGTCTGCCTGTCGGTCGGATTGGACAGGATGGCCAGCATGAGTCGTCAGGACTCGAGTTTCGTTCGGGGAGTTACAAGATTCTCGTCGGCCGTTCCGCAAACGAAAATGATTATCTGCTTCGACACGTGGCGCGAGGAAATGATATATGGCTTCACGCACGGGACTACCCGGGTGCGTACGTTTTTGTGAAGCACGTGCCGGGAAAAAGCATACCGCTGGAAACGCTGCTTGACGCCGGAAATCTGGCGGTTTTTTACTCAAAGGCACGCACATCCGGTTACGCAGAGCTATACTATACTAGCGTAAAGTATCTGAGGCGGCCGCGCGAAGGGAAGAAAGGGCTAGTACTTCCCACTCAGGAGAAGAATCTGTCGATTCGGATCGAGTCCGAACGGCTCGAGCGGCTGCAGGCAGGAAAATCACGTGAATAACGAATACAGGAATACGCTGAATTCAGCAATGTTATTGCAATCCCACTTCGCGTAAACAATAATTAAAGTATGGTACAGGAGAACATGGAGTTCGGCGAGATTCGAGAACCAATAGTTGACGGTATCTTTTACCCCGACGAAGCGTCTGCTCTCGAAGATTGCGTTCGAGATCTCCTCCAGAAGTCCGAGACTCCTGCCGGCATGGCTTCCGCGATAGCTGCACCGCACGGCGGATACGAATATTGCGGATCTATCATGGCGAGTGCATTCAAGTCATGCGCAGCGCGGGAGATCCGGCGAGTCGTGATTATCGGACCACTTCACCGCGATCCGGATGAGGCGCTGTTCCTGCCTGAATCCGGCTGGTTTCGCACGCCGCTCGGTCTTGTTCCGGTCCACACCGATTTGATTCGCGCATTCGAGGCGTGCAGTTCGCTGTTCGTACGCAACGACATACCGCATCTTGAAGAACATTGTATAGAGGTCCAGCTGCCGTTCGTGCAGTTTCTGTTTCCCCGCGCGTCGATTGTGCCAATTCTGGTCGGCAAGTCTACGCCGGCTCTCGCAGAGGCTCTGGGGAACGCTCTTCGACAGACGCTCGCCTCACCTGCGAATCGTGACCTGCTCATCGTGCTGACGCTCAACCTCACGAACTACCTTGACCGGTCAGTCTCGCAGCGGGAAGCGGGAAAGCTGGTGGACCTTATTCTCTCGCGGAACGGGGATGAGATCATGCGTACCTACGGACTCGGTGAGCTGAGCACCTGCGGCGCTGCGGTACTCGCGGCCTACTTTACCTACGCAGGAAGTGGTGTTCACGTCGAGGTTTCAGAGCGTGGTGCCTCAAACTCGACCAATCGTGACAGGAGCAACACTGTCGAATATGCATCAATCGGATTCAGTTAGCCCGCAGCTCACGGCAGCCAACCGGCAGACACTCCTCCTTATCGCACGGGAAACGATTGCGGCGCATCTATCAGCTCGAGAGGCCAAATATCCGCCCGTAGATCAGGCGCTGCGGCGCCGGTGCGGTGCGTTTGTAACTCTGCACACTCAGGCGCACGGGGAACTGCGACTCCGCGGCTGCATCGGCTACCTTGATGATTCATACGAGCTTGCGGATACCGTACGGCGCGCGGCCGAAGCGAGTGCGTTTCACGACGGCAGGTTCTCACCGCTCACGCTCGTCGAACTGCCGGTAATTCGCATTGAGATATCGGTGCTGAGCGCATTCCACGAAATCGACGATCTGATGCAGGTTCGCCCCGGAGTAGATGGCCTGTTCATCCGCCAGGGCACTCACTCGGGTCTGCTTCTCCCGCAGGTTGCAACGACCTACGGATGGGACCGTGTCACGCTGCTCGAGCAGACCTGTATGAAGGCGGGACTGCGCCCCAGCGCGTACAAACTTGCGGACACCAGCATTCAGTCATTCACCGCGCTCGTCTTTTCCGAAGAGCAATCTCCCCCGGAGGAGTCCGACGATTGACCCATCTGTTCAAAAGCGAGATATTCTAGGGGTAACTACCCTCATGAGACGGTACGACCCGGGACAGGCAGGAATGGTATGCAGGTAGAATTCATGGCAGATGGTTTGCTCAAGGTCGAACGCAACGATTCAATCTACCTTGGCATCAATACTCACATACCCGGTCGAAGTTTCGCCGTGCAGAGGTTGTCCTCTCAGAGTCAGACTCCCGGATGGATAGTTGACCACGATGAAGTGACAGAGTGGGCGCCTTCAGGGTTCACCGAGCATGATAACGAAGTGGTCATGTACGGCCCCTATCTTGAGGGAGTAACACTACAGGAAGTGCTGGGGTTCGAGGCACGTGAGGTCTTTGCATATCTGCAACGGTTTGTCGATGCAGTTCGGCTGCTGATGGAGCGGCATATTCCTGTTGGCCGGTACCACACGCGCGGGGTGATCTTCCTGAAAAACGGAGGAACGCTGCTGTTGCCGCTGCACATCATGCAGACGATTCGCGAGCATGAGCCGATAGAACAGCAGATACTGTGCTACGAAAACACGAGTCACCCTGACCTGGATACTGTTGATAATCTCTCCTACTTCCTGGCAGCAATTTCCTATCGGGCACTCACCGGTGATTTTCCCTACCGGTCTGAGACGCTGGAGGATCTGCACATCCGCATCCGGGCGGGTTACTCCCTTGATCCGATCTACCAGGAACCAAGAGTCAGGGAAGAGGTTTCCGCCTTGATCATCGCCATTCTCCGGGATCCGCAGCATCACACCCACAGTCTCGAAGAGTGGCAATCGGTGCTCGCCACCTGGAACAAGTCCGGGCCCTACCGGGAGGTGACCGAACAGGGGCGTGACGCGTTGAAGCTGCAGGCGGACGCGACCTGGAAGCGCATGACGCGCACGTTCAACCGGAAGGAATACATCCGCAAGCACGGAAAAGCAACGGTGCTCATCGTGGCGATGGTACTCATTGTGGGTACGATCCCGGGAACCATCATCAGCCGGGCACTTGCGCCGCGCTCAACCCATGGTTTCTCGGCGGAGAAGGTCGTCTCAACCTACTATCTGAGTATGAACACGCTTGACCAGACTACCATGCAGGACTGCGTGATCGATGGAGCGGGTAAGGACACGATCAGCGAGGTGATGAACCTGTACGTGACTTCTCGCATGCGAATGTCGGTCGAGATGAGGTCGGGAATTCTCGGTGCCGAGCAGTGGGTAAAGGAGGGAAAGCCCGCATTGAAGCGCTCATCGTTCGTATTCGGCGTGTCCGATCTCGCGGTAACTGTGCAGAGCCAGACAGCCGATGCGGTCGTCGCACGGGCCACCTACCTCCAGTGGCAGCCACAGTTTCCTGCCGAACCAAACGGCAAGGCAACAGCACAGCCTGCGGTCATCAAGAGTGAGGCATACAGCCGGATCGACACACTGTACCTGAAGAAGGACCGCGGCGACTGGGTCATCTACCGTATTGTGCAGGACAAGGACACACTTGTTCCAGCAGACACTGTAACGAGCACAATTCAGTAGCGCCGCAGTGACGAGCTACCTACACCTCCCTGAATTGATGTTGAATTAGTTTGCCTGTATAGTTGTAACCCAGATGGAGCAGATTCTCAGCGAAATCCGGCTGCACTACACAGATCGGACGATAAACGAACAGCTGCAGAATGTGCATGCGGACGACGGCACGTCCTACACACGTCACTTCGATCAGGGTGAGGATTTCTTTGTCCGCCTTTCCCGACCGTTCCGCGTCCCGCAGCTACCTATTCATCACAATATTCATGAGTCCCGTCCGAAGGACATCTACATTCAGCGATTGCGCTCGTTCATCGGAGAACTCGCAGTTATCGAACCATCCATCCTTGCCGAGCTTGCCTATGTGTTCGACCCGACCGACATACTCAGACCCGGGTTCTTTCGCATTTATCGCGATGCCGGTCAGAGCTATCTCTACCTCGTGCACATAGATCTGACATTCCGGCCGCAGATACACAGGATCATCACGCGCGGGGACAACGACACGACGCCGGAGTACGAGACTAACCAACTCTTTGTCGAGGCCGACCTTGTACCGATTGAAACTGTACCTGATGAACCGGGTGCTGAGGCTGCGTTCAGAATTCAGCAGTCCGTTTCGCAGACATGGATCGGAGAGACCGGCCGCGGATACTTCGTGCAAGGTATCTGGATTGACCGCGAGCTCACCAAGTTCTTTACCAAGCTGTTCCTGCCAAAAGGCATGCGAGTCTATCCCTACTATCCTTTTACCTGCAAGTATCGGGCAATCTGCTATTCGGTGGTCGACCTGTCACCTTCGGAGAGGCAGAATTGGCTGCCGGTGCTCCGCAGGGCGGCCGACTACTTGAAGCCTCACATGGATGAGATACAGGAGGCACTGAAGACCCAGGAGTTCTCTGAGTCCCTCCAGTGTTTTCAGGATCTCAAGAAGCAGGTACCCCCCGAATGGGAAGCCGACTACGCGGCCCTTCGCGTAAAGGCCTATCTGAACGATTCAGACCAGAAGGAATATGCACTCAATCATGAAACCATCTGACTTATCCGGTTCCCGGGTCACCGTTATGGGCCTCGGTTTGCATGGCGGAGGTCTCGAGTCGGCGCGATATCTGTGCCGGCACGGTGCTCAGGTAACGGTTACCGATACACGCAGCGAAGATGTGCTGCGGACGACAATCGACAAGCTCGACGGGCTCCCGATCAGGTACGTGCTCGGTCGGCACGAAGAGAAGGACTTCTCCAGTGCGGACATCGTGATAAAGAATCCTGCGGTGCCGCGTACCGCACCGATGCTTGCGACGTCCCGGAGAATCGAAACCGACATATCGCTCTTTCTCAAGATGTCGAAGAATCTTCTCATTGCGATTACCGGGACCAAGGGCAAAAGCACAGTAGTCTCGGCGCTGCACGCTGTGCTCCGCAGCTCGAATCCTGCGGCAAGACTCGGCGGCAATATCACCGTCTCGCCGCTCTCGTTTCTCGACCAGCTCGAAACTGACGCACCCGTTGTCCTCGAGCTCTCCTCGTTCCAGCTCGGTGATCTCACACTCGTGGATGGCGGAGCGGGCGTGAAGTTGCTGCGGCCCTCCGTTGCCGCAGTCACAAACATTCTGCCGGATCACCAGAACTACTACCATTCCATGGAACGCTATGTTGCCGACAAACGAATTATCTATCAGGGGCAAGGTGCCGAACAGTTCACGCTCTGCAACTACGATCAGCCTGAAGGCGGTGAGTTCGCACGCGAGACTCCCGCACGGGTACGCTACTTTTCACGAAACCGGCTCCCGGTCGGAGCTCATGGTGCGTACCTCGCCGAAGGCTCGGGGTGGATTCGCCTCGAAGCCGGAGAACAGGAACTGGTGCCCGCGCACTCCCGGCTGCAGGGCGAGCATGCGCGGATCAATCTGCTCATTGCGGGTCTCGCAGCGGTACTCTTCGGCATTCCCGCTTCTCGAGCTGCGGAAGTTCTCGCGGCGTTCGCCGGAGTCGAGCACCGGATGGAAACCTTTGCCGAGCAGGATGGAGTGAGGTTCATAAACGATTCGGCGGCAACAATTCCCGAGGCGACCTCCGCCGCTGTAACGAGCCTCTCAGGCAGAGTGCTGCTGATCGCAGGCGGTACCGACAAGGAGCTGCAGTTCGAAGGCTTCCCCGAAACGGTCAGTTCGGTCGCCGAACTCCATCTGCTTGCAGGAAGCGCGACCGAAAAGCTTATTCCCGCACTCGAAGCTGAGGGAATTGGGTTCAACGGCCCCTACGATACACTCGAGGAATGCCTTGCCGCGGTCGTGAATCGCTCTACTCCAGGCACCACCGTGCTGTTCTCACCGGGGTGCGCGTCGTTCGGAATGTTCCTCAATGAGTTTGATCGGGGGAGCCGGTTCAAAGAGCTCGTGCGCGAGCTCCTGCGGGGTCGCTGAAGTACCGGTTCAATTCGTCAACGAAGTTCGGCGTGAAGATCCCGCTCTCCAGGCGGGGAAAAATCTCGCCTATCGACCAGAACCTGCCCTCATCGATCTCCACAGGATCGGGAGCTATCGGAGCGTTCCAGATCACCTGATAGGTGCAGACGTACTCCGACTCGTAGCCGTTCCGGTGGAGATACTTGTGAACAAAACACAGCGTGGCACCCTGAATGCCGAGCTCCTCGCGCATCTCCCTCGCCGCGGCTCGCTCGTAGCTCTCACCGCTGTCCACGTGACCTCCGACTGACGTATCCCACCTGCCCGGTTGCACATCTTTCGTGCTGCTGCGCTTCTGCAGATAGAGCTCTCCCGCATCATTGAAGACAAGAACGTGGGCCACGCGGTGTATGAGCGCAGGGTTCCCGTGAACCGCGGCTCGAGTGGTAATTCCTGCAGTTACATCGAACTCGTCGACAAGATCAAAAACTTCCGCAGCAGATGAGTCGGACACGCTTCACTCCTTGGTGCGGGGTTTGCCACAAAACCCAACGGTCGGTATTATAGTTGAATCACCGGAGGTTGTCTTAATGGATTATCCCGTCGAGTTTCTTCGCGCCATTCCCAAAACAGATCTGCATGTGCACCTGGACGGGAGTCTCAGACTATCAACACTCATCGAACTCGCGAAAGAGCGCAAGATCACGCTCCCCTCCTACACTGAGGAGGGACTCACCGACCTGGTATTCAAGCGGAACTACAAGGACCTGGACGAGTACCTTACCGGCTTTGCATTGACAACACGGGTCATGCAGGATGCCGAGAGCCTCGAGCGAATCGGCTACGAGCTTGCAATGGATAACATTGCCGAGGGCGTTCGCTACATCGAGGTTCGGTATGCACCGCAGCTCCACATGAATGCCAATATGGGAATGGAAGCGGTGGTGCGCGCGGTCGACTCAGGTATGCGCAGGGCGCGCGAGGAGACCAACAAGAAACTGAGCGACGGCGAACCTCCGTTTGAATATGGATTGATCCTCTGCGCGATGCGCTTTTTTACCGACTCGTTTTCCGACTACTATGCGGATCTGTATCGACTGCACCCGTTTTCAAATGAGCAGGATATAATCCGTCTTGCCTCACTGGATCTGGCCCGGGCGGCAGCTGAGCTTCGTCATTCAACCGATATGCAGATTGTGGCGTTCGATCTCGCGGGAAGCGAGTTCGGTTACCCGGCGAGTGCTCACGAAGAGTCATACAGTCTGGTTCACAAGAACTTCCTGAAAAAGACAGTGCACGCGGGCGAAGCGTATGGACCGGAATCGATATTTCAGGCGATCACGAAACTGCATGCCGAACGGATAGGCCACGGGCTTCACATCTTTGATGCCGAGATGATCTATTCGCCCGACATCAAGAACAAGAATGCCTATGTGGAAGATCTTGTAAACTACATTGCCGATCAGCGAATTACCGTGGAAGTGTGCCTGACAAGCAACCTTCAAACGTCGCCGAACATGAAATCGGTAAAGGATCACAGTCTCGGCAAGATGCTCGCGCACAACCTCTCAGTCACCTTCTGCACCGATAACCGCCTGGTATCACACACGACGGTAACCGATGAGATCGCGCTTGCCGCAAACAACTTTGCAATATCACCGAAACAACTGAAGGATCTCATCATCTACGGTTTCAAACGATCGTTCTTCTACCGTTCATATCCGGAGAAGCGCAGGTACGTACGAAAGGTGATCGACTACTACGACATGATTGAGCAGAAATACAGGATTCGCGAAAGCGTGCAGAGTCACTGAGACTCGAGTGTGCGGGCAAGCCTGAGACCTGTGCTGTAGCTTCGCCCGTCTACCGGGTAGTGTCCACGTTCGGTGCCGCGGAAGTATGCCGCGGCAACGTTCCAGGCGCCGCCGCGTGTCACTCTCTCCCCTCCCGTAGCAGGCCCGACCGGATTGGTGGCGCCATTCGCCTCGGCGGCGTATGCGGTCGCCGAATAGTGATCCCAGCACCACTCCCAGACATTTCCCACCATGTCGTAGATTCCAAACGGCGAAGCTCCGCTCAACGTTGCATATCCGAGATGAACTCCACCATCGTAGAAGGTTACCGGCGTAACCGGTCCACCGTTCTGCGTATAGGGAGGAAATACTGCTTCATAGGGATCGTAACTGCGGAAGTAGTTGGCGGCTCTTGCGCTCAATGTGGCTCCCCACGGAAAGGGCCTGCCGTCGGTTCCCCGCATTGCGTATTCCCATTCCGCCTCGGTCGGCAGCCGATAACCATTGGACAGTTCATTCCATGTTCGCTTTGCAAGATCGTATGCCGGATCAAGACCGTTCAGCAGCGAAAGACAGTTTGCAAAGAGGGCGGCACCGTCCCAGCTTACACCGACCGCAGGCTCTATCCCGCGTCCGGGAATGACCGCTATTGCACCGCTGCGAATCTCGAGACCAAACTGACTGCCGTAATCAAGATCACCGAAGCCACACAGCGGGACCGGTCCCGGTTTGCCATTGCCGTCGACCAGTTCAAGAGGACCGGTTCCCGAGGCTGCAAGGTCAAGCCCTTCGGACCGCTCAACGTTGTATGTTGAAACCAGATCATTTGCCACCAGTTTCGCGTAACCGTGGGTGATTGCCCAGTTCATAACGGCCGCATATTGGGTATTTGTCACTTCAAACTGCTCAAGTTCGTAGGGACGCGTCAGGGTAACCGTGTGGACCGGAACTGCATCGTAACCGGCCTGCGTATCTCCCATCGAAAAGTCGGCACGCCCCCCGACGGGCACTACCTGAACAAAGCGGAAACCGAGATCACCGACTATGAACCTCGTCACCGGAGACCACGGCAGATTCACCAGCGCGTTCGCTGCCGCACCCGTCTCGTGAGAGCGGACAACTGCCCGTACCCGGTAGTAGTAGGTTCCACCGACTCTGTAGGGGTCCGGCACGCGGTACACCGATTCTCCGGCGGTCTTCACATCGAGCACGTTCGGCGCGGCAAACTGGTTATTTGCGGCGATCTGCAGTTCGAATGATGCGGCGCCCGACACTTTTGTCCATCCGAGCGCGAATCGCGGAGATACGCTTGTCTCACCGTTGCCGAGTATGGTCGGAGAGAGTACGACTTCCGGATTGAGGGTGAAGGTGAAGCGCGACGACCATGCAGTGATGATGCCAGAGCTGTCATGAGCGCGGACGCGAAAGGCGTATTCACCGGGGGAGAGGACGCGCGGCACAGTCAGGGTTGAAGCGACGACACCCGCTGATGAGAGAAGCGGCGTAACGCCGGTCTGCGACGGTTCGCTGTACAGTTCGACATCGTAGTTGTCCGCCTTCCCGCCATAACTCCACTCGAGAGTCGGCATGGTGTCGATTTCGATTCCCCCATCTTCGGGTGACACCGCAACCGGCGACGGCAACGACAACGCAAGCACGATGCGATGCGGCGCGCTCCACCCACCTGAGTCGGAACGGACCCGCACATCGTAGGATTCGCCATTCACAAGACCGGCAAGGTTTGCGGTTCCGGCGGGTCCGGTGAACGAGACGCTCTTCTCCGGCGCACTCGACTCGGAAGCATCCGCCTTCCAGATACCGACCTCGGTCTGCACACCGCCGCCGACTGCAGAGGTTTGCACTCTCATGGTTGCAGAGGTAACGGATGCACCGTTTGCCGGCAGAAGGAGCAACACGGTTGCGGCTCCTCCGTTCTGTACCTGCGCAGCCGCGCCTGTTGAAGCGGCAGTGCCCGCTGTTGAGCCGGATGTGGAGGGGGAACTCGAGCAGGCCGCGAATGCGAAGACAAGCATTGAAACCGATAGGAGTGCCGCAAACTCGCGAGCAAGAACGGTTCTTCGGTTGCCGATTTCATGCATCCTGCTACATCTCCACGAGGTGTGACTCCACCCATGCGCCGTAGAGTTCCATGAGGTGGCGCGTGAGAACCCCAGGCACCCCACTGCCTATCGATTTACCATCAATTTCGACTATCGGTACAATTCCACGGCTGGAGGAGGTCAAAAACGATTCAATGCAGCGCTGAAGATCGGAAATAAGCGGAGGGCGCGGATCAAACCTGAACCAGGGACTCCCGGACGCGGCGGAATAGCCCTCGCGCTCGGCCCCTTCAATCATCCGGAGAATCCGTTGCGCAATCCCCGGAAGAACCTGGGAACCTGCCGTGCGCACGGTGGTAGGCTCAGCGGCAAGAACGGCGTAGAAATTGCTGCTGATGCCTTCAAGAAGCTCTCCCCGATCGCTGCACAGAATCGCCTCCTGCACTCCGGGGGGAAGCCGTTCGGAAATGACCCTGCGATCGTGCATCCAGCCGGTCGTCTTGCTGCCGGCGTTCGCGCGGACGACTCCGGGCACCGTGACGCAACGGACGCCCTTCTCGTAGGTTTCATGCGGAATGCCATGAAACGGTTCAATGGACAGGGTGATCGGATCACCTGTGCGCGGCACGGTGATACGGAAGCGTACGTCGCCAAAGCGGCTCTCCTCGATCATGCTTCGCAGTGCGCGGCGCACCGCCTGCCGATCGAGCAGAAGCGGAATGCCCTCGAGGCGCGCCGACTCCTCGAGCCGATCGAAATGCTCGTCGACGGCGACAACCTGCGTGACATGGTAGGTGTTCGACACTGTATAGACGCCGTCGTGAGGCTCGGACCGTGCGGCCTCTCCAAGACTCTGCGCGCTATACTCTGCAGGGACAAGTCCTCTTGAGCCAAGCAGACGTATCATGCAACCTGCCGAAGTGCGACTCATCGCTCAATCATCTCCTGGTGCGTTTCAGGAACCGGTGGAAGTAGTAGGAGCGAGCCGATTCGGCAGCGCGATAGACAGCGTAGGCAAGCGGTCGAATCGGCACGTCCCAGCAGCCGGGACGATGCAGAATCCGCCCGCCAAAGCCGGTCTTGAAGCGGTAGAGGCCCGCCATCGAATGTTCAGGATCGTCGGTAGGCGGAATGCCGAACAGATCGTAGGACACGGCTCCCGCGGCGCTTGCATCACGCATGGCACGCCACTGCAGGGCGTACGCGGGCATGAGATTTCGCTTCTCATTCGAGGATGCACCATAAAGGTAGGTAGCGACGGCCCCGACCCGGGCGGTAATGATACCGGCAAGGTTGTCTCCGCCGTGACGCGCCATATAGAGTCGTACATCCGGAGCGGGACCGTCAAAGGTCTCCGCAAGATCGAAGAGTGCACGGTAATATTCGAAGGAGTGAATCGCTATCCGGTCCCGCGCCGCCGTTTCCCGGTAGAGCGTATACCAGGTGGCAAGTTCATCGACATTTGACTGAACTACCTCGACACCCTTGCGCCCGGCAAGCAGGACGTTGTAACGCGTCTTCGGCTTCATCGCCGCAAGGATGTTCTGCTCAGTTGCACCGATATCCACGATGACGGTGCTCGCCGGCTGCACATCGACCACCGACTGTCGCAGCCCGGAAAGCTGCTCTCCGAACAACTGCTTTTCAGGCGCATTCTCCCCGGTGATGACGGGTTCAGGCAGATCGTACCTGACAAGATCCACCTTCAGTGTCCGGCCGATCTCCGCGGCGAGTGCACGCAGGAGGTTCGCGTCGATCCGATGCGGCGCGGCGCTGCCGTCTGCTGCCCGTCCGCTCCTCGAATCCGGACCGTGCGGAAGGTATGCCAGTGACCGGCCTGCAGCAATGGTGCGCGTGAGAACAAGTATGCGGACCTCATCATCGGTGTCGGCTGTCGAAACTGCGAACGCGTGAGGCGTCCAGCCGAACCGCCCCTTGTGCGCGCCCCAGAATCCGCTCTGCAGAAGATTGTCGCCGCCGTCGAGGGACTCAAGCGGCAGGGATTCAAGCTTCAGTTGCATAATCAGCGTCTGCCGTTACTGCGACGATCAGCCGACTTTTCCGTCAGCAACACGCCGGGTGGTCAACGTTGTACCGGCTGCCTGCAGTTCCGCCTTCGCTACAGCGACACGGCCGCCTTCGGCCCGGATCGGCAGGGAAAAGAATGTGTCGATGTCGATCTCGGGTAGCGAGTCCGCAATTCCGGTCTCATTTCCCTGTACCGTAATCCGCGTTCCCGGCTCCGCGAAATCCGCAAAGATCACATCCACCGCTGTGCTGTCGGAAGCCGCAAGCAGCATACCCTGGCTTTCAACGCCGCGCAGCTTTGCCGGCTTGAGATTTGCAACCACGATGATGTTATGCCCGAGGAGCTCCTCCTCGCTGTAGTGCGGCACCAGGCCCGAAACGATGGTACGCTGTTCACTACCCAGGTCGATCGACTCGATGTAGAGCTTGTCGGCCTTCGGGTGGCGTTCGATGGAGGTGATTCGAGCGACCCGCAGCTCCACCTGTGCGGCAAATCGCGCAGGCAGCTCCGTTTCGGAGATAACTTCAACAGCGGGGGCAGGCGTGCTCTCAAGCTTCGCCGCGGCGTCGCGCCGTTCCGCCTGGGTTCCGGAGAAGCGTGTGCGGAGCCGTTCGATTTCATCGTTCTCGAGAAGCCTGAACAGGATTTCGGGTGCCGCGATGCGGCCGATCTTCGGATTATCGTTTCCGAGCAGATTCCAGCCTATCGGGGTATCGCCGAGAAAACGGGCGATGCGCGCCGAGGTCTCCGGAATGTAGGGAGCGATGAGGATTGCGAGATCTCTGACGAGATAGACGAGATCATGCAGCACTGCGCCGGCGGATTCCGGACGTTCGGTGCGCATCTTCCACGGTTCTGCGGCCTGAAAAATCCGGTTGCCATAGGATGAGAGGAAAAAGATCTTGCGGAACGCGTCCCGAAGGCCCGCCCATTCGAGCAGGTCGGTGATCTCCTTCTCGGCATCCCTGACATCCTGCCAGAAGCTGCCTGAGCCCGGATATATCTCACTCTGCCGCGCTTCATCGGTCGGCGCTTCGGGCACCTCTCCGTTGTAGTACCTGCTGACGAAGGTCAGCGTTCGGTTCACCAGATTCGACAGGTTGCCGATGAGTTCGCCGTTGGTTTTCTCCTGGAAGTCAGACCAGGTGAACACCGTATCGGAAGTCTCGGGACGATTGTAGTAGACGTAGAATCGCCACACATCGGCGGGGATCCCGGTATCCATCACGTCGTTTCCGAAGACACCGACGCCCTTGCTCTTGGAGAACTTTCCGCTCTCGTAATTCAGATACTCGGTGGAGCTCATGTGATGCAGCATGGTCCAGTTTCTGCCGCTTCCCAGAAGCGAACAGGGAAAAACGACCGTGTGAAACGGGATGTTGTCCTTCCCTAGAAACTGGAACAGGCTGACCTCTTCCGGATTCTTCCACCACCGCTCCCACTCGGAGGTGAGACTTGCGGTAATCGAAATGTAGCCGATTGGCGCGTCGAACCAGACGTAGAACACTTTGTCGTGGTACTGCTCGAGCGGCACGGGAATTCCCCACTTCAGGTCGCGGGTAATTGAGCGCTCCTTCAGTCCGTCGCGGATCCATGCCTGCGTCATCTGAACTGCATTACGCGCCCAGTTGCCGCGTACCGACGCCTCCTGCATCCACTGTTGAAGCTTCGGAAGCACCGCGGGCAGGTCTATGTAGAGGTGACTCGTCTCGCGCATAACCGGACGCGAATCGTCTATGATGCTGCGAGGATCGATGAGCTCGGACGGATCGAGAAGTTTGCCGCAGTTCTCGCACTGATCCCCGCGGGCGTCGACGTATCCGCAGTTCGGACAGGTGCCGCGAACGTAGCGGTCCGCGAGAAACATCTTCGACTTCTCGGAGTAGAGCTGCTGGATGGTCCGTTCGTTGATGAAACCATTGTTGTACAGATCCAGGAAGATACCCTGGGTAATCTGCGTATGCTCGGGAGTTGAGGTTCTTCCGAACTTGTCGAACGAGATGTTGAACCAGCGGTAGATGTCGGTATGCATTTTGTGATACCGGTCGCAGAGCTCTTTGGGGGTAATGCCCTCTTCGAGCGCCCGCGTCTCGGTGGCGGTACCGTACTCATCGGTTCCGCACACGTAGAGCGTTTCGTATCCCTGCAGGCGGCAGTAACGGGCAAAAACGTCAGCGGACAATACCTGAATAAGGTTACCGAGGTGGGGAATGTTATTCACGTACGGCAGGGCTGATGTGATAAGGCGTTTCTTGGTGTCGTTCATGAGAGGATAACTATAGGAGCACACCCGGACGATGTCAAGGTAAGCGCTTTTGGCGTCGCGCCTATCCATCTATTCGTTTCAGGAACAGCGATTCAAGGCGCGCAAGGCCCTCTTCCAGATCACCCAGACGGGCGTGATCCTGCTCGATCGCCTCGCGAACGACCCTCATGAAGTCAGCGAACTCGGTCTGGTATTTTCTGTTCGCGAACTTGCGGATGAGTTGAAGCAGCCTGCGCGAAAGAACCTTCTGCGAGCTTTGGTTCGACGAAGAGAACGTGTCATGACTCCGGAGCAATCTGAGTACGACCTGCGCTTCTTCGAGATTGTCAGTGCACGCCGCTGAACCAAGTCTCCGGTCAATCGATTGGAGCGTCTCAATCGGTGCGTGGACGAGCAGATCCTCGAGTTCCGACCGGATGGGTGAATCGAGTGGTCCGATGCGATATTGAGCAACGGTCGGCAACATTACCACACTGGCATCCGTCATGCCGACTGTCTCGTGTTCACGCTCTCCAGTCTGGCTGAGAATGAGACTGCTCCCGGCAAACTCAAACGCGCGAACAAGTCGCCCCGGTTCGAAGCTGCCCTTCAATCGCGCATGAATGCGACTCGCAAGCCGGAACCTGATGAAGCGGTCAGGATCGCTCGATCTGGTTCCTGTTCCGCCTCCGATGTGAGACGAACGACGAGCAGAGCGCTCCACTATCAGCACGAACTCGGTATTCGCGTTCCTTCGGTGCAGGCTCTGCTTCCCGCCTCGATACTTTGTGTAGTCCCGGCCGATCACCTCAGGCTCACCGTGCGCCGCGAGCAGCTCCACAAGTTCGTCAAATTCGATGATACCATCGGTGCTGTAGCTCAGCGCGATGTAGCGCGAATCGATGCGGTCAAGCAAACGGGCAAACTCCGGTGCCGCAGTTTTTCGCGAACAGTATGCCGAGCGGGTGTCCGCCCAGTCAGCCCGAATTCCCGCCTTCTGCCGCAACCTGCCGGTCTCAGTCCGGTCAAGTGGTGCCTCAGGCTGGTCCCAGCGGGCTACGCTGTTCAACATGAAGTAGTTCGAACCGTATTGATGGCTGTTGTACGGAGGATCGAGATAGACGAGATCGGCTGAACGACCTGAAACAAAGGTGACTGCATCTTCACAGCTTGCGGTGCAGGAGGTCGATGCATCGATCAGTTCAGGATACTCAAGCCGCATGGGCGAGAGGATTCTGCCGAGTGCATCGCCGCTGTGCCCCCCAAACCCCTTGTGATACGCCTTGAAGACGCCGGATGTATTCGCGTGAGTCGCCGCTTCGTAGATAACTGACGAGACGAGAATCGCCTTCTCGAGCAAACTCTGTTCGTCGAGTTCCCAGCCGGGATACCACTCTTCAATACGGCTGCGGACCCGATCGAGAAAGAGCGCGTTCTCGCGGGTATAGAAGAGCCGCTCGGTCCGGTAGTCCGCGGTAGAGGTCTCCTGCGGAGCAAAGTACCTGCTGATGTAGCCCTCAACGGCTGAGTCACGTTCACTGTTCAGCGACATGAGTGCGCGCGTGAGCCCGCCGTGCCGTCCGAACATCGAGCTGATCCGCTCGGGGCTTCCGACCAGGTGAGAGCGGTTCATGACCCACGAATAGAACTCCCAGTCATTGGCTGCAACCTCGAACCCCATGAGCTTCGCAAGCCGCGAGACAGCGCCGCTGCCTGCAAACGGATCGAGAAACGTTCGCACCGGATGTCGTGAGTGAAGACCATCGAAGACACCGCCGAGAAACGGGAGGAGCGCGCGTTTGTTGCCGATATAGGCGACCAGCTGCCGCTGCAGGAAGGGGTGGCTTTCGTATTGAGAGTGATCGATCTTGCGGAACGGCAAACCTGTTGGTACCATGGGTCAATGACTGAAAAGAGCTTATCAGCTATCCTGGCCAGCATCAACGCAGAAGCGGTTGTCGGATCGCAGTCTATTCGAATACGAGGTATAACCTACGATTCACGCCGCGCCCGTGAGGGCTGGCTTTTCTGCGCGCTTCCCGGCATTCATACCGACGGCAAACACTATATTCCGGCCGCAATTGCGGCGGGCGCGCGCGCAGTCCTCTACGAGGGTCAGCTTGAATCCTGCGAACCGCATGTCTCATACGTGCGCGTCGCCGATGTACGCCGTGCGATGTCCGCGCTCGCAGCCGAGCTGTACGATCACCCTGACCGAAGGATTCCCGTCATCGGGGTGACCGGCACCGACGGTAAGAGTTCGACTGTCTACTTCATTCATCAGCTGCTGTCGATGAGCGGAGCAGCGAGCGGTTTCCTTTCAACTGTGGCGATGCAGACGGACTCGGAAACCATCGTAAATCCGTTCAGGCAATCAACTCCCGAGGCAACCGAGGTTCATGAGATACTTCACCGGATGATCGAAAGCGGCAAACAGGTTGCCGTTGTCGAAGCAACCTCTCATGGACTTTCGAAGCTCACTTCGCGACTGTCGGACGTCTCGTTCGCGGCAGGTGTGCTCACCAATGTCACTCACGAACATCTGGAGTTTCACGGGACGTTCGAACAGTACCGCGACGACAAGGCGAACCTGTTCAGGTCACTCTCCCCCGGCGATAGTTCCTTCGGAGTCGTGAACGTGGACGATAAGTCGGCCGCGTACTTTGCCTCAGTGACATCGCACCGGACATATGGATACTCAATTCGAGGCGGCGATGCTGAACTCAGCGCCGACACCATGGCGCAGGACAGTGAAGGTATCAGCTTCAGCGTAAACTGCGCCGGACGTCGGTTCGATTCGATACGGCTGAATACGCCGGGCGCATTCAATGTCGAGAACGTACTCGCTGCGCTCATTGCAGCAGGCGGCTATCTCGATCCGGCGGACCCGTTTGCCGCGCTGCCTGATCTGCTGCAGCTGGTGCCTCGTCTTGTGCCCGTCAAGGGCCGCCTGACACCTGTACGCTGCGGTCAGCCGTTTGGTGTGATGGTGGACTATGCGCACACTCCCGGCGCGTTTGCAAAGGTCCTGCCGATGATGCGGAGCAGCCTCGCAGGCCGACTGATCGTAGTCTTCGGCTCAGGAGGAGAACGCGACCGTGCGAAGCGGCCGCTTCAGGGTGAAGCAGCTTCGGCGCACGCGGACATCGTCATCCTTTCTGACGAGGATCCGCGCGGCGAAGATCGTATGGCAATTCTCGAGGAGATTGCGGCAGGTTGTGTCGGCAGAACGCGCGGTGAGGATCTGTTCCTCATTCCCGACAGACGGGAAGCGGTACGGAAGGCTGTTGGACTCGCGGCGGCGGGAGATCTTGTCCTGCTGCTCGGAAAAGGGCACGAATACTCGATAATCTATCCGGACGGCCCGATGCACTGGGACGAAGAGCAGGAAGCTCGGGATGCGCTTGCCGAAATTGGTTATGTCGGTATGAAATAGTGCTGAAGATCGGTCGAACCTGAAAGTTATCTGTCTGAAAAGCTGTACGTCGAGCGGCGTCACCAGTGATCGTAGGAGACAATCCTCCTGAGCGGCAGCTTCTGCACCCGCTCTCCCTCGTCCGCCGGGTGACCGATCAGGAGGAGCATTACGACCCGCATCGAATAGGGAACTGAGAGTGCAACCCGAATATCTTCTTCGTCGTAGGTGGTGATCATGCAGGTGCCGAGCTCTTCTCTCACTGCCTGCAGCATCATAAACGAGGCAGCTATCGAAATGTCGATTGGATAGGAGAGTTGCCCGTTCGGCATCTTGTAGTCAATATTGGTGGTACAGCAGACAATAACCACGGGTGCCTTACCGACGTAGTCCTGCCCGAAGCTCGCCGTCTCGAGGCGTTGCTTCAGTTGAGCATCCTGAACGACGATGAATCGCCATGCCTGCCTGTTTTTCGCCGATGGAGCAAGTCGACCTGCTTCGAGAATGCGTTCAATCTGCGCCTTCGACACGGGTTCGGGAGTAAAATTCCTCACGCTCGCCCGTTTTGCAATTTCCGGAAGCAGACTCATCGGCGTCTCCCACGTACTGTATTGTATTGACTAGTAATCTTCCTTTTCCCTATGCTCAGCGTTGTAATGAAAAGGGTTCTCCTGCCTCTCCTTCTGTTCATTTTAGCAGCTTCAGTCCTTTTTTCAAGGTCTTTCGCAGTTGGAGCCCCGGCACAGGCGGTGATTCTGCAGAATTCCATCGAATCTTTCCACCCACGACTTGAAGGATCGGCAGAAAGCGGGAAGACGATAGCATTTATCGAGAAGCAGCTCACCGATCACGGGATAAAGTACATTTCCTCAGACTTCTCGACATTCGAAAACGGCTATTCATTTTCGAAGATCATATCCGTTACGCTGGCCGGTTCGCGCCCGGACACGCTTATTCTTGCGGTGCCGATCAATCAACCGCCTGACGCCAGACGAGGGAGTGATGGGTCGGTTGGAATTGCCGCGGCGCTCTCGCTTGCTGAACAGTTCATGGCAGAGAAACCGGAGCTGACCGTCCGGATTCTGTTCCTTGGCGCGGAATTCCCCCGGACAGACCCACCGGCTCCGGACAGCGCGACATCAATTCCGTATCCACTCGGATCGAAGCTCTTCCTTCAGGGTCACTTCCCGGAGCAACCGGAAGCGGTGCTCTATCTGAACCTGCAGGAAGCGACGAGTTCGATGGTGATCCGGCCGGGTGGATCGCAACTGGTTGCCCCGTCCTGGCTCGTAAGCGGGGCAATGCAGGCCGCCACCGACGCCCGAATGCCGTTTTCAGTGGCGCAGAATCGAATCCTCGCGATCCGTCTCGGAAGAGCAGAGGAAAGCGCGCTCATTTCGCCCTACCTCAGCCAGAATATTCCGGCGGTCGAGATTGCCGCATCAGGAGCACCTGCTGAGTCTCTTGAGAGCTGGTATGCGTCCTTCTTCACCTTCATAGACTCATTCATTCAGAAGAATGCAAAGGGATTCCCGACCGATTGGGATCATCACTACCTGCTGTGGAACGTCAACGGTCGATATCTGTTCTTCAGTGAGCGGGCCAGCCTCCTGCTTCTGCTCATCAGTATTGCACTCACCCTCATCTACGCAGTAGTGAACCAGCGCCGGCTCAAACGGTACGTTCGAACGGTGCTGAGAAACGCCTGGAACCTGCCGATTCTGCTCGCACTCACGTTCGGATTTCTTTTTGCTGCCACACTCCTGCTGCAGCTGTTTCTGCGCGGGCGCGATTCTCCGGAACTCTGGCTGCACTCCCCGACCCTCTTTTTCAGCTGGAAGCTTGCGCTGACATTGTTTCTGTCTACGCTCACTTTCAGACTTATCCGCCGACTCCCCATTTCGCGAAACGGTAGCTTCTATTCGGCCGCCGCAATCTTCTTCCTGTTTGTCGATGTCCTTATCGCCGCGTTCATCAATCTTGCGTTCATGTTTTACTTTCTGTTTGCATTTGCTGTCGCGTTCCTCTTTTCGGTTACCCGTCTGCGCTGGATGAAGTTCCTGTTCCTCATCATTGCGCCGCTCTTTCTGGTAAAGGCTGCCTGGGATTCACTTTCGATTCCCGAACCGCTCATTGCACAGGCATTGCTCCTGTCGCCAGTCAACGGGAACCTCCTGCTTGCGTTTGTGACGCTTCCCTTCGTTCTCATGGTAATTCGCCTCGACTTTCTCTTCCGACATCCGGTTCGCGGTCGAGCGAGTTTTGCGAGTCAGGTAGCTATCGTCGTAACCGCACTCGCGTCGATCGTCGTCGGAATACTCCTGGTTACCTTGAGACCGTACGGCCCGGCCGACCCTCAGCCTGTTACCGTTGTAGAGAGGATCGACACCACGAACAAGAGCGCAAAGCTGGTATTCGACAGCCCGGCTCCGCTCGGGAATCTCAGCTTTCGGTATGGTGCACGGACGGTGACGCTCCACAATGCTTCGCGGCACTACGAGCTCGCGCTGGAACCACCTGCGAAGCTCATCCGCACGGAAACCACTCATCGACGTTTTCTCGACCGCGAACAGACGGTGCTTACAGTCGCTCCGACGCTGACACCTGCCGAGACCATGGTTCTCTATCACGTCTCGATGAGACTTTCGGAGAAGAAACCGATGGTCATCTATGATCTGAACTTCCCATTCTCCTATTCAGCGGACAACAGGGAGGTGACTGTTTACATTGGAGCGGATCCGCCTGATCCACTCAGGGTCGATTACATCCTGCCGGCCGAGCATCTCCCGTCTATCGTACTCAGGGCCGAATTTCTTGGACTACCTGAGCACATGTCGCCTGTGACTGCAGGCTATCAATTTTATACGAGCACTGTAGTGGACCTTTTAGTCGATACCTCCCCGGGGAAATAGCATGCAGGTCATCTTCCACGTTGATATGGACGCATTCTTCGCCTCGGTCGAGCAGATGGACCACCCCGAATATGCGGGAAAGCCGGTCATCGTCGGCGCCGCTCCCGGACATCGCGGCGTTGTCTCCGCCTGCTCCTATGAAGCTCGACGGTTCGGGGTCCATTCGGCAATGCCGGTTGTCGAGGCGTATCGACGATGTCCGAACGGCATCTATCTTCCGGTGCGCATGCAGCGCTATCACGAGGTCTCAAGCCGTATCATGACGATATTTGGAGACTACTCCCCGCTCGTGCAACAGATGTCGGTAGATGAGGCGTTCCTGGACATGACGGGAACCGAACGCCTGTTCGGTTCCCCGGCAGCGTGCGGGAAGAGGCTGAAGGAGGATGTGAGGTCCCGGGAGGGACTCGCAATCTCGGTGGGAATTGCACCGAACCGTTACCTTGCGAAACTCGCATCCGCATACAGTAAGCCGGACGGGCTCTATGAAGTTGCGCCGGGGGATGAAGAGGCGTTCGTGTCGCGACTCAGGCTGAAAGATCTCTGGGGAGTCGGCAAGCGGACACTCGAGCACCTTCTCGCGGAAGGAATCCAGACTATATCCGATCTGAAGGAACTCACAGAGCCGGAGCTGAAAAAACTGTTTGGAGAGTCTGCCGGGTCCTATCTGTACGGAATCTGTCGAGGGATCGATCCGGGTATGTTCACAGGTGATCCAAAGAGCAGATCAATCAGTGCGGAGACAACATTCGAGCACGACATCGAGGATAGGGAGATTGTCGTCAGATCGCTGCTCGATCTCTGTCATACGGTGATGTTCCGGCTGCTTCATGAAGGGTTCCGGTCACGCACCATCGGCATCAAGCTGCGGTTGTGGGACTTTTCAACGTCGAACGCGCAGACCACCCTGTCACGTCCTCTCGTTTCTGCCGAGCAGGCTCACCGCGCAGTTCTTGAACTTCTCGACAAACGCTGGGATGGAAAGACCGCGGTCAGATTGGTCGGCGTAAGCTGCGCCCGCCTGGAGTCGGAAGGATCCGAGGAACAGCCTGAGCTGTTCCCCGAAGACGATGACAGGAACCGGCGGGTAGAGAAAGCCGTGCTCAATCTGAAGGAGCGCTACGGTTCACTGCCGGTGCGTAAGGCAAGCCTCATGAAACGGCCGGATCAGGAGAAGAACGACAGTTAGCTCCGAAGCCTAACGCCATTCGGCAAGCAGCTTTTCAGCATCCGCAAGCTGGGACTTGTCGCGGCTTGTGAGCGGCGTCGTTTTTGACTGGATCATGGAAATGGTATTCCTGACAATCGCGACCGCCTCGGCACGATCACTCTGGTCGGAAAGCGTGATAGTGCCCTCGTAGTAGAAGCTCTTTTCGACGATGTCCGGACTTATCGCAAACCGTTTGCGCTTCGACTGCTGCTCATTCCGCCTGTGCCCGGCATCCCAGTTGCGCTGGTACAGATCCCGGGCAAGCTCCAGATAGAAATCAAAATCCACGTTCACCTCGGCGCCCGAGGCAATCCTCCTGTCGAGGAGCATGATCGACTTGCGGGCAAGGGAGACCGCATAATCGATGTTCCCAAACGATATCGGCCAGCCGGGGAGCTTCGCATACAACTGCCCGAGTGCAAAGTACGCCTTGTCGTCGTTCGGACTGAGCTCTACTGTTTTCGACAGCAGACTCTGCAGCGTAGGCACCATACCGAGACTGTTGAGCGGCCCCCTGATGAGTCCGACCTTTCCCATGTTGCCGGATTTCCAGAAGTACCCTTCGGAGTTCGACGGGTCTGCCTCGATTGCCTGCTGTGCATACTGCTGACCTTTGTCGTAGGTCGCAATTGCCACATCGTTGCTCCTGCCGGCGCTTTGATCCGCTTCGCCCAGACTCAGCTGCTCGCGCGCGAGCCGCCACAGGACATCGGCCCTCTCGGTACGACTGTTCGTCGCTGGCAGGATACTCAGGAGCAGCGTCCGCGCCTGTTCGTAGTGTCCGAGAGTATCAAGCTGATCCGCCTGAGATAGCGTCGGGTCAAGGCCAAACACGGAACCGCCGGCTGCAACGAACAGTACTGCCACAATCACTCGTTTCACTATGTACCTCCCGGTTCAATTGGGGAAATCTACGGGAATGAGCGGTTCCACCTTGCGGGCAAGCTGCTCAAGAAATTCGATGTCTTCCGGCGTAAACGGATCCGTCCGGTGACTGTCAATATCGATTTCGCCGATGACCCGGCTATCGCGGATTATCGGAACGACGATTTCTGACTTGACGAGCAGGCTGCATGCGAGATAGTTGGATTCGGCACTCACATCCGGAACAAGGAATGTAGCACGCTGCTGGGCAGCCTGACCGCAGATACCCCTGCCGAACGGGATATGGGTGTGTTCGGTCGGCTCACCGGAGAATGGCCCGAGAACGAGCATGGGATTATCCGGCAGGGCTATATAGAATCCGAACCAGTTGTAATGCGGCACGACCTCACGAAGCGTGTCCGACAGTTGCTGCAGTTTACCCAGGCCGTCAATCGAATCTCCGGCAAGTATCTCGGCTACTTTGCGGTCAACAGTTGCGCGCGGGAATCGTTCTCCTCCGGACCCCATGGAACCTCCATGCATCGTCTTGATGAAATATAGCGTTCTTCTTAGGATAGGCCAACCACCGGGCTACAAGGAGAGAACAGGCATGGTCCGTATCAACGAGCACTACCTCAAGCTGCAATCGAGTTACCTCTTTTCGACGATCGGTCGCAAGGTACAGGAGTATCAGACTTCGCATCCGGACGCATCGATCATCCGGCTCGGCATTGGAGACGTGACGCGGGCACTGCCGGCGACAATTATTGAAGCATATCAGGCGGGCGTCGCCGAAATGGGTCATGACGCGACATTCCGCGGCTACGGCCCGGAACAGGGTTACGAGTTTCTTCGCTCGGCCATTGCGGCGGGCGATTACCGGTCCAGAGGTGTCCAGATCAGCGCCGAGGACATCTTCATCAGCGACGGAGCAAAGTGCGATACCGGCAACATCCAGGAGCTTTTTGCGGCCGATTCGATCATCGCGGTTCCCGATCCGGTCTATCCGGTCTATGTCGATACGAACGTCATGGCAGGAAGAGCCGGCAGCTTTGCCGACGGCCGCTACAAGGGGCTGACCTATCTTGATTCAACATCCGCTAACGGATACGTTCCGGCACCTCCTGAGACGAAAGTCGACATCGTCTATCTCTGTTTTCCGAATAACCCGACCGGTGCAACAGCTACGCGGGATCAGCTCGCCGCGTGGGTCGAATATGCAAAGAAGCATCGCGCACTGATTCTTTTCGATGCGGCCTACGAAGCGTACATCCGGGATCCGGAGGTTCCGCATTCGATCTACGAGATTCCCGGCGCTAAAGAGGTGGCGATCGAGTTCCGCAGCTTCTCAAAGACCGCTGGCTTTACCGGTGTGCGCTGTGCGTTTACGGTTGTACCTCAGGAGTGCATGGCTTACGACGAGACCGGTTCGGCGCACTCGCTCCGGACACTGTGGAACCGCAGGCAGACGACAAAGTTCAACGGAGTCTCCTATCCGGTTCAGCGCGCAGCCGCGGCGGTGTACAGCGCCACAGGCGCCGTGGAAGTACGAGAACTCGTCGACTACTACCTGGAGAACGCCCGACTCATCCGCACCGCCGTGGAGGCAGCCGGCTACCATTGTGAAGGCGGACTGAACTCGCCCTACATCTGGGTTGAGACCGGCACCGATTCGTGGGCATTCTTCGACAGATTGCTGTCGGAGGCGCAGGTGGTCTGCACCCCCGGAGCGGGATTCGGATTGTGCGGTGAGGGACACATCCGCATAAGCGCCTTCAATCACCGTGAGAAAGTCGTGGAGGCTCTTGAGCGCCTTTCAAGAATACTGTAACCGATACCGGGAAAAGGGTCGTATTGCCCCGAAGGCAAAACCTCTTTATGATGGTGGATGTGACAGATGCCCAACCGCGAATAACAATCAGTTACGCGCAAAGTCTGGATGGACGAATCGCCACGATAACAGGTTCGTCCCGATGGATCTCAGGCGGAGCTACGCTCACGCTGGCCCATCGTCTTCGGCGGGACTCCGATGCGGTGCTCGTGGGAATCGGCACGGTGCTCGCCGATGACCCCGAGCTCACCTGTCGACTCGACACGAACGGAAACGTTGCGCCTTCAGGCGGCACTATCGTATCGGACGAGACGCCGGCCCGCATCGTCGTGGATTCCAGGCTTCATATGCAGCCGGAATCCCGGCTTGCGCAGACTGCGAAGGACATTCCGACCTACGTGCTGTGTGACTCGCGGCAGATCGGTACCGATCGGGCCCGGAGCATGGAGCACCTTGGCCTGAGACTTGTCGGGATGACAGCAGATGGTTCGGGCCACTTCACCCCGACACAGATCGTCGAATGGATCGTGAAAACCGGATTTCAGACTCTGCTCGTCGAGGGCGGCAGACAGATAGTGACGACATTCCTGAGAGCCGGCCAGGTCGACCGGATGGTTGTCGTAACCGCGCCTATCATCATCGGAGAAGGCATTTCGGCAATCGGGGATCTCGGAGTGACTGATCTCAAGGACGCCCTGCGGGCGGATTCAATCTCCACCCGAAGGGTTGGACAGGATATGGTCTGGGATCTGCGCTTCCACCGGGAAGGCTGATCCGGAAGGTCTCGGACAGAGCGAAGATTAGCCATTCAGTTCGGGCAGCGCTTCGCAGAAGCTGCGGAACTCCTCGAAAGCTCCCCTGACACGCTGAAGATCCAGCATCGCATCATCGGCCCTGCCCTCGCGGGTCGCGGCCTCGAGCCGGGCAGCAGCATCGCCCAGCCTCTTCACTTCGAGATTCCACGCACCGCCCTTAATCGCGTGGGCTTCGATGCTTGCAGCGCCCAGATCACCCGCTTTCAGTGAAACGTCCATCTGCTCAAGCTGGACGGCGATCCGCGAAACGAAATCCCAGACCACCCGACGTACGACGTCCTCTTTTCCCATGAACGCTTCGACGGCTCCCGCGTAATCAAAAACTCCCCCGTTGATATTGTTCTTCGATTCCTCAATCGGCAACTCATCCGCAAGAGCCTCGAGCACCGTCGGCTCATCGATCAGAGGTTCAGCGGGCGTCAGCTCCGGAACGTTCTTCACCATCCATTTTGCAATGAGCGGAAGAACATCCGCACTCTTGAACGGTTTGGTGAGATAGTCGTCCATGCCGTACTTGATGCATCGTTCCCGCTCTCCCTTCATGGCGTTTGCGGTAACGGCAATGATCGGCACCGTGATTCCCACCTTCCGTATTTCGCGAGACGCCTCGTAACCGTTCATCTCCGGCATCTGGACATCCATGAAGATAATGTCGATGTTTCCCGCCAGTGCCAGATTCAACGCTTCGCGGCCGTTGCTTGCAACCTTCACTGTGTGCCCCATTCTCGACAGGATGGTGCGAAAAAGCTCCTGATTGACCAGGTGATCTTCGGCCACCAGAATGCGGCCAATTTGTGTCGTCTCAGGCGCGGATGCGATTCCCGCATTTTTCGGAGCGTGACTCATCGCGGTTGTGTTCTCGTCATCGGCGGCTGCCAGATCGAGGTCGCTTGAGAGAGAGTTTGCAAGTGCGTTGTATAGCTCATTGATCTTCAACGGTTTATTCAGGTACGCATTGAACCAGCCGAGAAGCTTCATCTTTGCCTCTCCGCTCGCCTTGCCGGCGGGACTCATGAGGATGAGCCGGGTGGAGTTGATCGACTTGTCGGCGTTCACCTCGCTGGCCAGCTGCCAGCCGTCCATGCCGGGGAGCATAAGATCGACGAGAGCAACATCGTATGGTTTGCCTGCGTCGGCCGACTCATGGAGTCGCTTCAGAGCTTCGGCGCCGCTGGCGACCTCGTCGACGCGATTGAACCAGCGATCCAGATATCGGCGTGTGTGGGTGTTGAAGGTCGTATTATCGTCGATGAGCAGGAGCGATTTTTCGCTAAACCGGGGAAGCAGCCTGCGGCTTCCCTCGGCACCCGCGTGCTGCCCCTCGAAGGGGATGAGAAACCAGAAGGTTGAACCCTTTGTCTCCTGGCTCTTCACGCCAATTGTTCCGTTCATGAGCTTCACGAGACTTCGGCATATAGACAGTCCGAGACCCGTACCGCCGAAGCGCCGGGTCGTCGTCGAGTCCACCTGGCTGAATGCCTGGAACAGCGTGACAAGCTTATCCTGCGGTATGCCAATTCCGGTGTCGACTATCTCGAAGAGAATGGTGCTCTGCTCCCCGCGTCGTTCCACAAGCTCAACACGGATGAGAACCTCGCCCCGGGAAGTGAACTTGACCGCATTATTGAACAGATTGACTATGATCTGCCGCAGTCGAATAGGATCCCCGATGACGATGTCCGGCAACTCAGGATCAAGATAGAGCACGACTTCAAGCCCTTTCTTGTACGCCTCGAGGCTGACCATGTCGACAGCGTCCTCGGTCATGGTGAACAGATCAAACGGTATTTTTTCGAGCGAGAGCTTCCCCGCTTCGATCTTGGAGAAATCCAGTATATCGTTTACGAGGCCGAGCAGCACTTCGGCGGAAAATCTGACCTGTTGAGCGTACTCCCGCTGTTCGTCGTCCAGCGCCGTCTCGAGCAGCAATTCGGTCATTCCGGTTATGGTGTGGATCGGCGTGCGTATTTCGTGCGTCATATTCGCCAGAAACGCGCTCTTCGTGCGTGTGGCGCGCTCCGCATACTCTTTTGCCCTGCGCAATCGTTCTGCGTCTGCTTTCTGTTCGGTCACATCCTCCATGAATCCGAATATGAACGGCGAATGCTCTGCGGAAAAAACGTGAGTGACGTCAACGCGCCACCACGCCGTTGTGCCGCCCTTCCTGACGTACCTGCCGAACGTGCGTACGCGGGCGGTCTCGCCCCGAACCAAAGCGGAAAACTGTTTCTTGAACTCCTCCCGATCGTCCGCATGCACGAAGTTGAGCAGGTCGTCATTCCGCAGTGCATACTCGTCTTCACCGAGCATGTTCTGCAGTGCAAGATTCGAGTATAGAGGGCGGCCGGCGCTGTCCATCATGACCATTCCGATAGGCGCATGATCAAATATGGTCTGAAACTGACGTCCAAACTGTGCCAAGCTTCCCTCCCGCCTCAGAAGCTCATTCGCAGGATCTCGGCAGCCTTTCGGAGTATCCCCTCCGGCCGCAACGGCTTAATCATGTAGCTCTTGACGCCGAACCTCAACGCTCGAAGTACCGTTTCGCGCTGCGAAAGCGCTGAAAGCACAATTATGGGTACATCTGTCTCACGGCTTGAAAGCTCTTCCATGACTTGAAAGCCGTCCATTTCCGGCATCATGAGGTCAAGAAATATGAGATCAGCTTCCGCAGCGTTCTTGTCGGACATGAACAATTTGCCGTTGTCGTAGGTCTTTATTTGAAACTTTGTATCGGAGAATGCTGTCTTGATGAGCTCCTGGATGACCAGATCGTCGTCCACCACGGAGATATGCACCGAATTATCCATGTCCGCGAGATCGAAGTGCGCCTGATTTGGCTCATGCTCGAACTTCAGATGTAGGCTCTCCTCGTGCTCCTTCGTTGGGGTCGCAGCCTGAAGAAATCCCTGCTGCACCGTCTTGCTCTGAGCGTCAAGAAAGTTCCCGGTTTTGCGGCCGAGCAGACCGTCCATCGCCTTCTCGAGACTATTGGTGACTTCAATTTCCGAATATTCGGGACGAGAGCGGATGAAATCCCGCACGTATTCGGAGTTTGTCAGGATTTTGATGAAACGCTGTTTCACCTTTGTCCCTTCGATGAGGTTCGAGAACAGGGTGGCGAGTTTCAGGCTGTCCTCGGGCGTGACCTGAATGCTTGACATCATGATGAGCAATTTCGGCAACACTACTTCGTACAGGTCGATGAGCTCGGCGATCTTGTATCTGAGCAGTTCGATCTTCTCCCGGTTCAACCCCTGGGCAATCTCCACGAACAGAATCTCGTCATTGTAGTGTGCTTCAATAATGCACTGCGTATCGTCCACGTCTATCACGACGCCGAGGATTTCTGAAATCGTCTTGAGCAGACCATCGATCTTCACCGGCTTGGTAAAAAACTTGCGAATGTTGTATTGCGCCACCTGCAGGATCTTCTCCCGATCGACTTTTGCTGACACCATGACAACGGGAATGGGGGCGGTGTTTGGATCGGCTTTCTTCTTGGCGAGGAGTTCGAGTGAACTGTTACGGGAGAGGTAGTAGTCCATGATTACGAGATCCGGCATTTCGTTTCGAAGCTTCACCGAGCCGTCGAGTCCGTTGACCGCGAGCGCGACCTCAAAGCCGTATTCGGTGAGTTTCTTTCCCAGATACTCGCGAAAGAGCGCAGACTCGTCGATAACGAGGATCTTTTTCATCAACTCGAACCCCCACAGCACTATTTATAGGCTGAAGAGACCAATTGTTCAACTGAACCGCACACGTTCGTTGCTTCGTTGACAGCGCAGAAGCGTGCGAGTAGGATGATGGCCGCTAAGGAGGGCCCTGCGGAACGTGAAACCCATACACGCGACAGCTGTTCTCGTACTCCTGCTTGCCGGCACGGCTGCAACCGTTTCAGCTCAAAGCCTCGGAGGGAAGGATCTTCAGATCGATATTTCGCCCCACGTCTGGGGAGTTGACGTAGGTGTCGGCGTGAAGAAATGGCACCTGGTACCGACGCTGGACACGATATTCTGGATCTACGCGGGTGGAGCGTGGGACAACAAGGGGTACTTTCGAAATCCGGACGGCAGCCCTTTTGACGGAACAAACGTAACGGGATTCCCCCAGGACCCATCGGTGGCTCCCTACTACGACCGGCTCATCCTTGACTGGAAACTGGGGGTTCAACAGGGTCTCATCGACAATCCCGCACTTCCCCAGGATCTCCTTTCAGCGTTCATGTTCCTGCAGGCGAGCACTTCAGTACCGCTGCAGTCTCAGAGTGTGAAACAGCTGCTCTTCTTCAGCCAGCACAGCGCCATCTCCGGATACGATGTGCACGCGTCGCTGCTGATGGGTTTCGATGCGAACACCGAGGTCCGTGATCCAGTCACGAAAGTATTCAGTGGCTATTATGCTGAAACATCGATCGAGCTTGCGCCGAATGCACTTGTCAATTTCATCACGCCGGGGGTCGACTATAATCGGCTGAACTTCACCGCGCGATACTTCCTTCCCATATATGCTGCACCCCCGAGAGCGAACCGAAACCTGTTTTCGCTCTATGCAGGGGATCAGATCGAGGCAGACTACCTGTGGGGGACTTCGATACCTCTTTCGGCGCTGCAGCTGCTCGGAGGTACCCAGACTGTTGACGGTCTTGGCGGTGCAATCCGCGGATTGGAGTCTGATCGCTATGCTGCCAATCTCAAGGTCGTGAACAATTTCGATCTGCGCGCAAATCTGCCCTCGCTGTTCACTCCGGACATCGTTCCGGGGGTTCTTGCATTCGTGGACGCCGGTTACTTCAACGGATTGCCGGGGGCACCTGCCGGCTCGGTGACGAGCGGGTTTGTAGTCTCCACTGGCGCGGGACTCTCACTCGACTTTCTGGATCTTGGCGATCTCGTCCTGTATAGCGCCTTCCTATTGCACGGAACACTCGTAACCGGAGGAACCTGGACACCCGTATCGCTGGCCCTGAGCCTTCAGTTCTGAAGTTGAGGATACCAGGAATCAAGGAGAAAAGATGGCAGTTATGTATGATCCGATAACCGGATTCGCCATCGGAGACCCGGATGAACCATCGGTGCAACGTGAACAACTCGAAGCCGCAATCGGACTATCCGCTTCTTTGTCGTCCGAACTGCTGACGAGTGTGAAGACGGCGCTCGAGGGTTTTATACTCTCCGCCTCAGGGTTCCGGAAGGTCTTCGCAGTCGATGGCAACGAAGAGAGCTTCGGCGAAACGATATCGGCCGAAGATGCTCTGCTGTGTGGCTTCTTTGCACTCGAATACGAACGACTCGTACAAAGAAGGCTGGAAACGGCAAACCCGGGGAACGCCGCTCCGCTCCAGCTTGTAGTCGGCGTTGACGCCCGGCCCACCGGACCCGCAATTGCCGATGTCATCGTGCGCGTACTGGCAGGCGGCGGAGCCAGAGTCAACTACCTTTTTATTGTTGCTGCGCCCGAGATCATGGCATACACAAAGGTGACGCCCGGGCTGACAGGCTTTATCTATGTCTCGGCCAGCCATAACCCCATCGGCCATAACGGTATCAAGTTCGGACTGAATCGCGGTGGCGTGCTTGAACCCTCCGACGCGGAAGAGCTGATTCAATCCATACGAGCGACTGCAACTTCGCCGCAACGGCTTGCCGAAGCGCTCGCGGAAGTTGCCTCGCGCGTGCTGCGCCTCTCCCCGCGGGAGGTCGCCGATATTTACAACCGCAGCACGGTCTGCAAAAAGGACGCTGCTGATTCCTATTTCCGGTTTACCGAGCGGGTTGTGTCCGGAGAAACTGATGAAGCGAAGCAGCGTTCGGTTCTTGAGGATCTGAAGCAGGCAGTCGACCGCAATCCGATCGGCATTCTCGGCGAGCTCAACGGAAGTGCGCGAGGGACCAGCATCGACCGGAGCTTTCTCGAGATGCTCGGCGTTCGCATTTCACTGTTGAACGGTAATCCACGTGAGGTCGTACACCGCATAGTTCCCGAGGGCGACTCTCTGGATCTTGCCCGCTCGAGACTCCGGGAACTGCATCAGAAAGAGAGCAGCTTCCGCCTTGCGTATGTTCCGGACAACGACGGTGACCGCGGAAATCTTGTCTACTATGACTCCCGAATCGACGAGGTGCTCCCGGTTTCCGCGCAGGACGTTTTCGCCCTCGCTTGTGTTGCCGAACTCGCGTGGCTGGTCTACACTGGCACTGTATCCTACGACGCATCAGGCAGAGCCCTCCAGAAAGTCGCAATAGCGGTAAATGGCCCCACCTCAATGCGAATCGACCGAATTGCGGAAGCATTCGATGCGACCGTATATCGGGCCGAAGTCGGGGAAGCGAACGTAGTCGAGCTCGCGCGATTGCTCAGGAAGAAGGGGTATATAGTCCGTATCCTGGGAGAAGGCTCCAATGGCGGGAATATCACCTATCCGGCGTCGGTACGTGACCCGCTCAACACGGTCATGGCGATGGTGAAACTTCTGTCAGTGGGATCCTCGGAGGACGGAAGTCGTCCCGGCCTGTTCGATATCTGGCGCAAACGCAACAGAATCGAGGCGACAGGCACGGCCGCGACTGATCTGGGCGCAATACTTTCCACTTTGCCCCGCTTCGTGACTACGAGCTCCTTCGACAAGCGAGCAGTCATGAAGATCCGGACCGGCGACCACGGAAGGCTGAAATCCGAATACGAACGGCTCTTCCTCGAACAGTGGCAGGAACGCCGGGACGAGTTGCGGGAGCGATTCGGCATAATCGGATGGAGACAGATAAATTACGATGGTGTCAATGAACGCCAGGGTGTCGGAACGACGGTGCGTGGCGCGAACGAACGCGGCGGATTCAAGATCGTTTTCAAAGACGAAAACGGCAAAATCAAAGCGTTCATCTGGATGCGTGGCTCTGGGACCGAGCCGGTGTTCCGTGTCATGGCCGACGTTGAGGGATCGAATGTCGATAATGAGCGGTACTTTCTCGATTGGCATATCAGCATGGTAGAACGAGCCGACCGAGCCGCGTCAGGAGTGCCGGCGCGATAGCCGGCTGCGCGGATTCTGAAACAGCGAGGCAGGAACGATGTCAGACGAGCAGATCAGCTATGTCGATGGTCGACGATTCAAACGGGCACTGATTGCAGGTGCGCGGCGTGTCATCCAGTTCAAGGATCAGCTCAATTCGATTAACGTCTTTCCTGTTGCCGACAGCGATACCGGCACGAACATGGCGGGAACGCTGCATGCGGTAACGAGCGCGCTGTCATCGATTTCTGATCGCTCGCTCGCCGTGGTCACCCGAACCGCAGCCGATTCCGCTCTGCAGGGTGCACGGGGAAACAGCGGCACCATTCTCGCCCAGTTTTTCCACGGCATGGCCGAAGAACTGAAGAACTACGCGTACATCAACACCCAGACATTTGCCGGTGCTGTTCATAACGCGGTGAAATACGCATATGAGGCGATCACGGTTCCGATGGAGGGAACGATTCTCACCGTGCTCCAGTCCTGGTCTGAGCGCCTGCTCGAGCTGTGTCGAAAGACGGGCGACTTTTCTCACATGGTCGGTGAGTCTGTCTCCGCGGCACGGATTGCGCTTGCAACAACGAAAGATAAGCTGCCCTCTCTGAAGAAAGCCGGTGTGGTCGACGCCGGAGCGCAGGGCTTTGTCCACTTCATCGAGGGCGTTGCCGGTTTCATGAGGCAAGGGAAGATCCGCGAAATCGAAAAACCGGGAATCGAACCGGAGATCGGTCAGGATGCGATTACCGAATACGAAGAGGAGATCACCTTCAGATACTGCACGGAGTGCATGATCGAAGGTGACCGGATCGATCACAACGATCTCCGGGAAAGACTCCGGCAGCTCGGCGACTCCCTCATCGTCGCCGGTTCGAAGAGCGTTACCAAACTGCATATCCACACCGACTCACCGTCGCAGGTGTTCGAGATCGCCGGGCGATTCGGAGTGCTGCACAACCAGAAAGCCGAGGACATGCGAAAACAGTACGAAGCTGCCCACGGAGCGCATGGAGATATTGCACTGGTGCTCGATTCCGGATGCGACCTGCCTGAAGAACTGCTTTCGAAGCCGTTCGTCCATGTGGTGCCGCTCACGGTGATGGTCGGAGAGACGACCTACATCGACAAGGTGTCGCTCACACCGGCAGGCTTTTACGATCTTCTGCGGGGCAACCCGCATGCGTTACCGACTACCTCCCAGCCGCCGCAGAACGACTACCTGAAGCTCTTCGGCTTTCTCTCGCGGCACTACAGCAATATCCTCGTACTCTCGGTTTCCGGTGGCCTGAGTGGCACCTGCGGCACTGCGCGTCGGGCCGCAGCCACCGCTGATCCGGGGGCAGATCGGATTCATGTGATCGATTCGAAAAGCGTAAGTGTTGGGGTAGGACTTATCGCCCGGCGCATATGTGCGTTGATCGAAAGCGGGAAAACATTCTCCGAAGTCGAGAGTGCGGCACTCGAACTGGTGAGCAGCACGCAATTCTATGTTTCTGTTGAATCCCTTGATTCACTCATCCGCAGCGGACGTGTCGGCCGGGCAAAGGGACTGTTCGCCCGCCTCCTAAGACTGCTGCCAGTTCTGTTCATAGCAGAAGACGGGACTGCGGAGACTGTCACTGTGGTACGCACCGCTGCGGCCGGGCGCAAGCGCATCATGAACATCATACGCAAGTCACTCTCGGGTCTTCAGGGTGAACGGTTCGATTTTGCAATTGCGCATGTTGATGCGCGCTCGGAAGCAGAAGAGATTGCGCGGCAAATTTCCACCGAGTTTCCTCAGGCGGATCGCGTCATGATTGAGGACGCTGCGCCGGCACTGGCGACTCATACCGGATTCGGCACAGTCGGTATCGGCTTCATTCGCCCGGGCCCGGACCGGGCCGCAAACGAATGATCATGAGTGTTCTCCATCTGGCAGCTATCCTTCTGCTCTCCTACCTCGCCGGATCGATACCGACGAGCGTCATTGTCGGGAAGCTCTTTTTCGGCACCGATATTCGTACCAAAGGGTCCGGCAACGCAGGCGGTACCAATGCGTTCAGGGTGTTCGGCTGGAAAGCGGGAACGGTGGTAGTTGTCGTTGACATAGCAAAAGGGGCGATTGCAACGCTGTTCATATCACGCATTCCCGAATTTGCGAACCCGGATGCCGCCTTGCTGACTCCTGATGCGCTTGCAATCAGCGCCGGATGCGCGGCAGTGCTTGGCCACGTGTGGACGATCTTTGGTCGTTTCCACGGCGGAAAAGGGGTCGCCGCGGCGGCCGGAATGGTTCTTGCCCTCTACCCGCTCGCGCTCGCTTCCGCAGTAGCGCTGTTTGCGCTCGTGGCCATATCGACCGGAATCATATCAGTCGCATCGCTCAGTGCGGCAATCTGTTTTCCGTTCATTGTGCTTCTTTTTGCCGGGACGGGCGTGGTCCAGGTCACGCCGCTTGAGTTCTGGTTCACCATTCCACTTGCCCTGCTCATCGTATTTACCCACCGCAAGAATATCCGGCGCCTTCTGCACGGCGAGGAAAACCGCTTTCAGAATCTCATGGTGCTGAAGAGGCTCTTCTCCCGAAGTCGGCACCACGGAAACTGAGTCTACCTGATTCTGTAGTTCTCCCCGTCTTCCGCTGCTATCATCCCCTCTTCGGAAAGTTCTTTCAGTACCTGCCTGACCCTTTTCTCATCCTGCGAAGTTCGCAACGCAAGTTCAGCCGCAGTCACATCGCCTGACAGGAGTTCACGGATTACCGCACCGCGCACCTGACGATTGCTGTTCTCGAAGCGCGACTGGCGGGTGTAGTGGACGCTTCGCCGGTTCGGATTGGAAAACAGGCTGCGAAGATAGACTCCGTAGTCCATGAGCGCGTAATACCACTCGCGCGGGTTCCGCGTGTCGAGCGTTCGCTCAATGATTGGCAGA
>DATKUC010000120.1:0-31624 GCA_035530835.1 Spirochaetia bacterium
TTGCGAAGATCGTCCGCAGTCGGCCCCGAGTACTCCGGAATGTCGAGGACCGGTTCCGGCTCCGGCAGTTCGCCGACTACCTCTTGAGGAGCTGAGATCTGAACGCGTCGGTCGATCATCGTGACCTCGCCGGCGCGGAAGACATTCTTTGCCATCGATGTTCCTTACCAGTCAGGATGCATTGCGGCGCAGCACTACACTACCAGCTCGTCTTCGCCGGCGCGAGCAACAACAATTTCACCCTGCTCTTCAAGTTTACGAATAATCGATACAATCTTCTGCTGTGCCTCTTCGACGTCCTTCATTCTGATCGGTCCCATGTACTCCATGTCTTCCTTCAACAAGGTCGCAGCGCGTTTTGACATGTTGCGGAAGATCTTGTCCTGGACCTCGGTGTCCACACTCTTCAGCGCTTTCGCAAGCTCGCTCGTATCCACTTCACGAAGCACCTTCTGAATTGCGCGGTCATCCAGCATAACGATATCTTCGAATACAAACATGCGCTTCTTAATATCTTCTGCAAGCTCCGGATCTTCTTCTTCGAGACTCTCTATGATGGTCTTCTCGGTAGACCGGTCTACAAGGTTCAAAATTTCTACGATGCTTTCGACACCACCTGCAGCGGTGTAGTCTTCACTCGATAGAGTTGACAGCTTCTTTTCAAGAACCCGCTCGACCTCCCTCAGGACCTCCGGAGAGGTGCGGTCCATCGTCGCAATCCGCTTCGCAACGTCGGACTGAATCTCGTGCGGCAGGCTGGAAAGGATGACAGATGCCTTGTTCGGCTCAAGATACGCAAGGATCAGCGCAATTGTCTGCGGATGCTCCTGCTGAATGAAGTTCAGAAGATGAGTCGGATCGGTACGTCTGATGAAGTCGAACGGCCTCACCTGCAGGCTTGAAGTGAGGCGATTGATGATATCTACTGCCTTTTGTGATCCGAGTGACTTTTCCAGGAGTTCCCGGGCATATTCGATTCCGCCCGTTGTAATGAAGTCCTGAGCCATCATCAGCTCCTGGAACTCCTGGAGCACACGGTCGCGGTCTTCGGAATCAACGGTCTCGAGCCGGGCAATCTCGAACGTCAGCGCTTCGATCTCGTCTTCCCTCAGGTGTTTGAATATTTCAGAGGAGATTTCCGAGCCGAGCGTGACGAGGAATACGGCCGCCTTCTGGCGACCTGTCATGTCTTTCCGATGCCCCGAACCTTTCTTCGACGCAACAGGCGACGGTGCTCCCGCCGAGGCTGTTCCTCGCTGTGACTTGGCCATACTACTCCTCCATCAGCCACGTGCGGATGAGCTGAGCAACGTCCTCAGGATGCTCGCGCGCCATGTTAATGGCACTCTCCTGAAGCTCAAGCCGAGCACGCTCTTCAACCGACATCTCAACTTCGGTGCCCTCTTCTTCGGCGCTCCGCAGCGCAGCTTCGCGCATTGCCGCATGCTGACGGGCAAGCTCTTCTTCGCGCAACCGGCGACGGCGCTCAATTTCGCGTGAGATCAACCGGAAAGCGATAAACGAAACCAGCAGTACTGCGAGGCCAATGAGCGCATAGAGTATGATTAGTTGAAGTTCACGAGCGCGACGATACTGATCGTCTTCTTTCTGGAACTGCGCACTTCGGTCGAACTCTATGTTCTGCACGGTCACCGAGTCACCTCGCGCGGCGTCGTAGCCAACAGCGTTCTGAACCAGCGTCTGTGCTTTTGCCAGCTCAGCGGGACTGATAGGCACGTATTGGCGTTCGATGCTTCCATCCGGGCTGACCATAACCTGCCCGTTGGGATTATACTTTTTCTTCCACGTGCCGTCCAGCGCAACCGCTACGGTGATCCGCTGCACGCTCGGTGTGATCTCTTCGTAGATCTTGCGGCTATTCACTTCGTTATTGATCTTCTGGTCGGTCCGATCATACTTGCCAGCCGTACTCTGCAGGTCTTTGTATCCCGGCGGGGTCTGGCCCTGTTGCCCCGGAGGTCCTTCCGGATTGAAGCCGGAACCCTGGAAGTTCTCATTGAAGTTTTCAGTTGAACGAGGAATGCTCAGGACAAACTGCGGCTGAAGATAGGGTTTCGTCGGATCGGCCGGTACGGTAACAATGGGAAAGTACTCCTGAGTCTGCACCGTGTGTTTGCCAAGATTGATCTGCACATTGATATTCGGAATCTGAACGCGATCCTTCCCGTACATGTTGGAGAGCGCTTTGTAGATCGAGTTCATATATTGAACTTCAATCTGACGCTTGATCTTCAGCTCCTGCTGTGTCAGGTCGAGCTGGGTTATTCCCTGGAGATTCGTGAAATCATTGAGAACGACTCCGTTGGTATCGGTTATGGTGATATTCTCAGGCTTCAACCCCTCAACGGCAAATTCGATAAGTTTCTGTATCCCTTCGATCTTCTGTCGATTGGTAGTTATGTCGGAGCCGGGGCGTGGTTCGATAATGACAGATGCGGTAACCGGCGCCTGATCCTGGCTGAAAAGCTGCTTCTGCGGCATCACGAGTGTAACGCTCGCGCGGTCCACGTCGCGGAGAGCTTCTATGTGCTGTTCGAGACTCTTCGTGATTGCCCGACGCAGATTGACGTTCCGTTCGAAATCCGTTTGCGTCCACTGTACTGTGTTGAATATGTCCCAGGGACTTGTACCTTTCGGGATCAGATTATAACGGACCAGGATAGCGCGCTCACGACGGGCTATCTCCTCGGTTGGCACCATGATGTGCTTGTCCGCGGTTATCGTGTAGTTGACGTTATCCTGCTCGAGCCGAGCAGTTATCTGGTCAAGGTTGTTCTGGTCGGTAATGGGTATTCGAAGAAGAGGAACCATTCCCGGCGACGAGGTAACACTTACGAGCAAAATAGCGCCGATTACTGCTGCAGCAATAACGCCGGCGAGAATTAGCTTCTGGACAGTCGTCCATTTTGACCAGAGCTGTCGCAGCTGATCAAGAGTTTTCTTCAACCACTCGTTCATGTCCCCTCCCTAATGGAACTTCACGTGGTCATTGGTCTTGGATAATCAGTAGTATATCAGTGAATATTAATGATTGTCTGATACGCCTGGATTACCCTGTCAACCACATTCTTCGCTATACTCAACGCCATATTCGCTTTTGCTTCCGCAATTGTGACATCATGCACGTTGACACTCTTCGGATCGAGTACTGCCTGCACCGCGAGCTTTGAATGCTCCTGCTGCAGAGTGTTCACTTCGTTCAGACCATCGAGCAACATCTGCCCGAAGTTCTGCGAGCCTGCACCCGAGCCAGTCTGGTCGCCCTGACCGGCAACATGCCGTGGATCGGTGCGCCACAGGTTGATGGTCTGACCGGATACCTGATCCGGGCTAAGCAGACCGTTCGGACTGAGAAAGTTCACCTGTTACCTCCCTATCTGAAGCGCCTGCATGAACATTTGCTTCGAACTGTTGATCACCGCCGAGTTCGCTTCATATGAACGGGACGCGGAAATCAGGTCCACCATTTCATTGACGATATTTACGTTCGGCATCTCAACGTACCCCTTTTTCGGGCCTGTCTTGATGGCGTCCGGATGTGTCGGATCCCACACGAGTTTCGGAGGCGATGTGTCCTTCTTGATCTCCACCACGCGTACACCGTCTCCGATTCCGTTGTCCAGTGCAGTCGGCAGGAACTGGCTCCGCCAGTAGGGTTGGGAAACCCGGGGCCGAACAACTACGATGCTCCGCTCGAACGGGCCGCCCTCGGGGGTCCGGGTCGTCGTTGCGTTGGCGATGTTGTTTGCGATCACATCTTCCCGCAATCGTTGTGCAGTCAGACCGCTTGCCGCAATATCAATCGTTGAAAAAAGTCCCATGATACTCCTACCTCAACACGATATTCACATTGTTGAACATGTCACGCACAGACTGCGACATGAGCGTATACGAAAGCTGGTTGTTCAGCTGAAGCATTGCCTGCTCTTCGATGTCAACGTTGTTACCATTGTTCTGCGTTGTCGTCTGCCAGTCGAGATACTTCCTCGGCATAACCGTACGATAGTCGATCGACTGATTGAACGGAATGTCCCGGGAGTTGGTCAACCACGGCCGGAATGTGCTCCTCTGCTTCTCCGAGTCAAGCGCGGCCTTCAGTGATGATTCGAAATCGATGTACGACGCCTTGAAGTTCGGAGTGTCCGCATTTGCAATGTTATTTGCAATAACGTCCTGGCGCAGGACCGACACGTCCATGAGCCGCTGCATGACGTCCACTGTCTTTCCGAATGAATTACCCAAAAACATCGTTGTCAACTCCCTTCAAATCTTATGTTCGGCTGTTCCGCCCCGAACCCTTAGTCTTCGTCCTGAAACGGTCACTTGCCTAAAGGATGTACCTTGAGAGGTCCTGATCCTTTACGATTTCACCCAGCCGCTCCCGCACATACTCCGCAGTTATCGGAATAGACTGGCCGGCAAGCTCGGTTGCGTTGAAGGAAAGATCCTCAAGCACCAATTCCATAATTGTGTGCAGTCTCCTGGCGCCGATATTCTCGGTTTTTGAGTTTACTGCCTGCGCGATATCGGACATCTCCTTCACCGCATCGTCCTTGAAATCAAGCGTGACGTCCTCGGTTTTCATGAGTTCGGTGTATTGCCGGATCAGAGCGTTCTGCGGTTGCGTGAGTATGCGGTAGAAATCGTCCGAACCAAGCGGTTCGAGCTCCACGCGCAGCGGAAAGCGGCCCTGGAGTTCAGGGATGAGATCCGAAGGCTTGCTGATGTTGAACGCGCCCGCGGCGATGAACAGTATGTGCGACGTATCCACCATCCCGAACTTGGTGTTCACCTGGCTGCCCTCGACTATCGGGAGGATATCTCGCTGAACTCCCTCCCGGCTGACATCCATGCCTCCCCGGTTTTCCTTTGTGGCTATCTTGTCGATTTCGTCGATGAAGATGATTCCCATCTGCTCGACTCGCTCGCGCGCAACCTCGGCAACCTTGTCGGCGTCTATCAGCTTGTCGGTCTCCTCGTTCAGGATGACTTCGCGCGCATTCTTCACGGTGGTGCGCTTCTTCTTCTTGCGGCCGCCGAGAAGGTTCGAGATGTTCCCCAGGTTCAGATCCATCTCTTCGAAGCTGCTTCCCGAGAAGATCTCGATTGCGGGAAACATCGACTTGGAGACATTGATTTCAACTTCCTTCTCATCAAGTTTCCCGTCGCGCAATCGTTGGCGGAATTTCTCGCGAGTTGCGGTATGTGAATCGGTAGTGTGCTCAACGGTGAAACCGATGGGATCGCCCGGGTCGGCCTGGGTGGAGAGCTCACCGGCGGTGTCCTGGTTTCTGCCCACTCCCGGCAGGAGCAGATCAAGCAGTACTTCTTCGGCTCTGTGCTCAGCCTGCTCACGGATTCCCTCGCGCAATTCCGCCTTTACCATGTTGACCGCAACTGACATCAGGTCGCGAACCATCGACTCGACATCGCGACCGACATATCCGACCTCGGTGTACTTGGTCGCCTCGACTTTGATGAATGGTGCCCCGGTCAGTTTCGAAAGCCTTCGAGCAATCTCGGTCTTTCCAACTCCGGTCGGCCCGATCATGATGATGTTCTTCGGTGCCACTTCGTCACGAAGCTCTTCAGGAAGCCGTTGTCTGCGTATTCGATTCCGCAGCGCTATCGCGACAATCTTCTTGGCCTTCTCCTGGCCGATAATGAACTTGTCCAGCTCCTGCACGATCTCGCGCGGCGTGAGCTTGTCCAGATCGAGGCTCATACCAGATCCTCCACCACAATGTCCTGATTGGTGTAGATGCATATCGACCCTGCGATCTTCAGCGCCCTGACTGCGATCTCGTGAGCCGTCAGAGACGAGCTGTCCAGATACGCGAGCGCTGCCGCCTGAGCGTAGGGGCCACCTGAACCAATGGCAAGAACGCCTGTCTCCGGCTCTATCACGTCCCCTGTTCCCGACAGCAGGAACGTCTTCTGCAAATCAGCGACCAGCAACAGCGCCTCGAGCCTTCGCAGCATCCGATCGGTTCGCCAGTCCTTTGCAAGTTCCACGCATGAACGCGTAATATCTCCGGCGTATTCTTTGATCTTCTCCTCGAAGCGCTCGAACAGGGTGAACGCATCGGCGGTCGCCCCGGCGAATCCAACGAGAATCTTGCCATCGTACATGCGGCGAACCTTGCGCGCATTTGACTTCATCACCGTATTTCCCATTGTCACCTGACCGTCCCCGGCCATCGCAACCTGGTTATCCCGACGCACGGCAACGACGGTGGTGCTATGGATGTCTCTCATTTTCTATCTTTTCCTTTTCTTTGCTTGTTGATGGTCGGACCGCCCCGTGCGGATGTGCCTGCGCATAGATCTCTTTCAGCCGACCCAATCCAAGATGCGTGTATACCTGCGTGGTCGACAGGCTTGCATGACCGAGCAGTTCCTGCACCACCCGGATATCGGCACCGCGGTCAAGCACATGTGTTGCGAAGCTGTGACGAAATGTGTGCGGTGAGGCGTGCTTGGCGATGTCCGCATCAAGCACCCGCTGCTCGACAATCCCCGCCGCCCCCCGCTGTGTAAGCCTTCCTCCATGCTGATTGAGAAAGAGCGCCTGCGTGTCGCTCAAGCCTGATCTGCGAAGTCGCTCGTTTCGCATGGGCAGGTAGGCATGCAACGCCTCGCGCGCGCTCTTTCCGATGAAGACTATGCGGTCCTTGCTGCCTTTCCCATGCACGAGGATTCGACCGCGACTCTGGTCGATGTCGTTCATATTGATCTGTACGAGTTCGGTCACACGGCAGCCTGTGGAATACAGGACTTCAAAAAGTGCCCGGTCACGAACGCTCGCGAAATCATCACCCGTGACATCAAGAACGCGGGACATCTCATCTTCGAACAGAAAGCTCGGCAGTTCGCCCGATTTCTTCAGGCCGCGTATCCCATCCATCGGGGAAACCTCGGCCATACCCTGCCTTACCTGAAAACTGAAGTATCCCTTCAGGGCAGAGAGCGTTCTGTTTATTGTCGCCGTCGCCGCGTTCTGTCGTGAAAGATGCCCAATGTACGCCCGTATGATCTCCAGGTCGATCTCACCAGCCCCGTCGTGTTCAACGGCAAGCCAGCCGAAAAAGGCGTGAAGATCGCCGCGATACGCTTTGACTGTCGCCGGCGAGAGGTTACGAACGCTTGTGAGGTATTGAAGATACAATTCGGCGACGTCGCTTTTCACCTAATCCTCCGCCTCCGCTCCAACCAGTGCCTCTTCCTCTTCCTCCTCGTGGGAGTGAAGATGATCGCAGTCGGGGTTGATGCAGGATTTGTACGAACCGCGGCGCTTGTCCGACTTCTCCACCAGGAACCAGCCGCACTTCGGGCAGTTGCTTGAAGTCGGTTTGAAGTGGCTGATAAAGTCGCAAGTCGGATAATTGGTGCAGCCGTAAAACTCCTTACCACGCCCTCCCTGTTTCTTCCGTGCGACGATCTTTCCGTCGCATCCGGGTCGCGGACAATCTGCAAGTGGAACCGATTTTGTATTCATGCATTCCGGGAATCCCGAACAGGCGAGGAAAAATCCGTACCGACCGAGTTTCTTCACCATCTTCCGTCCGCACTTCTCGCAAACGTAGTCGGTCTCCTCGTCCATGACACCTTTAACCGACTCCAGCGTCGCCATTACGTGGTCAACTCGATGCTTGAACGGCTGGTAGAATGTCCGTATCATCTCCACCCACTCTTCGCGTGACTCCTCTACCATGTCCAGCCTTCGCTCCATGTCGGCAGTGAAGTTCACGTTCAGCACGTCCGGGAAAGAGGTGGTCAGGATGTCGTTGATGATTCTTCCGAGCGGCGTCGCAACGAGCTGTTTGTTCTTGCGCACTACGTAGTACCGATCGAGCAACACCGAGATGATCGGCGCGTAGGTTGATGGGCGGCCGATACCCTTCTCTTCGAGCGTCTTCACGATGGAAGCGTCGGTGAACCGTGGCGGGCCCGAGGTGTAGTGCTGCTCAGGATAGAGTTTATGAAGCGCAAGTTCCTCACCAATCGTGAGCGACGGAATTTTCTCGCTCTTCTCTTTTGACCCGAGGAGCTTCAGCACGCGCTGAAATCCTTTCTCGACTACCTTCGTCGTTGTCACACGGAAAACACAATCCCCTGCACCAATGTCCACCGAAACCGACTTCGTCTTTGCCGGGGTCATCTGGCTGGAGATGAACCGTTCCCAGATTATGCTGTACAGGCGGAGCTGATCCTTCGTGAGGCTGTCCTTCACGTCATCGGGAGTGTAGGTGATCACTGTCGGTCGAATCGCCTCGTGGGCGTCCTGCGCGCCCTTGCCCATGCTGTAGCTGTTTGCCTCCGCCGGCAGCTCGGCCGCATACTTTTCACCGATAAACTTTCTGACCTCGTCGAGAGCTGACTGCGCAACCCGCGTCGAGTCGGTTCTCATGTAGGTGATGAGTCCGATGCGATTCGAACCGATGTTCACACCTTCATACAGTTGCTGCGCAATCTGCATGGTCTTCTTCGACGTGTAGCCAAGCCGATTCGCTGCACTCTGCTGTAGTTGAGAAGTGGTGAAAGGCGGCTTGGGACGGATGGTTTTTTCACTCTCCTTCATGTCCACGACGGCGTATGTCTTGCCGGCAAGCGAAGCGACGATAGCCTGGACTGAAGTCTCATCCTTGATCTCAGCCTTCTGTTCGCCGTACTTCACCAGCTGCGCACGGAATGAGATCTTACCCTTCGAAAACTCCGCATCGAGCGTCCAGTACTCTTCCGGAATAAACGCCTCGACCTCGGCTTCGCGCTCACAGATCAGGCGAAGTGCCACCGACTGGACCCGCCCGGCCGACAGACCGTTCTTGACCTTCTTCCAGAGGATAGGCGAAAGATGGTACCCCACGATCCTGTCGAGAACCCGGCGAGCCTTCTGCGCGCTCACCTTCTCGTCGTCGATCCGGCTCGGATGAGACACTGCTTCCTTTATTGCGGCGGGAGTAATCTCGTTAAACACGATGCGCTCAATGTCCAGATTCGGACTCTTCGCCAGGAACGCTCGTTGCAGATGATAGGAGATTGCCTCTCCCTCACGGTCATTATCAGAGGCGAGCAGGACGTGACCGGCCTTCTTAGCCTTCTTGGTGAGTTCCTTGAGTATCTTCGCCTTCCCGCGCACAGTGATGTATTCGGGTTCGAATGAGTTATCAACGTCGATTGCCAGGCGCGACTTGGGAAGATCAATGAGGTGCCCCATAGACGCTTCGACGGTGTAACCCTTTCCCAGGTATTTCTCGATCGTCTTCGCCTTTGCGGGAGATTCCACAATCAACAAGGTGTGGACCTTCTTATCTGCCATAGGTCGCTGCTCCTGAAATATGCACCATACTGTCTCGTTATTGTACCGCTCAGTTCCTGCCGCATAAGGTCGGCGAGAGCCTTCCCGGTATCCTCGCTTTCATTCAATGTTCCAAAATCAAGTTCCGAACGGTCATGCCGGCCGCCGTTTCTGCGTGTCTGAGCATCAGACTTCCCGCATTCGATTCCGCCATACCAGTCGGCGAGTACCTGCCGTGCCGACGAGATGACCGGTGCCCCATTCTCCGCAAGTGCCCGACACCCTTCCGCATTCACGCCCGACAAACCCTGCTCGTGAACGTAGAGATCACGTCCCTGTTCAAGGCAGAAGTCGGCAGTAATCAGAGCGCCGGAGCCCGCCGGTGCCTCAGTTACCACAACTCCCCGGCTCAATCCGCTGATAATCCGATTTCGTCCCGGGAAATGATATTTGAGCGGCGGCACCCCCGGGGCAAACTCGCTGCAGATCATACCACCGGAATCCAGGACTGCCTCTGCAAGCCGTCGGTTCGAAGACGGGTAGATGGTATCAATGCCACTACCAAGAACGGCAACTGTTTTTCCGCCACCGTGAATATTGCCCCGATGCGCTGCAGAGTCAACTCCCCGCGCGAGACCGGAAACAACAGCTATACCTGAAATACCGAACTCCGCGGCAAGTTCGAACGTTGTTCGGAGCGCGACTCCGGTTGGTCGTCGGGTGCCGACTATAGCCATGAGTGGCAGTGAAGGCTCCGGCAAATGTCCTCGATAGTAAAGGACGAAAGGCGGCTCGTACGTCTCACGCAGCAAGGGCGGGTAATCGCTGTTCCAGTAAAATGTGTATGCAATTTGCGCTTGCGTCAAGTATTTCAGGTCACTTGAAGCCGCTTCAAGCAACCGCACGGCTGAAAATTCGCGTATTTTCAGCCTCCGGCCGATGATTCTCTCTACGTCTACCCTGCACAGGCGCCTGAAATCACCTTCGTTCGGAGCGGCGTCGAGCAACGACAGCTTCTCCGATGTGTGAAGTGATTCGAGAAGGTGCACTGCAAGAACGACGATCTGTTCAGCCATTTCCGACCTTCTCGAGCAGCTGCCTGCGGTTCTGTTCGGCCTGGGATCGCGCCTGCGGATCCTTGCTCGTGCGAGCAATCCGGTCATACTCTTGTGCCGCAAGCTCGGTTCGGCCAAGCTGTACATATATTCGGGCAAGAAGAAATGCCGCATCAGTATCGCCCGGCTGGAGCTCGGTCAGCTTTTTTACAACCGGTTCGGCATCAGCGGGTCTATTGAGCTCGAAGGAAAGCAGTACACCGAGACCGTACATCGCCTGAGAGTATGTCGGGTCGAGGGCGAGTGCGCGTCGGTAATACTTCTCAGAACGGTCAAAGAGCGCAACCGCTGCATCCTGCTGCAGGTCCGCCTTTCCCATCATGCCTGCGGAAATACCTGCATAATAGAAAAGAACCGGATTGAACGGTTCGAGCCGTACCGCTTCGGTCAGCGCTTCAAGGGCGAGCCCGTACATTTTGTCCTCGAGATAGGCAAGCGCGAGCATCTTGTAGTACTCGGTTTCGCTGTCTGCCGCGCTCACCTTCTGATTGACAATGTTGCGGTACTTGGCAATCGCCTTCTTCAGATCTTCAATGTGCTGCGGAGATGCCGGCTGACCTCGATACCCCTTCGAGTCAAGTGTTTGCAGCTTCGTCACGATGTTGTCGACCCGCTTCTGACAACCGGCAAAGAGCAGCAGACAGGCGCATGTCACGAAGAGCAGCTTTTTCATAGACCTATGCCTCCGTCTGGTTCACACCTGAAACCAGCCCATGCTTCCCATCATAACTCCTATCCACGCGGATGGAAATCGCGGTGATAGGTCTGGAGCTCGCTCTTGTCGATATGCGTGTAGATCTGTGTTGTGCTGATATCCGAGTGCCCCAGAAGCTCCTGCACCGCGCGAAGGTCCGCACCGCCTTCGAGCAGATGCGTTGCAAATGAATGCCTGAGCGTGTGAACCTTCGCCTCTATTCCGCTCTTGCCGGTCGCTTCGCGAAATCGCTTCCACATACCCTTGCGCGAAAGTCCCTTCCCCAGGTGATTGAGAAATACCCGATCGTTCCTCGTTCCCGCTCTCACAAGAAGCGGACGCCCCTGCTCAAGGTATAGATTGAGCCATCGTATCGCCTCGCCGCCGACCGGCACCAGGCGCTCCTTGTTGCCCTTTCCGCGCACGCGGACAATTCCTTCTCCCAGGTACAGGTTTCGCAGTACGAGGTCAACCGCCTCCGAAATGCGTAGACCGCACGAATAGATCAGCTCGAACAGTGCGCGGTCCCGAAGTCCGTTTGGCGTGTCGGTCTCAAAGTTCTCGAGGAGCCGTTCCACCTCGTCGACACGCAATACACCGGGAACCCGGTGCTCCGCCTTCGGCATCTCTACGAGAAGCGCGGGATTGCTGGTTCGCTCCTTCACAACGATGAGAAACTGAAAGAAGGATCTGAGGCTTGATACCACTTTTGCGATAGTTCGCTGGTCAAGCGCCGCCGTGGGCTCAATCGGCTCACGGTCTCCCTTCTGCCGGTGGATGAGATACTCGATGATGTCGGCACTGCCGATCGATCGGAGATCCATCTCCCGCGCTTCGAGGTATGTCACGAAGAACGTACATTCTCGGACGTAGGTCTCTACCGACCTGCGGGCGAGCCGAAGTTCGACTATGAGATAGTCCTGGAACCGTCGAAGCAGATCACGATAAGCCATCGCCTCAGGCTCCCGCTCCCCCGCCGCTTGTAGTGCTATTCCCGCTTCCACGCGTGCCCTTTGCCGCTGCACGCTTGTACCGAAGCACCGCAGGAATACCGAGCTCCTGTTCCTCAAGATCGCCGCCGTGAAACAGTTCGTCCTGTGTTACCGAAACATGCTCGCGATCCGTGCGCTCGGCGGTCTGTGCGGAAGTGCGGCCGCTGGTCATCTCGATCCACGCGTCGAGTGAGATGAAGTCATTCTTCTTTTCATTCACCTGCTTCGGACTCTCGTTCACCGTATTCGATTTGAAGCCCGTGGCTATCACGGTTACCTTAACTTCGTTGTCCATGAGCTCGTCGACCGCACTGCCTGCGATGATGAGAGCATCGTCAGCGGCATTCGCGGTGATGATGTTCAGGACCTCTTCATATTCGGAGAGTGCAAAGTCCGATCCTCCGGTGACGTTGACGAGAATTCCCTTCGCTCCCTCTATGCGCGCATCTTCGAGCAGCGGATTGTTGATCGCGTTGGTAGCCGCGTCGACCGCGCGATTATCGCCTTCTCCCAGACCGATCCCCATGAGCGCATCGCCCTGTCCGCTCATGATCGTCTTCACGTCGGCGAAGTCGATGTTGATTTCGCCCGGCTTGGTTATCAGATCGGATATACCCTGAACGCCCTGACGCAGCACATCGTCGGCGACGAGGAAGGCTTCCTTGATCGGAGTCCTCCGCTCAACTATCTTCAACAGATGCTGGTTCGGAATGGTGATAAGCGTATCGACGTTCGCACGCAGTTTCCGAATTCCATCTTCGGCCAGCTGCATCTTGCGCCGACCTTCGAAGTCGAACGGTTTGGTGACAACTGCAACTGTCAGAATGCCGAGCTCTTTGGCCACAGCGGCAATGACCGGGGCGGCTCCAGTTCCGGTCCCCCCGCCCATTCCGGCGGTGATGAACACCATGTCGGCGCCCTTGATCATGTCGGCAATGTCATCTTTATCTTCGAGAGCTGCCTTCTCGCCTACGTCCGGAACGCCGCCGGCGCCAAGTCCCCCGGTGAGTTTCGAGCCGAGCGGCATGCGGTTCTCGGCATGGGAGAGCTGCAGTGCCTGAAGGTCGGTATTCACTGCAATGAACTCGACGTTGGTCAGGCCGCTTGCGATCATACGGTTGACTGCGTTTGACCCGCCGCCGCCGACACCAATAACCTTGATCACAGTCGGACTGCCGAAATTTGCATCAAATTCACGGCCGTCTTCGAGAATCTCAAACTTCATATCCCCTCCCCTGGAAAACAGTGCGTTGAGAATCAGTCAATCATTCGAAAAAGTTGCGGATCCATTTCCCGAGCGCGTTCATCACGCCGTTTGTGGGCCGCTCCTTTACCGGTGGCTCAATACCCTCCGTCTGCGCAACACTTGCGCCGTAGAGTACAAGTCCCACTGCAGTGGCGTACTCGGCGCTTTGATATTCGTGACGCAGACCTCCATTGTCACCCGGCTGGCCGACCCGTGCGGCCACGCCAAAAATATCCTGGGCAAGATCGACAGTACCGGGAAGCAATGCGCCACCGCCGGTAAGAACGACTCCTCCTCCCAGATTGCTCAGCAGACCTTTCTTCTCTACTTTCTCCCTTACCATAGTCAGAATCTCGGCCATTCTCGGCTGAATGATGCTGCAGATGTGGCGTCGGTCCACGGCAAGTGGTGGACGTCCCCCGACCCCCGGAATGATTACCGGCTCACTCTCTTCGATGAGCGGCATGTAGCAGCAGCCTGACTCGCGTTTGATTCGCTCGGCCGCATCCACCGGTGTCTTCAGCATGATCGAAAGATCTCCGGTCACCTGCGCTCCGCCGATCGAAATGACGCTGGTGAAATAGGGCGCACCGTCAAAATAGACCAGGATGTCTGTGGTGCCGCCTCCGAGATCGATCATGAGTACGCCGAGTTCCTTCTCATCCTTGGTCAGAACCGCACGAGCCGCTGCAAGTGAGTCAAGCACTATTCCGTTGACGCGGAATCCCGCGCGATTCACGCACTTGATAAGATTCTGTGCCGACGTCACCGAACCGGTGATGATGTGGACCTCCGCCTCAAGACGCACGCCGATCATGTCGAGCGGATTCTTGATCCCGCCCTGCTCATCGACAATGAACTCCTGGGGAATGACGTGCAGCACCTCGCGATCCATCGGAATCACCACGGCCTTCGCTGCTTCGAGCACCCGGTCAACATCGGCCTGCGTGATTTCGCGGCCGCGACCTGTCACCGCGACAACGCCGCGTGAGTTGAGCCCTTCGATGTGTCCGCCCGCAATGCCGGTGAATACGCTCTCCACCTCACGCCCTGCCATCTGCTCGGCGGACTCGATCGCGGCGGTGACTGACTTCAGCGTGGACTCGATGTTGATGACGACACCACGCCGCAGGCCGAAGGACGGACTGGTACCGACGCCGAGAATCTCGAGAACCGAATCCTCATTAAACTCCGCGAGGATGGCACACACTTTGGTAGTGCCGATATCAAGTCCGACGATCAGGGATTCAGAAGGCAATTATCCCTCCTTGTTCATCGTGTATATACCACGTCACTTGTTCTGAAATCAATCTCCTTCACTTTTGAGATGGAGCCGTCATGGTCCATGACATCCAGAACTCGCAGAATGTACATACAGAGCGTCCGATCAATATGCGGACCGATCTCAATGGCTACATGGTGATGAACCGGATAGACCATCACATCGAACTCGTGATCGCTGCGCGGAATTATTCGATATTCGGAAATAAGATCGTACAGCCCGGGAGAGGAAAGCTTCAGCTGATTCACTTCCCGGATGAAGTCGATGAGCATCGGGGGAAGTCGCACGCCGAGGCTGAAGTCCCTGAAGGTGATGCCTGAAAATACCGGCAGATCGAGTGCGGCGATCGCATCACCACTCTCGAACACGACTCCATCCTCATCGAATGCCACAGGAACCTCGTGTCCCTTCACGTCCGCCATGGCCATTGCGACCGGTTTGCGACCCACAAGCGATATCTTCAGCCCGTGGGGAAAGACCTTCTGAACCGTCGCGTGCTTCACCGGAGCCCATGCGTTCAATCGCGCTGCGATCTGCTGCGTGCTGAGCTTGAAGTAGTACTGCTTGCCTTCAAGTCCTGCAGCGCTGAGGATGGCCGCCTGCGAAGCGCCGATATCGCTTTCTATCGTGTAGTGCTGAATCAGGACTTTCGGCGCGATGCCGTACTGGAAGACCGCGAGGGCCGCAACGATGAGGCCGGCAACGGTCATGAGTACGATCGACGAGCGCGATGTTACGGCTGAACGAACAGCTGAACGACGAACTCGTTGAGAACTCCGTTCACCTGACGTTTCTCCGGTAAACAGTAGTTGATCAGCCATCCAGTCCCTCCTCTGTGGCGTTCCCGGTGAATCTCGACAGATTCAGAAGCAGCCCGCACATGACCATCGATACAAGAATCGACGAACCGCCCGCTGAAAAAAACGGCAGCGTGATTCCAGTCGCAGGGACGATTCCAGCAACAACACCCATGTTCACCATGGCCTGAAATACTATGCAGGTGGTGAGTCCGAACGCCAGCAGCGATCGGAACGTGTCCCGGCTGTAGTACGCAATTCGGTAGCCGCGATATGCGAAAAAAAGGAAGAGCGAAATGATGAGAACGATACCGACAAAACCAAGCTCCTCACCTACTATGGCGAAGACGAAGTCAGAGTGCGCTTCCGGCAACCCGCCGAACTTCCGCAGACTTTCACCGATCCCTCGTCCCCAGAGCCCGCCGTTCATGAGCGCCGACTGTGAAGCGAGCACCTGGTAGCCGATGCCCGAAGGGTCGATCTGCGGATCTATAAACGCAATAATCCTGCGCACCCGGTGCGCACGACTGAGAAGGAGCAGCACGGCAAACGGGACGGTCGCAGCTACCACTGTCACAAAATACCGAAGTGGAACCTTCGCAATGAAAAACATACTCGCGCCAACCACCAGCACGAACATTGCAGTTGAGTAGTCGTTCTGGAGATAGATGAGCACGGTAAAAATCAGAACGACTATCAATGGCGGAAGAAGACTGTTGACGACATTATCAAAATTCTCTTTCCGCTTTTCGAAGATGTAGGCAAGATAGATAACCGTTGCGAGTTTCACCACTTCTGACGGCTGAAATGATACTCCGAATATGTAGAACCACCGCCGGGCACCGAGCGCCTTGGTTCCGATGCCGGGAATGAATGTCAGCAGCATTGCAAGCACGGTGACCAGGAGAATCCAGGGGACAAGTTTCTTCAGAAACGTCATTGAGATCCTGCTCGCGATGAAGGAGAGCGCCAGACCGGCAAGAACCCAGATGATCTGGCGTTTGAAGAAGTAGAATGGATTCTGCACCAGAGTCTGGGCCCAGTAGTAGGATGCCGAAAAGAGCATCGAGAGGCCCACCCCGAGAAGAATGAACAGAACTCCGGCAAGCGGGTAATCTGCAGAGTTGCGTCCGATTTTTTCAACAGTGAATATCTCGGCCACCATCTACCCCTGCAACTTCTGAATCATCGGCGTGAGCCGTTCAAGACTGAGACTTCTGGACCCTTTCAGCAGCACGAGATCTCCGGGCGCGAGATACCCGGCAAGTAGCGGTTCGATGTCTGCGGCGGTTGCCTTCAATACAATCTGCCCCGAGAAGCCCGCGCCGCGGGCAGCCTCCTCGGCGGCACCCATCTGTTCGCCCACAAGGAACAGGGCGTCGGCGTGCGATCGGCCGGCTGCCCTGCCCACTTCCCGATGCAGCTCGTCGCTCAGATCGCCCAGCTCCATCATTGCCCCGAGAACCAGGACCTTGCGCGTCCCGTAGTCCCATCGATCAATTGACGAGATGCTCTGTATCATTGATTCCGGGTTCGCATTGTAGCAGTCCTGAACTATCGTTATGTCACCGCGGATCACTTCGCTTCGGCCGAACTGCGGCACTACGCGTTCGAGCCCCTCTTTGATGAGGTCCGGCCGGACGCCAAGCTCGAGCGCGACCGAGATCGCGCCGAGTGCATTCAGCACGTTGTGCTCGCCGGGAAGGCTTAACTCTATATCGTGGCCCTGCCAGTGCAGTACCGATCCGGCGATGTCACGATCAGTCACGCCCTCAATTCCCGGTGTGCTGTACCGTCCATAGAGGTGGATTCGTCCGTTCACGCCTCGCGACAGGTATTCAAGGAACGCGTCGTGTTCCGGCAGGAACGCCTGCTCGTTGCCGGAAAACCGTGAGAACAGTTTTTTCTTCTCTTCAGCGATTCGTTCCTGGCTGCCTAGCTGTCCGATGTGCGCGCGGCCGATGTTCGTGATCAGCCCCATGTTTGGTCGCAACACATCGGCGAGCAGATCGATTTCCCCGCGATGATTCATCGCCATCTCGAATACACCGTACCGGTGTTCGGGCCGCACTTCAAAGAGCGAGAGCGGCAAACCTATCTCCGAGTTCAGGTTCCCATGGCTCATGCAGGTGGGAGAATGAAGACTGAGTATGGTGCCGATCATCTCCTTCGTCGTTGTCTTCCCGTTGCTTCCCGTGACACCTATTCTCGTCAATCCCGGGAACTTACCGAGGTAGTATCGTGCGAGATTCTGGAGGCATTCTAGTACATCGTCAACTGCAAAGTAGACAAATGGATGGCGTCGCTCAAGTTCGCCTATTCGTTCTCCGCTCTTGCGGTAATACTCGGTTGACATTAGAACGAGCGTCGCCCCGCGATTCACTGCATTGTCGATGAAATCATGGCCATCAGCAAATCTTCCGGGTAGCGGGACGAACATGGAGCCGGGGCCGGCAGTTCGTGAGTCGATAGTCACCGAGGCAATTGACGCGTCCCGATCGCTTCCTTCAACAACGCCGTGCTCGGGGAAAAAAAGTTCGCCGTCAACAAGACCGGCGATTTCCCGAACTGTGAAGAGCGTACGAAGAGCGGTCATGGAGCGGCCCCCGGGTTGCCACCGATTGCCGGACGCGACGGCTGAGGAACCGAACCCGCAACAGTTGAATGTGCGGTAGGAGGTCCGATCAGGAGCGCGTTCGATGGATAGTTGTTAACAAGGTCCTTCTGCTTCTGCGCAAGCGCATCGATCCGTGCGGGAGCGCTGAGAACCGCAATCCCTGCAATCGCTCGTTTATTCTGCTCAATCTTGTCCATCTGGATATTCTCAAGTGTCGATACCTTCAGCGACAGCTCTTCATAGCGGTAAGCCTGAAACACGGCGCCGAAAAACGCACAGAGCACTCCTACTATGCATACGAATATGATACGACGTTGTCGGTTCTGCGGTTTACGGATCGTCACCATACTTCTCCCCCATCAGGAGTCGACACTTTTTCTGCGACACGAAGTTTGGCACTTCGCGACGCCGCATTTGCCTGTACTTCAGCTTCACTCGGTCGAAGTGGCTTCTTCGTCAGTATTCTCACTTCAGCCTCTTCTTTCATATTCGGCCGATTCGAACCGGTCACGGAGCCCTTCGACCGATCGCGGAACACATTCTTGACGATTCGGTCCTCGAGCGAATGAAACGCAATAACGCCGATACGCCCTCCGGGGGCAAGGACATCGACGGCGAACCCGAGCGTCCGCGAAAGCCGCTCAAGTTCGCCGTTCACCGCAATCCGCAAAGCCTGGAATGTGCGGGTAGCAGGGTGAATTCGCCCGTGACGGTACTCCGCCGGAACTGCCTGGGAAACAATGTCGGCAAGCTCTCCGCTTGTTCGGATCGTCCGAACGGCGCGCTCCCGTACTATCCGTTCCGCAATTCTGCGCGAATACCGCTCTTCTCCAAAGTGGAAGAGCAGATCAGCGATCTGCTTTGCGGTCGAACTGTTCACCAGATCAGCTGCGCTCAAACCCTCGGAGGCGTTGAGCCTCATATCAAGCGGTTCGTCGGCCTGAAAACTGAAGCCACGTCCCGAAAGTGTAAAATGGTAGGTTGAGATTCCCAGATCGAGAAGGATGAGCGCCGGCCGCTCGACCCGTTGTCCAGAGGCAAAGTACTCGTCGAACCAGATGTGTTCGAATGAAACCCTGTCCTGGAACTTTGCGAGTCGCTTCTTTGCCCGCTCGAGGATTCCGGCATCGGCATCCAGACCGAGCACCCGTAGCTCCGGATACCTCTCGAGGAAGAGGAGTGAATGTCCTCCCTCCCCGAGAGTGGCGTCAATCAGCAGATCAGAACTGTGCGGAGGGACGAGATGCTGCAGTACCTCGTCCCCCATTACCGTGTAGTGAACAAAATCCATAGGAAGTCCTCTTCCCAGCGACGCCCGTCTCAGAACGAGACGAGTCCTCCCAGTTCCTCCGCCGCCTGCTGGAATTCGCTCTCATTGTCGTTCAGATATTGTTGATATTCCGCCTCATCCCAGATCTCGATGTATTTCTCAATCCCGAGAATTATGCTTTCCTTCTTCAGCCCCGCGTACTCCCTGAGAGTAACCGGAATCGTGATCCGTCCGGTCCTGTCTATTTCGACCTCCTGCGCCGGAGCAATCAACTTACGCTGTATCAACCGCGCTTTGGAGTTGAATGGTGAGGTGTTCGCAAGCAGATTCGCTGAAATATGCTTCCACTCTTCCGGCGGAAAAAGCCACAGACATCGGTCTATGCCGCGCGTCAGAATGAGGATATTCCCGCTTATTTCGGAACGAATTCGCACCGGAATCATGAGTCTCCCTTTTTCATCCAGTGCATTCCGAAATTCGCCTGTTATCATCCCCTGTTCACCACTTCTTCCTATCTTTTCCCACTTTTTCCCACTACCCGGTACTAATAGTAGCTTATCCTCCCGTATTGTCAACCTGGTAGACAGAATAAATAATTCGATATTATCCCGAAAGAGGAAATATCTAAATGTATGTATAGTAGATGCGGTGGAAACTGAGCTTCCGGACGGTCATGAGTCGATAATAACGCTAATGCCGGGCGAGCTGCGCAGGCAATTTCGGGACGGGATTCGAGTCAGCGCGAAAAACGCGATAATTGACGTTTGGAAAGATGTTGTCGCGTTTCTCGAGTTGGGTCAGCCATTCGGTTCCGATGTTCCCGCGGCCGAGCGCTTCGTAAATTCTATCGAAATTCATGACGTGTTCGCGGACCCGCCGATTCGCATAGCCGACGGTGGTACCTGCGTGCATGATGAACGGCCAGTCGGAGGCCTGGCTCAGCAGTACCTCACGTGCCGCCTGGTTCAGGGCCCGCTCCTTCAGTCCATGGTCGTCCGGGAAACGCTGCGCGAGTTCCATCATCCGTTCAATCGCCGTGTGCGTGTGCCGATATATCCAGTCGTTGGAACCGTCGAGCCACACTTCCGAGTAGCCGTTGTTGCCCCAGCTCGAGTAAATCGGTTGAATCGTGGTGGTCGGCGGATAGGTCTTGAGAAAGGCGGTCGGTGTGGTAAGCTCCAGCTCTCCGTTTGTCTCCGCAAGTTTGCGGATTACCGCCTCCAGCCACGCCGGACCCTCGAACCACCAGTGACCGAACAGTTCTGCGTCGTAGGGACAGGTGATTACCGGCGGCTGCTTCATCAGCGGAGTGAGCTTGCTGATCTGCTTCAGCTGGTTGTAAATGAAGTTCTCGGCGTGCTCAACTGCCTTGCCGGCAGCGACCCTGGGCACGTAAGGTTGCTTCTGGTCGGACTTTCCAGTAATTGCATAATATTTGAAACCGGTATTGATGCGAATGTTTCCGTCGTGGACATAGGGCCCGATGTAGTCTACGGGCAGGTCATAGCCGATATCACGATAGAAGTCCCGATAGCTGAAATCTCCGGGGTATCCGTCCTCTGATGACCAGACCATGTTTGCGGATGCAATGTCACGTCCGAAGACTACCGTGCCGTTCGGGGTCATGACGGGCTCGTATACACCTGCCGGAGGCCGCCGGTCGGCAAAGAGAATTGAGTGAGCCGCGGCGAAAAAGTATCGAATGCCGTTGTTCTTCAGATGCGACTCAAGCCCGGGAAAGTAACCGCATTCGGGTAGCCAGAAGCCAGAGGGAAATTTGCCGAAATAGGCATGCTGAGATTCGGTACCAACCTGCAGTTGTGCATTCACCATCACGGGAAACTGCTGATATAGCGGTAGATAGGGGTGGGTGGCTGCGGCCCCGACAAGCTCTATCCGTCCCTTCTTGTAGTAGTAGTCAAACCCTTTCAGCACGTCGCGGCCGTATTTCTCCTCGAAATCAATGAGGTCCTGGCGATAGAGATCCCGGTACATCTGCGCGAGTGGCTCGAAGCTCGGATCGTGCTGCACCCGATCGACCTCCCGCTCCGCAAGCTCGATGTGTCGTTCCAGATAGGTTACATATCGCTGGCGGAGAAGGTCATCCTGGAGCATTGCAAGCAGAGTCGGAGAGAGAGACATGCATATACTGAAAGGAATGGAATCGGCTTCAAGCCGGTCGAAGACTCGCAGCAGTGGCAGATAGGTTTCCGATATCGCTTCAAAGAGCCAGTTTTCTTCGAGAAAGGACGGGTATTCGGGATGTCGCACAAATGGAAGATGTGCATGGAGCATAAGAACCAGATAACCTTTCGCCATGAAGAAAATCCTTTTTCGGTAGAGCGTCTACGCCATAAGCTGCTGGTCCAGCTGAGCAAGAATCCGTTGCGGAACGCGGTTCCCAAATGCCGAAACACCGAGGTGTTCAATTCCCGAGAGCGCCAGTATCGCGTCTTCCTGGAACGAAGCGTTATTATCATCCGCAAAGAATCCCTTTGGAACTGAAACAATATTCGATCGGGCCAGCACCTCGTCTCCATCACCGCTTGAAGAGACCAACTCCAATCGGTAATGAGTATCCTGTTCCGGCAGGTTTATGTACCAGCTACTGTCTGAAAGTTGAACCGGAATATCGAACGAATCCATGATTGCGTCTCGTTCATCTGACGCTTCCGATAGCTCGAAGACCCGAATAAGCATTCCCTGGAACTCCGGATCGTTTTCGTACTTGTTCAGGATTGTCTCCTTCAGGTCCCAGTAGGTAAATGCCCACGCCGGGTCCCGAAGAACCAGGACGATTCGCGTCTCGTTGTAACCCTGAGGAAGGCTCTCACCCTCCTGAGGTTCCTCGTCCTGCTCGTCGTACTGGATCCCATATTTCTTCTCTTCGATACGGATGGCGTTGTTATTGCCCGAGTCCCGTTCTTCGCGAACTTCCTCGATTGCCTCGTAAACAGCACTAATGATTGATTCTCGATCGGCATCGACCGGAAGATCAACCGCGTACTGATTTGCGAGTCTCTCCAGGGCCTCCGCTGTCAGGGATTCCAGCCGGGTCCGCGTCATTCAGCCTCCCAACGCCCTCAATGGAATGATCCTAGGGGAATGAGAAAATGGTGTCAAGCCCTCGTATTTTTCATCGGGGAACCTTGCGGGCGAGACACATCATCACGTCCCCGAATCCAAACGCCTTCGCAAGTCGATCAACGGGAACCTTTATGATGGACGGGGCAAGTCCCTGCGCTATTCCACCCCAGGTCTTCCACCTGATCGGTTGGAAGCCGTTTGCTGCGAGTACCCTCCGAAGCCCTTCGCGGGAAAAGAGGTTTACGTGGTCTGCAATAGCGGACCGCCAGTGTTCCCGGAACAATCGCGCCTGCAGGCCATCGACATTTGGAGTTACGACCACTATGTATCCACCCGGACGGAGGATTCGGTTCACTTCGCCGAGAAACTGGCGCGGGTCGGGCACGTGCTCAATAACATGCGAAAAGTGTATAAATGAATAGGTTTCTGCAGCAAAAGCCGCCTCTTCTACCGTCCCGATGTAGATGGAGACCTTTCTCTTTTCAATTCCATATCTGGCCGCGGGTTCGCAGATCTCTACGCCCTGAACACGCCACTCGCGTTCCTTGAGGTAGGAAAGCAACATCCCGGTTGCGCACCCGATATCCAGAAAGTTGCGCTGGTCTCCAACCGCCTGTTCGATCTCGAAAAAGCCAGCATCCTTCAGCCCCTTGAGCATGAGGTCGAAGAAGTTCGCGTCGTTATCCAGCTCGTAAGAGAAATACTCAGTGCCATATCGGGCACGCAGGTCGGAAAATCGCGGCTGCGGATTCTGATAGAGATGTCCGCATCCGGTGCAGCGCGCGAATTTGAAAGCGCCGCAGTCCCAACCGGGCAGCGTGCGACTCTCACCGCACACCGGACAGGCTGTCGGTATCATCTCCTCCTGCATTCCGGGGCTCATTGAAAAGGTCTTCATTGTGCACCTCCTGGCGGCTGAACCGGAACGGCACCTTGCTCCGGCAGCGCGGGACTGGGCGCCGGCGCAGCAACGACAATGTGCCTGTCGATCACCGTCTCGTTGCCTGCAAAGTCGGATACGCGGATTCTCAAAGTGTGCGGCCCGGCCGCGAGAACGACCTCTCCCAGATTATAGAGGAACGGACCACGGTAGAGTGCCTTGAAGTCCCATCTGTGATCGCGATCGATGTAGAGGTCCCCGTCCTTCAGTGAGATATATTCAAGCGAAATATGCGTAATCTGCTTGCCGTCGAGCTCCAGCCCCAGACCGAAAGGCGCAACCGGTGCGGGTAGTTGACTGCCCTGCCCCTGATCCGCGATATCAGCGGCTATTTCCCATCTTCCCGGCTGGACGACGATACCCTCAGCCATCGGCGTATAGGGTGTGCCGGACGCGTGGATGTAGAGCCCGTGGACCTCCGGGTAGAGTCGATCGCGAACAGATGGAAGCACAGCCATTGGATTGACCATCCGGTGGAGCTTCATATCCACAATTCTCAGATCCAGACCCGCATGTTGCGCGATTCCACTCATGCCCGTCGAACCGAGAATGGTTCCGGGTCCGAAGTTGCCCGAAGGTGGGTTCACCGTAGCCAGGTGCGAGTAAATCGAGCGAAATCCGTCAGGATGCTGTACCACTACAAAGTTGCCAAGTACTGAGGGCAGAACGGAAGTTCGACCTCCACTCTGGAAGCTGTAGACGACTGAACCTGAGGAGACCGACTCTACTTTCGAGTCTGCCCCCGCAAGCGCGTCGCCAAGTCGGAACCTGCCGGAGTCGTTATCACCGAAGGTGTGGACCAGTACGACCGGACTCAAGGGCCACTGCCACGTGTAGGCTGAGCAGACGCTGACGAGCAGGAATAGAGACAGATACAGCGGCTTCAATACCGGTGATTTGATTCGCACGCCATCACCCGACCGAGAACTCGACACGATACATGGCGTTGTTCGCTCCCCACAAAATGCCGTTGCCAACTGCCTGAAGTGAGAGCGAATCGGTGGTAAACGCAAAGTGCAGCACCGGACGTCCGTCCGGGAGAAAGAATACAATATGCGCTTCAGACGACGTTCCCTGATTCTGAGTAGAACTGTTTCCAGTCGGCTTTCCTTCAATGCTTCCTGCAATCACCAGGTCCTGAACGAGATCTGGTACGATAGTATTCATCAGTCCGGGAAGCTCCACATGGTAGGACGTGTGATTGTTTGCATTCACAACCTCTACCCCGTTGTTCGATTCGAGCACTGACACCGATGAATTGCTGACGCACTGCACGAGTACGGGTCTGCGAAAATCGGTTGCGAGCCTGCGCGTGTCGACCGGGATAAATCGTCCATCGGTTCTCACATAGATTGTTGCAATTTGCGGCGCAACACCTGAGACCACCGCGAGTCGATTGCCGCCGCGGGCGATTGAAGTACCAAGAATCACCGGCATCGTCGCGGTACCGGAAGCGGCCTGGAAAACCTTGTCGCCCTTATCATTGAACACGTCGAGCTCGCCGCTCAGCAGTCCCACCACCGTGAGACCATCGGTATAATCGGCGGAGGTAATGAGCCCTCCCATCTGCTTGCTCCACAAAGCTTTACCAGAAGCATCACAGGAAGTAATTTCATCTCCCTGGCTGCTCAGCACGAAAAGGTGGTCCTGAACGTACATCGGATAACCGTTCTGATCGATCGTTGCTATCTCTTTGCCTTCGACATTCTCGACGGTCAGCCCGTGGGGCACCTGCGGGTAGTTGATGAAATTCCTGCTTCCCAGTGCTAGCCCGTACTTCGCCTGTCCGAAATAGTGAACAACTCCCGAATCATCGATGTAACCGTACAGATTTCCCAGACGGAATGCATGCAGCGGACCCAAAGGAGCCGATGCGTTGATGTAAGGGCTGACCTGAGCGGGATTACTCTGCGACAGTTGGGCTGATCCGGTCCCTGCGCCGGTTCTTTCCGTCGAAGGAAGGAGAGACGGCAACGCAGTCGCCCATCTTTGCGTTACTATGAGTTCTTTGCCGGTTTGGCGTGGAAAGATCACCACGTAGGCCAGAAGCAGGAGGGCAAGAAAAACGAAGTAGATCCGTCGTGCCTTCACCGAGAGTGTACCAGCCTTGTTCTTCCGCTTTTCATGTGCCGGATTATACTATACTATCGAATATTGGAGTGTCAACGAAACGCGGTTGAGGAGTGGCGCTGTGTCTGAAACCGAACCAAGCATCATACAACTGCAGGCGGAAGCGCAGGAGGCCGCGCGCTTCTCATATTCACCCTATTCACGCTTCCGAGTCGGGGCAGCCCTGCTTGGCGCGAGCGGCAGGATCTATCGTGGGACAAACGTAGAGAACCGCTCGCTCGGCGTCACAAACTGCGCGGAACGAACGGCTTTCTTCACGGCGCTCACCAGTGGCGAAAAGGAGTTTGTGGCAATTGCGGTTTTTTCGCCGGACTCGGATGTACCGCTTTCACCATGCGGGGCGTGCAGACAGGTCATCAGTGAGTTCGTATCGCCCGAGTTTCCAATTTACTTCAGCGGAAAAGACGGCAAATTCATCCGCGCAGAAATGAGGGATATGTTCCCGTTCGACACGCTGCACGATCTGGCGAATCGATAGATCTACGGCTGTTTCGCCTCGGCCTTTTTGTCATCAGCTTCCATCTTCGTGCGCCACACGTCTATCTTGCGTTTCACCACTTCCGCCTGATTTGCCTCGCCGAGCAACATGTGAAGACGGCGTAGCGCCGACAGATATGCGATTGCCAGCTTGAAGTCATCCATACGCAGCGTCGAAAGTTCATACTTTTCACGATAACGGTCAGCAGCCTTCTGGAGCAGGTCCTTTGCAAGGTTGAGATGACCGACACGCTCCTTGTACCCGTCCACGCGCGGGTCGAGCCCGGCGATTATCGTCTTCAGATTGATGAGATTCTTGGAAATTGCCGCGAAGCGTCCTTCCAGCTCAACAAAGGACCACCGCCACTTCGAGTTCTCGCCAAAGTCGCTCTCAACAGTCTGTATGGTGAATCCGAGTTTCCGCATCAGCTGAAAGCGCTTCTGATCCTCGAAACCTTCGATTGACTGCAGCTGCATTTCATAGTCTGAGAATGGAACATCAATCAGATTTGTCACGACGTCTTCGAGGAAGATGATGCTCTGGTAACAGCTTTTGCGAGCGTCATTGAGATAGGCGTCGTTCCTGACACCCAGCAGAGCCACCGACATTCGGTTCAGCACAAGAAACCATGACGCAAGATTCAGTCGCTCGTCGGCAAGCGTCAACTTCTTGTAGGCGCCGCCTGACTCATCCGACTTCAAAGTGAGCAGGAGATTCTTCTCGCGCAGAGCGAACTGGTCAATTGTCTGCTTGTACTCTTTGACCTTTTCGAAATACCTGCTCTTCGCTTCGGCGGAGATCTTGCCCATCCTCGGCACCTTCCTCAGGGAATGCTGAATTTGTGAAGAAGTTCCTCGGCGTGAGTGCGCGAGACCTCACCGGTTCGGTCGCCGGACAACATTCGCGCAATCTCTTCCACGCGCATATCTCCTTCAACCACTGCAATCTCAGTCACGGTGCGACCGTCCTTTTCGCGCTTCTCCACCTTTATATGATTATCGGCGCGCGCGGCGATGGAAGCAAGATGGGTTATGCAAAGTATCTGTTTGAAACGGGAAAGTTCGTGCAGATGATGGCCCACCGATACGGCAACTTCGCCGCCGATGCCTGCATCGATTTCATCGAACACGAGGGTATCGATCTGATCGGTCTGGGAGAGTACTGTCTTTATAGCGAGCATCACCCGGGAAATCTCACCCCCTGAAGCGATCTCCTTCAATGGCTTGAGCGGCTCACCTGCATTTGGCGCGATACGGAACGCGACTGAATCGAGTCCGTACGGTCCACAAGTCGGGCTCCCTTTTTCAGAAAGTCGCTGTGTTACCGCGATGGAGAAGCGAGTATTCTGCATTCCCAGACCGCGAAGTATCTCCTCGATATTCACTTCGAGCTCTCTCGCGATCGCTTTTCTGCGAGCAGATAGCGCTGAAGCCTCCGCGAGCACCCGCTGCTCGGCCGCCTCGACCTCGTTCTGCAGCCGCTCCTTGTCCTGATCCCAGTTTTCGATACTTGCGAGCTGCTCCTGCGCTTCGCGTCCGTACTCGATCACCTCGGCGATGGAGTTCCCGTACTTCTTCTGGAGGCGATGGATATTCAACAGCCGATCTTCAACCTTTTCGAGTCGATCCGGACTGAAGTTGATCGACGAGCGATAGGAGTTCACCTCGTTCACCGAATCTTCAAGCTCGAAGAACAGATCCTCCAGCCGCTTCGCAATCGGCGCGAGACCTGCATCGATTGCAGTAATATTGTCCATTGACTGTCGCGCCTGCCTGATCAGTGCAAGCGCGCCGCCCCGATTTTCTGACATCGCTGCGTGGACGTCGTCGAGATACGCCGAAAGCTTCTCGTGCTGGGAAAGAATTGAGTGCTCATTCTCGAGCTCCTCCTCTTCCCCATCAACTAACGCCGCTTCGGCAATTTCGCGAACCGCATACTCGAGAATATCGGCTTCACGGAGGCGGTCGCGTTCGGTGGTGAGAAGCCGCTCGAGTTTCTTCTTCAAAGCGGAAAGCGCTGCAAAATGTGTATACAGTTCATTCGCCGCAGACTCGAGGTTGCCGTACCGGTCGAGGATTCTGCGATGATTGTCTTCGAGAAAGAGTGACTGATGCTCGTGTTGTCCATGAATGTCGAACAGGCAGGCTGCAAATAGTTCCAGGTCGCTGCGGGTAACCGGTACTGACTGGATGTAGATTGAGCCGCGTCCGCCCTGCTTGACGGTGCGACGGATAATAACCCGCCCGTCCTCCGGCGCAATTCCGCGCTCGGCAAGCCAGACCGAAGCGTCACTCTCATCAGTTATCGGGAATACACCGGAAACCATCGCTTCCTGGCAGCCGGTTCGGATGATTGACGAGTCACCTTTCGCCCCGTGCAGCAGTCCGAGTGCGCCCGCCAGGATCGACTTGCCGGCGCCGGTTTCGCCGGAAAGCACGTTCAACCCGGTCGAAAATTCGAGCGAGAGTCGATCAATGAGGGCGTAATTCTGAATTGACAACTCCTCGATCATATTTGCCTTTCAGTGTTTGGGCTCGCCCGACCAGTTCAGCTTTGCGCGCAGTACTTCGTAGAAGGTACGCACATCCGAACGAATGATGCGGGCCCGGGTTCTTGCGCGGGAGACACGCACCTTGTCCCGCGGCAGCAGGGGAAATACACTCTGTCCATCGACGGTCAGTATGACGTCGGTGCGTTGATCTTCTTCAACTTCAATATAGATGAGTTCGTCGGCAGGGACAACAAGTGGTCGATGGGAAAGCGTGAAGGGAGAAATGGGATTGAGAATCATTGCGTCCATCTCAGGATGCAGTATCGGTCCACCCGCGGCTGCAGAGTACGCCGTCGATCCGGTTGGTGTCGCGACCATGATTCCATCGGCCCGATACCGTCCTACCGACGAACTCCCGAGCGTAACTGACAGCTTTATTATCTTTGAAATGCCGCCGGATGAGACCACCGTGTCGTTGAGGCCGGTGAACTGCGCAGTCTCACGGCCATTGCGCTCCACGACAACTGAGACCATGAGTCGCTCGCCAACTCCCAGATCTCCGTTGCGGTACTTCTCAAATGCGTCTTTCCACTCCTCACGGGTAACTTCGGTAATGAAGCCGAAGTCTCCAAGATTTACTGCCAGTATCGGTACTGAGGAGTATGACAGGATTCTGGCACTGAAAAGCACCGTTCCGTCACCGCCGAGGGAAATGGCAAGGTCAAACTGCTCAAGCGCAGGTTGCGCGGGCCTGCCACGATAGCCAAAAACAACAACAGTTATTCCGCGAGACTCAAGATAGCCACGAACCTCGTCCGCGACCTCTCCAACGCCCTCTTTCTGAAGATTCGCAATGACCAGTACGCGCTTAATATCTACTGCCATGAGATCGCTACACTATACAATACAGCCCCTCCTGCGTAAAGATTCGCTGATTATGGAAGAGTCGTGAGTACTCGCTCGATCTTTTCGACTTCCTTCCGGGGAAGTGAGGGATAAAGAGGAAAAAGAACGCAGCGCAGATAGAGACTCTGAGCGTTCGGAAAGTGCCGGGAAGCGGTCTCTTCGGTCACGCGGTCTGTCCCTTCACCGGTTTCAGGCTGGACCAGTCGCTCGGCAGGACCGGGGGTCTGATCCGATGCTGAACCCGAATCCACGTCGGCAATCTGTTCCTCTGCTTTCGATTCGTCTGCCACAGGATCCGCTGACATCTCCACGAGCATAGCCGCAAGGTAGGAGGACTCAAACGCGCGCACGGTCTCAACCTGCTTCCTGCGCGCGTACTGAATCACCTCGCGAGCTCCATTTGCCAGTACGACCGCGAAGGAAAAGTAAACGCTGTCAGTTTCTCCGGGCTGAATGAGCATTTTGTGTCTGCCGCGCATGATTGCGCGGTGATAGATTGCCGCAATTTCACGCCTCTTCTCGATAAACTGCTCGACCCGCTTCACTTGCTGTATGGCGAGCGCCGCATTCATATCAGACAGTATCATTTCGCGCGGCAGCCTCTCTGAAGCCTGTTTCAGCTCCGCTTTCTCGTGCTTTCCCCGCGCGAGAACAACCGCTCCTCCGCCGGCTGTCACGATGTGCTCCGGCTCCAGCCCCACGATGGTGAACTGACCGTACGTCCCTGCGCGCTTGTCAGCGGTTATCCCCCCGAAACCCTCCGAAATATCTTCGATCATCGGGAGACCCAGTCCTGAAAGTGCTTCAATTTCCGGGATAATGCCTACAGTGTAGTGCACGATAATGGCCTTTACGCCAAGGATGCCGGACTCCTGCACAGCTTTTGCGGTAAGTGAACCACTTGCCGGATCCACATCCACAAGTCGCGCCCGTACCCCCCTGCTTGCCAATACTTTGCGATATACCCCTGGAGCGAGCGGCGAAAGGATAACCTGATCACCCGCCGCGATTCCCGCGGCATCGAACGCAAGTCCGATAGCGGTTGAGTAATCCCGTACGCAGGTTCCCGCCTCGACGCCAAGATAGGCGGCAAGGTCCGAAGCGAGCTGGTGCGATAGCACTCCCGGTCCGATGCTGTCCGAGACGAGACACGTAAGTACGGCGTCCATGTCCCGACGACGAATTGTAGGTCTGAATACTGAAACTGACATTGTTTGGTGCTCTATTGCCTTTGTATTGAAATCAGTCACTCATACGATTGAGCTGCTGCAATTCACGGATGTTGAATAGTCGTCGCGTGTCCAGGATGATGAGGTAAGTGCCGTCCTGATTGACTACCCCTTCGATATACTCGGCACCAATTCCGGATAGCATCTCCGGTGGCGGCTGGATGTCGTCCCGGTTAATCGTCACAACTCGCGAAACCTTGTCGATGATGACTGCAAGCTGCATTTCGTCAATGCTGATAATGACAAACCCGCTGAGCAAGGTGTCTTCCTCAGAAAGGTTCGCCCTTCGGATATGAAACCGTCGATGGAGATTGATAACCGGAATAATGTCTCCGCGAAGATTGAAGATGCCTTCTACATACGGAGGCGCGTTTGGAATCGATCTGACATCCTCGATCTTTACGATTCCTTCAACGTCCATGATATCGATTCCGTACTGCTCTTCGCCCAGCTGAAACGTCACGAGTTGCAGCTGCCGGTCCTCTTCGGCCATGTATCCTCCTGTGCGATGGACAACAGGATACTTCAGCCATGCCGCTTGATCAAGCGTCTCTCAAAACGAAGAGATCAAAGGGAAAATAATAATGATTCGGATAAGAAGATAACCGACGTGAAAGAGCTGGGAGCAAAAAAAAAGCCTGGCGATGACCTACTCTCCCACCCCATCACAGGGCAGTACCATCGGCGCAGGAGGGCTTAACTTCCGTGTTCGAAATGGGAACGGGTGTGACCCCTCCGCTATGGTCACCAGGCTATTAATTACTCGTTTTTCAAAGAGCGTTGCGGCCGCCTCAGGTCAGTGCCGGGCCGCGGGAGCTCTTCGGTCACCGAACGTCGCACAGGGTGCGAGGGTCGGTGAACATAGATTCAGGAAGATGGAGGTGAACCCTCAGAAGGCTCACACTTTTAAAGGAAGGGGTGAACAGTGAATATGGTCAAGCCTCACGGAGTATTAGTACTGGTCAGCTAAATACGTTACCGTACGTACACTTCCAGCCTATCAACCAGCTATTCTCGCTGGCTCCTTCAGG
>DATKUC010000121.1:0-6665 GCA_035530835.1 Spirochaetia bacterium
CCTTTTCAGCCCGGAAAATCAGAAATCCTACAGTGAGTTGCTGAAAGAACCATCTGCATTCACCAATGTCAATGCTGACTGGGGTCCAATCAAGGATCAGGTTGCCGAAGCCCTGAAAGTCGGGGTAAACATCCCCTTCACGCCGTGGCCATCAGGATTCTCCGGAGACGATGCGGGACGAATGGTCCAGGAACTTCTCATTGGACAGTACAAGAGCCCGACCGACTTCGCGAAGGCGTATGCGGACGCCTGGAACAAGGCGTGGAACTCTGCACACAATTAAGTGGAATGGCTTCAAAACGACTATTCGGATCGGACCTGCATCGCGGGCCCGGTCCGAGCGTTCACCGCAAATAGGAATCATACTGCGTGAGAATCGAAGCACCCAACAAATACCGAAGAACGCTCATCGATCGGATAACCGCAAACGCGCACCGCTACATGGCAGTTCCCGCTCTGCTCCTGTTTGCGGTCTTCTTCCTCTATCCACTGATTCGCAGCATTGGCCTCAGCCTGACTGACTGGAACGGGATCTCTGCAGCGCGCTTCGTTGGCATTCGCAACTTCATCTCATTCTTTTCGGATCCGCGCGCTCTGGCGGACGTGAAGAACACGGTGCTGTTCGCGGTCGGAAGCGCTCCACTTCTGAATCTCTTCGGGCTGATCTATGCGCTCATTCTCGACCGCAGTTTTGCCGGCAAGGGCGTCGTACGCGCCGTCATCTACCTTCCGGCTGTAATCAGTCCGCTCATCATGGGTTACATCTGGTATTTGCTCATTCAGCCTGAACGCGGTCTGCTCTTCCAGACCCTGCACCAGATAGGCTTGTCCGTCGCAGGGAACTGGCTGGATCGGCCGGACACCGCTATGGCGGTTGTCGTGATCGTGAATGTGTGGCAGTTCGTAGGAATGACCATGGTGATCTTCCTCGCCGGTCTTCAGACAATTCCCCAGGAGCTGTACGAAGCAAGCACGGTGGAGGGCGCAGGATACTTCGCGACACTTCGCTACGTGACCATTCCCCTTCTTGCGCCGGCAATCCGGATAAACGTCATTACCAATATCATCGGATCGCTCTCAGTGTTCGACATCATCGTCTCATTGACTGACGGCGGGCCGGGGTACTCTACCGAATCCCTGAGTATCTACATCCTGCGCATGGTCTACGGAAGTCAGACGGGGTACTCAACAGCTGTGGCGCTCGTGCTGTTCATCATCATCCTCATTCCGGTTGCCATCGCGTTGCGCCTTATGCGGCGAACACAGTACGAGGTCTGACATGAGCGTGAAAAGCGGACACATCAATCTTTTGCGCTATCCTGTGGTGATCCTTATTGCGCTGCTGTCATTCATCCCGTTCTACACGCTTATCACGGTGGGACTGGGAAAACCGGGCGCAGGTTTCGCGGGGGGCTCGATCCTCATCCCCGGTTTTCATGTGGAGAACTACCTTCAGGCATGGCAGAGTTCCTCCCTTGGACTTGCAATTGTCAACTCCTCCATCATCACCGTTGGCGCGGTTCTCATTGTCGTCCTGTTCGCGAGTGCCGCAGGCTTTTCCATCTCACGATTTCCGAGCTTCTTCAACCGCGCGACATTCAGCATCTTCCTCTCTGCGATGATGATCCCCGGAATCATCAACACGGTTGCGCTCTACACTCTCATGATCCGGATTCACGGTATCAACACGCACTGGGCGATGATCCTGGTCCTCGCGACGAACGCAATGCCGTTTTCGGTCTTTCTATACACCGGTTTTGTGCGCTCGATGCCGCGGGAGATCGAAGAGTCGGCGATCATCGACGGTTGCAGCTGGATTGGCGCATTTGTACGCGTTACGTTTCACTTCCTGAAACCGGTTACGGCGTCCGTGATAATTCTCCAGGGGCTGGGCATCTGGAACAACTATGCGCAGGCGGTCTTCTTTCTCCAGAACCAGCGGATGCGCACCGTGCCGCTCGCCGTCTCCCTCTTCTTTCAACAGTACGGGGCTAACTGGAACCTCATGGCTGCAGCGGCTGCGATTGGGGTAACACCGGCCGTTCTCATGTTCATCGTATTCCAGCGCTACTTCATCAAAGGCATTACCACAGGAGCTCTCAAAGGATGAACAATCCGCAGTCCAGCCGCGCCGAGCCCGGGTTCGGCATCCAGATCAGCGATCTCTTCTGTGACAAGGCGCAATATCGTCCCGACGAACCAGTCAACCTTGTTCTCGAGTTGGTCAATCGTGGCGATGCGCAAATTGTATACATCAATATTGTGTTATCACGACTCGATGAGATGGTACTGTCGATCGCTGAGAAACGGCGTATAGAGACAGGACTGCAAACGCTTTCGATTGCACTGGAAGGACGCCCGGAACTGACCGCTGCATTTGGGATCGACCTCACGATAAGCACCACCGCTGAGTCGGAATTGTCGACCTCGAGCCTGATAGTCTCGACCGCCTTCGACGTTGCGGCTGACCCGAACTCACGCATCCGATACGGTTTCCTGAGTGACTTCGCCTCCCCTGAGCTGGGTCGGATTGGCGATGTGAAGCTCCTCACGAAACTCCACATCAACCACGTTCAGTTCTACGACTGGATGTACCGTCATGACACACTCATATCGCCAGCCACGCGGTACGTCGATCCGATGGGAAAGGAAGGCGATCTGGAGGTGATCAGGGAGAAGATCGCCGCCTGTCATGATGCCGGTATGCGCGCGATTGCCTATGGAGCCGTCTACGCCGCCACCTCCGAGTTCTTTGATGCACACCCGGACTGGGCACTCTACCATCGGAACGGCGCGGCCTATTGCTTCATCGATCGTTTCTACATCATGGACATCAGCAGGGATTCGCAGTGGAGTCGGCACATCGTGGAACAATTTCATGCGGTGACCGAACAGCTCGGTTTTGATGGCATTCACATGGATACCTACGGATTTCCAAAGTCAGCTTTTTCCCACAGTAGCGAAACCAGTCGCGCAGCGAAACTGATCTTCCTGGATCAGGAGTTCCCGCACCTCATTGAACGCACTCGTGAGCGACTCGGCAAAGAGCGGACGCTAATTTTCAATAACGTCGGCGGCTGGCCGGTCGAAACGACAGGCGCAGCACCGCAGAATGCGGTCTACATCGAGGTCTGGAAGCCCTTCGACCGCTATCACCATCTCGTCGAGCTCATCACGCTGGGCAGGCGTTGCGGCAAGGGCAAGCCGGTGATCCTCGCAGCCTACCTCGAGCCGTTCAAACGTGCCACGGACGAAGAAGAGCTGGCTGCCGCCGAGCAGGCAGCGCTGCTCGCAACCGCGGTAATTACGACAGCAGGCGGCTACCACCTGCTTCTTGGCGAAGAGGGTGGACTGCTCATGCAGGCCTATTATGTCGACCATGCCACTGCCCGCCCCCGGTTCCTCAGACAGATTCGCAACTACTACGATTTCATAATTCGTTACACCGACATCCTCTTCGATGAGACCATGACCGACGTGACAACTTCCCACCTGGGAGTCGACTTCCCGGATTACATGGTCGCCGGGGCGCCACTGTCACAGACCGGCGAAGCGGGAATGGTCTGGGTTACCATCAGGGAATCAACCACCCGAAAATTGCTGACCTTCGTTAATCTGGTCGGAGTTGCGACCGACGAGTGGAACGTCGGGCAGAACACCCCGCAGCCGCGCGCCGATCTCTTCATTCAGGCTCGTATTCCGACCGAGGTGACCGGCATCTTCACTGCGTCTCCGGACATCGAAAATGCGCGCCCGCAGCCGCTCGCGTTTTCGCTTGCCACGGACTTCCTGTCATCAGCCGATACGGCCGGGAACAGCGCCACGAACAGGCGCGAAAGCGAACTGGCGGAAGTTGTAGCAACAACGCTTCCAGCACTGCACACCTGGGCAATTGTCGTGATCAATCTCGCGCAGCGGTGACGATCTTTTTGGGTCAAACTACTTCCGAAATCACAGAATATCTGCTATATTGACAGTTACCCGAACATTCAAAATCACTTCACCAGTACAAACCGAGTACAAGAAAAGTACAAACCTCATTACAGTTGTAACTATGTGATTCCCACATTTGGCGATACACTTCGCTATCTCTGTTCTAGGAGGCGATATGAGAGGCAAGTCATCTGTTTTCATAGCTGCTGCAATGCTCATCGCGACGGCGTTGTATGCGAACGGAACGAAGGAGACCACGGCATCCGCACCAAAAGTGCAGCTGACGATGGGCTCATGGCGTACTGACGATGTACAGCAGGCCGGGGCATTTCTCGGAGTGTACGAGAAGTCCCATCCGGGTGTTACCATAGATTTCAAACCGACGAATCCACCGGATTACAACGCAACGTTGCGTCTGCAACTGGCCAGCGGAACCGGCCCCGATCTGATGTATGCCCGCTCCTACGATACGGGCCGTTCGCTCTATAGCGACGGATATTTCGCTGACGTCTCTGACGTTCCGGGTCTGCAGACAAACTTCCCGGAAGCGACCAGAGCTCCCTGGGCGATGAGCGATGGGAAATCCTTCGCAATTCCGTTCCTCGCAGTTTCACACGGCATCTACTACAACAAGGACATCTTTGCCAAGGTCGGGGTGACGGTGCCCACGACCTGGAGCGAGTTCCTTGTCACCTGTCAGAAACTGAAAGACGCGGGTTACGCCCCTATTGCGAACTCACTTGGCGACGAGTGGGACATACTTGAAGTGTTCTTCTGCCAGCTGTTGCCGGACTTCACCGGCGGACGGGACGGCAGGCTCGCGTATGAGAGTGGCAAGACCCCGTGGAACGACCCGAAAATGGTAGCCGCATATCAGGCAGCGTTGCAGCTGAAGCCGTTCCTGCCGAAAGGATTTGAGGCGCTTTCATATAACGATTCCAGTGCGCTGTTTGCGACCGAGAAGGCAGCAATGTACTTCGACGGCTCCTGGAGTATCGACAATTACAAGAGCGTGAGCTTCAACTGGGGAGTGTTCTCTCCGCCGGCGCCTGCCGGCCAGCAGACCTACTCGATCTTCCAGCCGGATTCCGGCATGGCAATGAACAGCAAGACAAAATACGCAACGCAGGCGAAGGACTTTCTTGCCTGGTTGTGCACGCAGTCCGGCGCATCGGCAGAGGGGCAGTACCTGCCGAAGGGTTTCTTCCCGATGATCAATCTCCCGGTCACCATCTCGGACCCGCACGCACAGGAGTTTCTTGCACTCACCAGGGAACATCCGACCGACGTACGGTTTCCCTGGCCGCTTCTCATGAACGGGACACCGTCCGGCTACAACCTGTTGCAGATCGGCGTTATCAGCGTACTGAAAGGGGTAATGACCCCGCAGCAGGCAGCGGATAACCTCTCAACCGGCCTTGCGAAATGGTATAAGCCTGTTCCTAATCCGAGCTAAATTCGCGCAATGTCTGCGGGCTCCGGCCCGCGGACATTGCTTCCCCAACAAGGAGATGAGTAGCTCATGATCAGACGACGACTACCACTTGCGACATCCGGCGGTTACTGGATGCTGTACATCCTGCCGGCGCTGGCGATCTATACCGTGTTCATGGCATATCCGCTTCTGGACTCAGTCCGTCTCAGTTTCTTTGGAACCACGGGAAATCAGCCAGGTACAAATCAGAACAACTTTGTCGGCTTCGATAACTTCATACGCCTGTTCACCGATTCCAACTACTCATCACAATACTGGGGCGCGTTCTTCCACACCTGGTACTTCTTCTTCATCAACATGGCTGTTCAGAATACGCTTGGACTCTACTTTGCCACCATTTTGATGAACAAGGGACTTCGCGGTGCATCCGCATATCGCACAATCATATTCATTCCGGCGACGCTCGCGGTACTGGTTACCGGATACCTCTGGAAGCTCATCCTCAATCCGCAGTGGGGAGCTGTGAATATCATACTGGAACACATAGGTCTGTCCCAGTTTGCCTTCCCGTGGCTCGGGGACAGTCGGTTTGCGCTTACCGCGGTGTCTCTGGTCTCCTCGTGGCAATGGGTGGGAATGCCGACGATGATGTTCCTTGCAGGGTTGCAGAACATACCCGATGATCTCCTGGAAGCGGGTCAGATCGTCGGCGCAACCAGCTGGCAGCAGTTCTGGCACATAAAACTGCCAATGCTTCGACCGGTTATCGGCATTGTCACCGTTCTCACGTTCGTGGCCAACTTCAACGCATTCGACGTTGTGTATGCGATGGAGGACGCGAACGGAGCGCCCCTGTACGCCACAGATCTCATTGGAACACTCTTCTATCGTCTCGGAATTGCGGGACAGGCACCGGTTGGCATTCCAAATCCGGGGGTCGGAGCCGCAGTTGCAACTGTCACCTTCATCATGCTGGCAGCCGGTGTGGCCCTCGTGCTTCGGCTGACACAATCGGAGAGGTCATCGACATGAATCAGTTGCATTCCGGTTCCATTCGCCGGCAGCGCCTGAACGTCGGCTCGCACATTGTCCTGGTTATCTGGTCGGCTGTTGTGCTCTTTCCCCTGTGGACCATGATTGTCAACTCGTTCAAATTCAAATTCGACATATACCGGGATCCGTTCTCTCTGCCTCTCCGCTGGAACTTCGACAGTTACGCGTCAGTTCTGCGGGAGGGGACCTTCCTCATATACTTCAAGAACAGTCTGGTTGTGACGGTACTGTCGATCCTGTTGAT
>DATKUC010000122.1:0-2963 GCA_035530835.1 Spirochaetia bacterium
AGAATCGTTGTCCGCCCAGACGTAGTGTGCGCCGGCGTCCGAAAAGAGCCGGGCGGCGTAACTCCTTCCCCCGGGTACTGTCCACTGCCCCTGGTACGGGGCGTTGCTGAATACCGTGGGGCGCGATCGGGTTTCGGCCGCACGGGCTTTCAGATCCTGGTACTCCGTGGCTATCCTGTTGAATATCGAGTTCGCTTCACGCTCGCGATTGTAGAACAAGGATATGAACTTTATCCATTCGGCACTACCCAGGGGGGTCTCCTCGTCCCAGTCGCCAAGTACCACCAGCGGCACGTTCGCGCGACGCACGGTTGCGTAGCTGTCCCCCTCGCCACTGTACTCGTTGACAAACATCGCGTCGGGTTTCAGTGCGAGAATGAGTTCGGTGTTGAGAGTCGATCCGTTTCCGACATCGCGAACTTTTCCTTCGCTCACGAGCTTTCGCACCTGCGGCGAGTAGATCCAGCGGGTCTGATCGTGTCCGCGCAGCGTCGCAAGCTCACCGAGTTCCTGAATCGGCGTGAGGAACGTTGTGGACATCGTCACAACCGAGCGGATGGGAACGCGGATGAGTTCAGTCCTGATCGATACACCTTTTTGTGCAAGTTCGTTAGGTGCGGTGTCAGCCGCGGCTGCAACCGAGGCCGCTACCGGCACCGGGGCACCGCGCTCAACGAGTACGTAGCGGTACCAGGTTCTCGCACCAGGCCAGGGCCGGGTAACTGTTACCACCGTGTAGTTCGGGAAGTAGCGCACGGTGAAACCGGTGGCGTACTGTACGGTGACGCGAGCGGTTGCCGCAGACGGCGCACTGTCCCCGACAGGAGCCCGGTCCTGCGCAACGGCGGGAGCCTGTTCCACATTGCCTGATGCAAAAAGCTGAAACTGTGCGAGTACAAGCAGGGCAGGCAACAGCAGAGCGGCTTTTGCACGAGCGCCTACCATACGACGGCTCCAGCGTGAAGTGCGGCGGCAAGATCCGGAAATGCGGAGCCTGCAACTTCGATAGTCGTGAATCGTGAGCCGATATCGTCGACGAAGTGGGCGTCCGAGCCCTGGAGGATCGGCAATCCGTAGGTTTCAAGCGTGCAGGGAAGCCGGGAAACTTCGACTCCGTCGTAGTCTCCCGGCGGCAGGAATCCGAGTTGCGATGAGACGCTGTAAACGCTTCGATCGATGTGCGCGGGAATGAACAGTCCGCCGAGTTCGTGGGTCATTGCTCCGACATCTTCCATCGAGAGATCAACTGCTCCAATGAGGTGCTTCTCGACGCTTCCGGTGATCTCCTCTTCGAGTGTGACATAGACTTGATCACCGAATCGAGCAGCATCGTAGGGGCCGGACAGCAGCAGTTCGTACATCCGGGCCCCCATCTCAAGTGCAGCATCCACGGTCGGGAACAGACAGAGCACGTGAACTTCCTCCCTCGTGGTTATCTCCAGACCGAAGACCCCGGTAACTCCTTCGCGCAGACACGCCTGGGAAAACGCCGGGCAGTTGAGAGCACTGTTGTGATCGCAGAGCGCGATGATCGCAAGGCCGCTCAATGCGGCTGCCCGAGCGATACGCGCAGGGGACATCTCAAGATCGCCGCATGGGCTGAGGCAGGAGTGGATGTGAAGGTCGATCTGGATTTGCCGCATCAGTCTGTCTTCGCATCACTATACGGTGGAGGATCAGCCGGTGCAAGTGTTCACGGGAAAGTGCCGGGAAGCGGTGAGCGCCGCTGAATGAGCGGTGGAACTCAACCTGTGCGGAGTGCGGCGTAGAGCCTGCCGGAGACGGTGAACTGGTTGTCGCCGGTTGTGTATATGCAGATGCGTTCGGTCCGGGCAGCTGCGACCATGTCTTCGGGAACCGGTCGATTGTTGCAGACAATGATTGCGGAGATCTCGACCAGCGTTGCCACGGCGATCGTATTTTTGTGCGCCTGAATGGTTATCAGTACCGAATGCTCGCGGGCGTTGGCCATGACGTCGCTGAGAAGATCAGATGTGTACGCCGAGGCAACAGTTGCATCATCGTAGATGCTCTGGATGCATTCCAGGTTCATGAACTGACTCATTTCACTGATTTTCATCCGTTTTCCCCTTCAGGTAGACAATGCTTCGTACGGTTGTGCCCACACCCGGTTCAGACTCGATCGAGAACTCATCGGACACCCGTTTCGAGTTTGCGAGTCCCATACCCGCCCCGAATCCGAGTGATCTGATCCATTCGGTCGCCGTGGAGTAGCCCTCTTTCATGGCAAGTTCCACATCTTCGATCCCCGGGCCCGAATCGGTTGCGACCACTTCTGCGCGATCGCTGTCGAGCGTGAAGGAGAGTCTTCCTCCGGTGGAATGCACCACCTGGTTCATCTCAAGCTCGTAGGCCGCCGTCGCTATTCGCCGCGTCACCGTGGCGTCGACGTTCTTGTCCTTCAGAATCCTCTTGATTGCCGAAGAAGCCTTGCCGGCGTTCTCGAAATCGAATTTCCGCGTCTGGAACACCTTCCGTGTTCTTCCCGTTGTGATTTCAGGATTGGGCAGATTCTGTTGCTCGAGCTTCTCCATCTCGCGGTTTATCTCAAGCAGGAGCGCCACGATGATGTCCCTGCTCGTTATGATGCCGATGAGTTCCTTCCCTTTGTTGAGTACCGGAAATCTTCCGAATCGATACTTTTCCATGTAGGAGATGCCGAATGAGAGCGGCATGTCGTCCTCGAGCACAATCAGATTGCGCGTCATGCGTGGGCCAACTTTCTCGTCGATATACCCGTCGTCAAGCGCACGGATGACGTCATCGACGCTGATCAGCCCAAGCAGCCGCTTGCCGTCGACAATCGGCACACCGGTGATCGCATTCTGCTTCATGAGTTCCTGCACGGTGCGCAGGGAATCCTGCCGCTGTGCAGTGACCAGGTGCGTGGTCATCGCGTCGCGGATCTTCAACCGGAAAAGCAGCTCGAGCATGTAGGAGGG
>DATKUC010000123.1:0-4644 GCA_035530835.1 Spirochaetia bacterium
CCTACCGTATCGATTCGCCGCGTCAGATGAAGCCCGGGCACCTCCAGAACGTCTGTTCCGTCGAAGAGCACGCTGCCGCGGTCTCCCCGGGTAATGATGAGCGGTTGCGCCCACCTGTCGTACAGAACGCGTCCAATACGCGTAAGGGTGTCGATCCTGCGATAGGACCCATCTTCAGTCGGAAATCCGGCGGCACGGGCAGCTTCACCGTCGTTCAACTTGCGGATCATTCCACGGTAGTCATCCACATAATCCCGCGCGTCGAGGATGAACCTCTTTTCCGGATGCGCACGAACAATATCCGTCAGACCCGCGCGAAACGCCGGCGTGTGGATACCGCGTACCAGCTGCTGATTCACCAGAAACAGATCAATCCGCGGGAGCTCAGCTTCGATTGCGGCAAGAAGCGCGCTGCAGGATGCATCACTCTGTGTGTTGAAGTTTCCAAAATCGACTCTCGGCTGCTCGCTTGCACCGTCATACAGCTTGGTGTAGGTACAAGTTGCCCAGCCTGAGTCCTGCACGAGAAAACCGCCGGTCTTCACACCGATTTCCGTGAGCATCCGTTCGTACTCGCGACCAAAGAGGTCGTTGCCGCGAATCCCGAACGCCAGAACCTCAGATGCGCCCATTGCGGTAAGGTTCGCGGCCACGTTGCCCGCGCCCCCGGCTGAAAGCCGCATCGAGCTGACCGCGTTTGTCAGCAGTCCGGTCTCGACTGACACCTCAGAACCGTTGGCGTCCAGAAAGAGATAGACATCAATGCAGAAATCACCAATTACCGCAAAGCGTCGTTGTTTCAGCGAGGCGAAGAGTACATCAAGTTGCGCTGGGGTAATGGTCATAGCGAAAGTATCCTGTCGAGGCGCAACTTTGATTGAATCATCGCGCGCACAGAATGGTAGTTGATTTTCCAGGAATGGCTCATGTGCGTCCAAATAGGCTCACCCTGCCGGGTAAGAAGCGGCCATATCTCGCCGACCGCGAAATTGATTCCTTTCGTGAACATAAAACGGTGTACTGACTCATAGGCGGCAAGGTAGCGCTGGTCGCCAAAGCGAAGATACGCTTCGAGGAAACCAATCATCCCTTCGCACTGCTGCCAGAACTCCTTCTGCAGATCAGTCGCAGGACCGTCGTGCGCACCCTCGACATAGAGTCCGCCGTACTCAGGATCAACGCCATACCGTACCGCGTGATCAACTGCGGTGCGAATCCTGTCGCTGAACTCATCGATGGGAAGGCCAAGGACATCGAGCGCGTGCATGAGCAGCCACGCCATTTCAACGTTATGACCGTAGCTGGTATTGTTCTCCGGATTGCTCTTTTCGCCGTCCGGATTGAATCGATCCCAACCCCACACTATGTCAAACTTAATCTGGGGAGCCTGAACCCACTCGGCGGTAAACTGCGGAATACCTGTCGCATACTTCGGATGAAGCAACCGGCGGGTAACAATCGCGATGATCTCGAGCAGCTTGCGACGATGAAGCGGCTCTCTCGTGCACTCGTACAGCGTGGTGTACGCTTCCATGAGGTGCATATGCGCATCGAGCGTCTTTCGATCGCCGCCGGCACTCCCGGGGCCCGCGAGGCACCACTCACTGTCGAACATCTCGAAGTAGCCACCGTACATCGTGTCGGTGCAGTGCTTCTGCAGAAGGTCGAACGTTTGTCCGGCGTACTGCCGGCCACGGGGGTCCCCGGTAGCAAGCGTGTATTCGCTCAGCGCGTAGATCGCAAAGCTCTGACCGTATACCACCTTGTCGTAGTTGACGACCACTCCTTTCCGATTGGTCATCCACACGAATCCGCCGTTGACCCGGTCCCACATCCTGTCGATGAGAAAGTCCGCAGCGTGCCTGGCATACTCGGCGCAGACCGCACCATACCCCGCACGGAACGCACTCGAAAAAGTGTAGAGCATTCGGCCCTGCGCAATGAGGCTCTTTTCGTCCTCGCCCGAATCGTTCCCATCACGGTCGAAATGAGTTATGAACCCACCGTTTTGCGTGTCACGGCTCCGCTCGAGCCAGAATGGCAGGAGCTTACCCCTGAGATAACTCTCGACCTCGTCGCGATACTGACGAATCGGCGCTTGCTCCACACTTGACTCCGATCAATTCTGTTCGATTTCTGGAATTATACCGTGAATTTTCCGGTATTGTCAAATTCCTTTCTTTACACGGCTGAGAGCGGGTGATAGAATTCGGTGATGCATCTCACCAGAGGAAGCGATGGCAATTGACAGATTGAGACTGGTCGGTATAGCGGAGGCTCTCGAGCTGTCGGTCACAACCGTTTCCCGGGTACTGCACAACAAACCCGACGTCAAGCAGGAGACGCGAAAACGGGTGCTCGAGTACGTGCAGAGCCTCGGTTACCAGACGCTGGTGGGTCGCGCGGACCTGAAGCTGGTGGGTGTAGTTGATACGTTTAACCGGCACCGGCTCTCAAGCTACTACAACGCACATCTTATTGACGGCATCGACCGAAAGCTCTACGAGTCAGGCTATATTACGACCATCATCCACACTGAGTCGATCGAACGGGAACAGAGCATGTTTGATAACGTGCGGGTTCTGAATCGCCTGTCCGGGGTGATATGGCTGGAACCGGTGTTCAATCAGCACTACCATCAGATCATATCGAATCACAACATTCCCTGCGTGGTGATCAACAGCTGCGAACCGGACATACCCGTCGACGTGGTTGAGTGCAACTCGTATAAGGCCGCGCGCACCGCGACGGAGTACCTGCTCGGCCTTGGCCATCGGGCGATCTCGTTTATCGGCGGACAGCTTAACTACACGAATATCCTGGACCGACTCAAGGGATACCGGGACGCAATGCAGGACTCAGGGATCGAGCCGGATCCCTCGCTCATAATAGAGGACATATCGCTCTGGAACGACCAGGGTGGTGCCGAAGGAGTCTATCGCCTGTTCAGCCGCAACAGGGAACCGACGGCGATCATTGTTTCGAGCGATTTTCTGCTCGGTGGCGTCTACAAGGCGATAAAGGAGCTCGGCCATTCGATACCTGGCGATGTGTCGGTCATTTCGTTTGACGACTCTCCGCTTGCACCTTATCTTGATCCTCCGGTCACAAGCTGCAGACAACCGCTCGGCGAAATAGGCGCAACTGCCGCCGATCGGCTGGTGCGTATGATCGGAACGGCCGGGGACGATCGGGCTCCCGAACGTACGCAGCTGAACATGCCGTTTATAGTGCGGAGTTCGACTGGAGGCGTCCACGTCAGCTGACAGCCCGACCACTCACAGCACACCGCGTTTCGACCGCAATCTCCTGCATATCGAGCCGCTCGGCAGCAGGGCGAACAAGGTGAACATCAGTACGCAACATGTCGCGGTAACCGCCCGCCCGGAAAAGCTGAGTGCGGACGCTGCAGATGCAGCGAGGAAAGCGGCCGCCGATATTCGAAGTGCTCGCAGACGTTCGGCCTCGGTTGTCCTTGCATTCGGCGCGCACTCCATTAAGAACGGACTGTCACCGGTTCTCATCAGACTCATCGAGGATGGATGGGTAACCCACCTTGCGACAAACGGCGCCGGCATAATCCACGACTGGGAATTCGCCTACCAGGGCGCTTCAAGCGAGGATGTGCGAAGATACGTCGCCGAGGGAAAGTTCGGCATCTGGCAGGAGACCGGCTTCTACATCAACCTTGCAATCAACATCGGAGCCTACGAAGGGCTTGGTTACGGTGAATCAGTCGGCGCGCTCGTTTCACGTCAGGGGCTGGACATCCCCTCGGAGCAGACTTTGCTGCGCATTGCAGCTGACTCCGCGCCCACTGATCCGCTACATGCAGCCGCAGCGCTCGACCTGCTCGCAGTGATTCGCCAATTTGAGCTTTCACCTGGCTTCCTTGCGGTTCCCCATCCCTATGCCGCATACGGGCTGCAGGCTGCTGCCTACCGACTCAAGGTACCGTTCACCGGTCACCCGATGTTCGGCCACGATATCATCTACACCCATCCCATGAACCAGGGAGCAGCGATCGGGCGAACCGCCGAACGGGACTTCCTCTCATTTGCCGATAGCATCAGCCGTATTTCAGATGGCGTCTATCTCTCGGTGGGCTCGGCAGTCATGTCCCCGATGATCTTTGAAAAATCGATGTCGATGGCGCAGAATCTGGCAATCCGGAATGGCACGCGCATCGCCAATCACGCCATTTACGTAGCGGACCTTGCAGAATCGACCTGGGACTGGGATGCCGGGAGTGAACCGCCGCCGACCGATCCCGCCTACTACCTGCGGTACTGCAAGACGTTCAGCCGCATGGGAGGCCGAATGCGCTACGTGCAGGCGGACAACCGGGACTTTCTGCTCGCCCTCACCCATGAGCTTTCCGGAATTTCCGATGGGGAAGCGCATGACGGGTGATGCAACGACGGTGCATCCTGATCGGCAACTGCTCGAGGAAGTCGGCAGCATCATCGGTACTGCGGTGCTATCCGCCGAATATCTCACCAGCGGCGCTGCAAATCACATCTTTCGCCTGACAACGGCGGGCGGCTCGCTCATTATGAAGAACTCGAAGGTCGACAAACCGAACCTGTTCCCCTGCGAAGCTGATGCGCTGCGACATATCGCGCAGACGAAATCGGTTCCCGT
>DATKUC010000124.1:0-9101 GCA_035530835.1 Spirochaetia bacterium
GGGGCGGCATCTCACTTCGGTCCTGCTTCGTCGTGAAGGTGAGCTCTTTCTTTTTGACTGCGGAGAGGGCACCCAGGTGTCGATTCGCAGCCTGAACCTGAAGTGGAAGAAGATTTCGGTTATCTTCATATCGCACACGCACGCAGACCATATAACGGGTCTCGCCGGCATTTTGATGCTTTCGGCGCAGGTTGAACGGGATGATCCTCTGTACATCATCGGACCACCGCGCATTCGGGAGTTTGTCGAGATGAATCGACAGATTCTCGAGATGTACATCAATTATGAGATCATCGTGCAGGAGATAGAAAACCCATCGGAGCCTCAGATCGTATACAACGGTGACGGGTTTCGCGTGCGGGCGTTTCCGCTCAAGCATTCGCGAGTATGCGTAGGCTACACGCTCGAGGAGGATGTGCGTCCGGGGATATTCCATCCGGAGCGCGCGGCTGAACTCGGGGTTCCCCGCGGGCCTCTCTGGTCGCAGTTGCAGAACGGCGAGACTGTGGAGGCTGACGGTGGCGCAGTAGTGACGCCTGCCCAGGTCATGGGCGGGGAGCGAAAGGGCAGGAAGTTCTCCTATGTGACCGACTCGCTTCCCATTGAAAGCATCGGACCGGAGGTTGCGAACTCGGATCTGCTCATATGTGAAGGCATGTTCGAGCGGGAGCTTGCCGACAGTGCGCACTCAAAGCGGCACATGACCGCGGACGATGCGGGGCGGATAGCGCTGAATGCCGGCGGGGTGAAGAAGATGGGATTGATTCACTACAGTCCACGCTATACTGAACGGGAGTTGAAGAAACTGTTGCACGACGCGAGAGAGCACTTTCCTGAATCGTTCCTGACTCGCGACCGGCAGAATATTGCCATTCCGTATGAAGACTAGGGTGGGTTCATGATCGACGTTCAGCATGTGGGGAAGCTGTACGGATCGTTCGAGGCGGTACGTGACGTCTCGTTTCAGGTGCGTGAAAGTGAGATCGTCGGGCTGCTCGGGCCGAACGGAGCGGGCAAGACGACGATCATGAAGATACTGACCTGCTATCACTTTCCGTCAACCGGGACAGTCACATTGAACGGTCACGACATCTACGACGATCCTCTCGGGGTAAAGCGATCGGTCGGCTACCTTCCGGAGAATGCACCGGTCTACAGCGACCTGACGGTGCTCGAGTACCTCAACTTCATCGCTCAGGCACGCTATCCGAAGCGGAGTCCAGGTGGCGATGGGGGTTCGGTCTCCTCCCTGCGCGGAGAGCGGATCGACTGGGCAGTCGACGAGTGCGGTCTCGGAAGCGTTGCAAACCGGCCCATCTCCCAGCTTTCGAAAGGGTTCCGGCAGCGGACCGGTCTTGCTCAGGCGATTCTGCATGACCCGGCGATTCTCATCCTCGATGAGCCGACAAGCGGGCTCGACCCGAATCAGATTCTCGAGATCCGCAGATTGATCCGATCCCTCGGCAAACAGAAGACGGTGATCCTGTCGACGCACATCCTTCAGGAAGTTGAGGCGATGTGTGATCGGGTGATGATCCTGAATCAGGGCGGAATTGTCGCAGAGGGGACCACCGAAGAGATCGGCCGTGGCCTGAAGGGGGAGGATGTCATGATCGTGAAGCTGCGGGTGTCGAATGCGCCCGTCACCGCTCAGTCGGTCGGGATGATTCCGGGAGTGAGCCGGGTGATGTCGGTTGATCCTCCATCCGGCGGCAGGGAGGTCACCGTGCGGCTTTCGATGCATCCGTCGGAGGACAACGGGGAGGCGATCTTTGACTGGGCTGTTGCGCAGGGACACAAGATAGTTGCAATGACGCCGCAGCGCGTCAGTCTGGAAGACATCTTCACGCGCCTCACCGGCGGGATCAGCAAGGGTGGGGAGACAGGCGGTGAATAACGTTTTGACGATCTTTCGAAAGGAGCTGCGGACCTACTTCAATTCGCCGATTGCATACATCGCGGTCCTCTTCTTCCTGGTTTTTACTTCGGTCTGGCTGTTCTATATTGAGCAGTTTGTCGCCCAGGACGTGGCGAGTCTGCGCGTCTATTTCGCGATCATGCCGCTGGTGTTCATTGTACTGCTGCCTGCTATTACAATGAGGGTGTGGGCCGAGGAGAACAAACTCGGCACGGTGGAGCTGCTCATGACCCTACCGTTCACCGAAGCCGAGGTGGTGCTCGGCAAATTCCTGGGTGCGGGTTTTCTGCTTGTGATCATGATCGCGCTCACGATTCCGGTGCCTCTGACAGTCGCGGGGCTCGGCAACTTTGAGCACGGTCAGATAGCCGGTCAGTACATCGGTCTGGTCTTTCTTGGAGCCGCCGGCATTTCAGTCGGACTCTTCATCTCCTCGGTTTCGACAAATCAGATCACCGCGTTCATTCTGAGTGTCGTCGTACTGCTGTTCCTCACTATCGTGAACCGTATCAATTCAGTAGTCGACGTACCTTCGGGCCTCGCCGCACTCCTGAACTATTTCTCATTCGACTATCATTTCCAGGCATTCATCACCGGCCTGATCGACTCGAGGGATGTGCTCTTCTACACTCTCGTCGCGTTCCTGTTCCTGTACATGAACATGAAAGTGCTTGTCTTTCGGAAGTGGAGGTAGCACGCATGACACGAAGGAGGCAGGAACAGATACTGGTGTCGCTGGTTGCCGTGGCCATAGCACTGGCCGCGCTCAGCTCACTGCGCTACTACTTTCGGGCCGACATCACTGAAAATCATATTCACTCGATTTCTGCGGTATCGGTGAAGCTGTTCAGCAGGATTCCCGACCAGGTGACCATCACCTACTACCTCTCTGACCGGCTGAATGGAATGACACCGGAGGTTGCCCAGATCAAGGATCTTCTGTACGAGTATGCGGCGAGATCCGGAGGTAAGGTGCAGGTTTCGGTGGTCGATCCTGCAACCGCGCATCTCGAATCGCAGGCGCAGCAGGACGGAATTGTTCCGCAGCAAATCCGGGTCGTCGAGCAGAACCAGCAAAGCCTGGTAACCGTGTACAGCGGCATCCTCATCAGCTATCTCGATCGCACCCACACAATCCCCCTCGTTTTTGATACTGCGACGCTCGAATACGATCTCACCTCATCGATTCAGAACCTGATCGACAACCGACAACCGGTTCTCGGAATAATCCTCGGTGACACCGGAGAGTCGCTCAGTCAGAACTACAAACTGCTCGGCAATCAGCTTTCGCGGTCATTCGCCGTTCGGCAGATCCAGCCGGGAGAAACTATCCCGAGTGATGTGCAGGTGCTTTTCGTAATTGGCGGCCGCGACCTTGATAACTTTGACCTTTTTCCCATTGATCAGTACATCATGGGAGGCGGAAAGGCGCTCTTCGCGGTCGACGGGGTACAGGTGGATCTTCAGCGAAATCTGAACGCGCAGGCGTCCGGAAGCCTGCCGGTCCTGTCGATGCTCAAAGGCCTCGGCGTCACCGTCGGACAGCAGATCGTCCTCGACCCGCACGACCTGCAGATCCCGATTCGCAGACCGCAGGGTAACGTGGTAGTGCAGGCTCTGCAGCGTTATCCGATGTGGATTCAGATCCTGCCGCAGAATGTGGACGCGGCGAATCCGATCACCGCGCACTTTTCCGGCTTCGATCTCTACTGGGCGAGTCCGCTCACGCTGGAGAAGCGAAGCGGCCTTGCCACCGCCGCACTCGCAAGCACATCCGAAGGCTCGTGGCTGATGAATGCTCCTTTTGTCACGAGTCCCACAAACAGCCAGGGTTTGCGAAAGGATGCTTCCGGGAATCCCGGGCCCTTCGTAGTGGCAGCGACGCTTCAGGGCAGCTTTGACAGCTACTTCGCCGGAAAATCAATCCCGACCCGTGCAGGGGTAAAGCGCGACTGGACGAAAATCATCCCACGGACAGATTCGTCGCGGATCATCGTGGTCGGCAACTCGCAATTTGCAAGTGACCTCGTCCAGTACACAAACAGCGGCTACAACATGGAGTTTCTGCAGAATGCCGCCGAGTGGCTTGCGAACCAGAAAGATCTGCTCTCCATCCGAACGCGTGCGATACGCGATCTGCGGCTGGACCGGATCCAGAATCCGGCAGTAAGGCAGTTTACCGTGTTTATGGCCGAGTTCCTCAATATCTATCTCATTCCCGTCGCCATAATTCTGTTCGGTGTAGCGCGGATGTATCGCAGGCGACAGCGTGCACTCGAATCGGTTACCGACCACGAGATTCCCCGAGGTGATGCATGATGAACTTCCGAAAGAGAGTCATCTCACTTGTGGTCGCGAATGGTATTCTCGCACTTCTGCTCATCATCGGAGCGTTCTCGTCACTGCAGGCCCGCGGGCTGGCGCCGATTACTCAATCGGTATTCCCATCATTGCGGCCGGCCGAGGTCTCGCGGGTGACTGTAACACATGCCGGAACAACACTTGAGTTGAACCGACAGACGGTGGGCAACTGGACGGTAAAGTCAGGCGCCTCGGTCTATCCTGCTGAACCGACTCAGGTCACGAACTTTCTGTCTGACCTTTCGACTCTCCAGACTATCCGGTCGGTAACCGAAAGCACGTCGCTCTACAGCACCTTCAAACTGGACAACGCTGACGCGTATCGGATCGATGTGATCCAGTCAGGCGGTCCGTCGCTGACACTGTACTACGGCAAGGATGAGGTGGGCGGCGGATATATCAGAATTGGCAACGATCCGGCGGTCTATCTTGCAGATCATTCACTTGCCTTCTACCTCGCGTCCGGTTCGCAGGGGTGGTACGATCTGCGGCTCTTTCCGGCAAATCTCACCTACAGCGACGTGCAGGAGCTTGATGTCGCATTTCTCCCTGGTATCGATAGCGCGCAGCGTGGGCTTGTCGTGCTTCAGGGGAAGCCCGATCCGCGTCTTCCTGCGTCGATTCGTACCCGGGGATATCGGCTTGCCAGACGATCCACGAATGCTGATCCCAACACCTGGTTCTTCGAGGGGGATCTTTCCATTCCGCTCGACCAGCCGCAGGTGGAGTCGGTATCCCGTGAGCTTGTCACACTTCAGGGGAGCTCGTTTGCCGCGGTGGGCGCCGTGGAAAGCGGGATTGCACATCCGGGAATACGCGTAACAGCAACCACCGGTACCGGAAGCACATACATATTGAACATCGGCCGAAGCGCGGGGAAGGATACCTTCTACGTGCAGCCGGAAGGTCCCGGAGTCTTTACCGATAGTGCGGGAAAACCATACGTGTACGTGATCAGCCGATGGTATCTGCAGCGGCTTCTGAAACCGATTGATGATCTCGAGCAGCAGCCAGCCGCATCAGGGAAGTAGCTGAGGCGGCGTGACCGTCATTCATCCGCAGGCATCTTTCCTGAGACGAACGCGCGATACTTCTGTGGGTCCGGATGAAAGCCGACGATTCTGCTGTTCGGATCCTCGCCCGCCTTGGCAACTGCCTGTTGCGTCTCTTTTATTATCTGCGCACTTTCGGTGATTCTGCCGTTTCGCGAACTCAATCCTACCTGAGGCGGGTCGATCTGATGTTCGCGGACGAAACGCAGAGTCTCGCGTCTGAACGTGTCCGCGGACTTGATGGCGACAGTGAGTTCGGTGTTCGGAAGGATAACGAAGAATGACTCGTCATCGAACTCGAAGGCGAGGTCCTCAAAGGTGAAGTGCGAAAGGATCAGTCCTGCCGCCGGTGCGTAGAGATCGGTGCGCTTTCGCAAACCTGGGAAGCGGATTTGCAGCGCCGACAGATCCTGTTCGTGAAACGCCGAGCGTTCGAGTTCAAGTGTGAGCCGCCGGTCGAGGTGCTCGCGATAGCTGAGTCCGGTTCGCGGCGAAACGATACCCTCCGGTGTCTGCGGGCGGGGACTCACCGGATTCCTGTTCACCTCCGGAGCAGCAGCGTGTACGCTTGAGTTACCATTCGTGGAGTGGCCGTTCGTGCCGGTCTCTCCGTGGACCTGGTCGCGAACTGCCGCAGGGGCACGCTGTTCGGTTATCATGAGGAGGATCATGATCAGAAGCGTGACGAGGGCAAACAGCAGCGTGAGAACCAGGCTGTCGCGCAACAGCGGGAAGATGTCGCTGTTCCCGACTACCGTGAATACCGCTGACACGAAATAGGTCCTCGCCCCGGGACCGTCGAAGCTGTCGGTGATGTGGATGCTGGTCAGTTTGTTGTACTGAAACTGCGGGATACCGACGACGCGGCCAATATCCTGCTGATCGGAAGGGAGATATGATCTGTCTCTTGCCCAGAGATACTCGGTACCGCCGTTGTACGAATAGACCGTCAGAACCTGGATTGCGGAGTTGCTGTCAATTATGCCGCGCATCGCATTGCGGAAGCTGTCGGAAGTGACGTGATTGTTCCCGAACGCACTGATTGCGGTTGTTCGTGCGACCTGTAACGTGGCAGATGCCTGACTCAGGTTTTCATCCCGCACCGCATTCAGACGCAGAACGAAGATAACCACGAGGATCAGGAAAAAGACAACAGTCACAATCGTGTATACGACACTGAGTCTCTGCCTCATGTCCTCATTATACGGATAATCCGGGAAATGGGAACTCATTTTCTTTTCCTGTTCAGACTGCGGACACGGGTCTACACTGAGGTATGATCCTGAGAAAACGTTCGCTGCCGGCCGGCTGGTATCCTCTCAGCGAGTCTGATGTTGTCCGGCAGATCCACGAATGGGAATCGACGGTGCAGACGCTTCCGGCTCACTCTGCCGTTTCGATAGTTGTTCCCCATGCGGGCTGGCGTTTCTCCGGCAACCTTGCTTTTGCGGCAATGAGCTCACTCTCCCGTATGGCGGAGACGGTCGTCATCATTGGCGGCCACCTCCCCGAATCGGCGCCCTGCCTGTCGTTGCGGGCTGACGAGTTTGAGGTGCCGGGTGGCACTCTCCGGGCGGATATCGAACTGCGTGATCAGATTGCCGGGGAGATACCACTCGTGGCCGATTCAGAGCCCGACAACACCGTCGAGGTTCAGTTGCCGCTGGTGCGGTACCTGTTTCCCCAGGCCCGGATCGTCGGGTTGCGCGCCCCGGCTTCTCTGTTGTCACTCGACCTCGGCAAGGCGATTTTCAGGGCCGCGGAAGCAACGGGTCGCGGAGTCGTGGTTGTCGGTTCAACCGACCTTACCCATTACGGCGTGCAGTATGGATTCAGTCCCGCAGGCAGTGGCGAACGGGCGCGGCTCTGGGTCCGGGAGAAAAATGATGCCGGGATGATCGATCTCCTTCTCAGAATGGCGGGGGAGTCCTCGATTGCCTATGCTGCGCGTGAGCGGGCCGCCTGTTCAATAGGAGCCGCTGCTGCCGCTCTCTCCTACGCCTCACTGCACGGAATCAGCGAGGGCGTGTTGTGCGGGTATGGGAGCAGTTACTCAAGCCATCGCTCGGAGAGCTTCGTCGGATACGCCGGCATCAGTTATTCACCCGCCTGATCGTGCGACTGATAACCGATTCCATCCACTGCCGTGTTGCCCGAAAGAGTTCGGGGAGGTCCGGGTCATCGGATGCAGGTGCGCTGCGCGTTAACTCGCGGCGGACAGCGGCCGCGACCGGCAGCAGCGTGGTTACGATGAGCCGTTGCTCGACTGTGAGCGAGCTGTGATAGAGGCCCCAGCTCAAATCAGGTCCAGGCAGCGCGCGTATATCGATCAGGTAGTCGCTGAGAAAACGAACCCAGTCGGTAACCGGCGCGCCGGCCGCGAATATCGTCCTTGTCGATTTGCGTCGATTGCGCGAAATCCCGTTGTCCTCTGTGCCCGTGTTTACCGGTAAGCCGTCGCCAGGCAGAATGGTAACCGCCGCGCCGATGGTGTCGATCAGTGCTTCAAGGCGATCGCGATAGACACGAAGAGGACGTGTCGAGTAGCGCAATCCGTTCGCCGTCTTCTCCTTCGTTACCGAGTTCGTGCGGATAAGGAAATTGAAGAAGTGAGTCTCCAGTGGTTTCATTCGATCCGACCGGGCACGAAAGAAGGGATAGAGGTAGGTGCCGCGAGCGTAAGCCTTTCCTCCTGGATAGGAGTAGTCCGCCCCCGCTATGTTGACTTCGCGAGCTCCCAGTCGATCGGCAAGAGAGACCGCCGCGTGGGTCACATTGCCGCCGCTGGTGTCAAGAAGCGGGAAGTGGCGCAGGCGCTCGCTGACGTAGCGCGCGAACGGGTGTCCGCTTGAGAAAAACGCAATTTGTGATGCGCGTCGGGCAATGACTGGCGGCGAGGCAAGGTCGATCACCAGCGGTACGTTCTGCGGGTAGCCTGCAATGAAGTGGTGATATGACACCTGCTGACAGTCGATCGACAGTACGAGGCTGGGGACTATCCCCGCGGCAAGCAGCGGGCGCATCGCCGTATCCGTCGAGATGACTGCGTCTTCCGGGTGGCGCGCTTTGATCAGCACGATCTGCCGCTCAAGCGAAGGCCCTGCTGCGACAACCCACGCCGTCCTGATCGGCGGCAAAGTCACCGACCGGCCTGCCGCAAGATGAAGGTTCGCGACAATGTTCGAAAACCAGCGCTTTCCGAAGTAGGATTGCACCGCGAAATCGTCGGCGAGTTCCTCGAGAGTCTGCCGTACCGTTGAAGCCATCCCGGCAAAGGTTTCAGCCGCCCGGGAGGTTCTGCTGCGCAGGGAGACGGTGGAGAGCTTTCCGCACACCGAGGGAAAGTAGGATGCGAGCAGATGTGAACGCAGCTGAGCAGCTTGAGGATCGACCAGAATCGATACGCGGGGATCGATCAACAGCGCATGAAGATCAATTGCCTCGAGAGTCGCGCGCAAAAGCGACAGATCACTTTCGAGGATAAGCACATTGCTCGTCTGTGCACGGTTGAGCAGCTGCTGCACCTGATACCCTGCACCGAGCCCGAAGCAGACGAAGTAACCGCCTCCGGTGTACTCCTCGACAAGTCGGATAGCCTCCCGCTCCGGATCGATCTGCGAATGCAGGGCGTGGGTATGTCCTTCCTCCTGAAGCGCAGGTACCGGCAGGCCCGAGCGTGAGCTTATCAGGCGAAAATCCTCCGATGGATCGGTGTCCCGGATGAGCGCGCCGAGCCCCGGATCGCTCAATGAGACGCTCAGGAGATTTCG
>DATKUC010000125.1:0-34758 GCA_035530835.1 Spirochaetia bacterium
AAGTAGGCTGACATTTGCGCTCACGTTGAACGAGGGCTCCCGCGAGGGAGCCCTTTCTCATTTCAGTATATGCAAATGCTGTTGGCGACTCGGGCCATCCGGATCAGCAGCTTGACGTGCTGTTTGACTTCCGGAAGAGTGCGAGAACTTCCCTGAGAATCTCCCTGATGATGAAGATCACGTGCTTGACGCCATTTCGTACTGCCGCCATTATCGCAGCGTCTGCGCCGCTCTTTGTACTTGAGAAACGGTTGTTGATGGCAACCCGTTCCGAACGTTTCAGCAGCTCATCATGACCCGGCAGTGGCAGGCTCTGGAGTCCCGCCTCAACCAGCTGCGGAGTATTCATGGTGCTTGCCATTGACCACATACATCCATTTGCCGTCGTTGCTCAGGCATACGGAGTCTGGGTACCATCCGGTGGGTATGAGACCGACAACCGTATCGCCGCCATTTGTACCGCCACGTGCAATCACCGCAACGGTGTTCAAATTGCCATTTGTCACATAGAGCTGCTTCCCGGGATTTGCACTCTTGTACTTCTCCAAAGTTGCCGGCAGAACCGATCCGCGGGGAAGTACCAGTATGGATTCGAGGATTCTGTTTTTCTTCGTGTCGATAACCGAAACAACGTCAGACTGGTCCTCGACAACATATAGAAGTGTCTGCGCGGCGTTGAGCGTCATCCTGTTGGGCCCAGGCCTCCGGAAATGGCTACTCCGGCCACACATGGTTTCGCGGAAACCTGCATATTTGCCGCTGCCTGCATTCCCGAAGTGGGGACACCGTCAAGGCGTATGCCGGATGAGTGGTTCAACAGGAGCTGCAAGTTGTGCTGCCGCTCGCCGCCTGGCCTGACGGGTCAAACACGATGCCATTGTAGGTATTGGGGACCGCGACGACCTGTTTCTTTACCGCAACACCTGCTGAGACACGATAGATGAATATATGTTCCTGCGAGTCAGGCAGCTCATGTAGTTCCCGAACGGATCCGGATCGCCCTCTGTTCTGGAAATACGGTCGCACCGACCTAAAGAATCATCAATAAACGCGACACATGGCGATTTCTCATTCTTGCCGTCCTTTGATACTTCCTGAGTCTATTCTGTGCATTATGCGAGGGAGCTATACCGGACAGAGAGGGAATCGCTGATTTGTGTGCCGGATCGTATCGTACCCGCGCAACCGCGACGATTACGATGGGAACCAGTGTCGCCGGGAGCTCTTCGAGGCTGCGCGGATCGACGGGTATTCGGAGGTACGGGTCTACCTGAATATTTCTCTTCCACTCGTGCTGATCAATAGCCAGAACAAGTATCCGCTGACCGTCGGACTCATGGCGTTCCGAGGACAGTTTGTCTACAATGCGCAGTACGGGCCAATGTTTGCCGGATATACTATCGCGTCGCTTCCGTTACTGTTACTGTTTCTCTTTACCATGCGGCTGTTCATGCGTGGCCTGACCGCTGGATCCATCAAGATGTAAGGGAGAACCCCGCAATGCTCTACCCACGAAATGCCGGACATGAGCTCAGTGACGAGCTTTTCCTGAACCCCACTGCGGAGTACCGCGGAGCGCCGTTCTGGTCCTGGAACACCCGCCTGTCCGAAGAGCTGGTGTTGCCGCAGATCGATCAGTTCCAGGAGATGGGGATGGGTGGATTCCACATCCATTGCCGCTCGGGTCTTGCCACCGAATACCTTTCCGACGAGTTCATGGGCCTCATCCGCGCGTGTAACGAGCGGGCGAAGCAGCGGTCAATGCTCTGCTGGCTCTACGATGAGGACCGCTGGCCTTCCGGTGCGGCAGGTGGCCTTGTTACGCGGGATCCCGCATACCGTATGCGCTACCTGGTCTTTACTCCCTGGCCTTATGGTGATTCCCGTGCGCCCGCACCGCGCAAGCCGGAGGAGCTGCGCGGTGCGATGATCGATCGAAACGGAAAGGGGAGACTGCTCGCGCGGTTCGAGATCCGGCTGGAAAAGGGGCTCCTCGCAGACTATCGCCTCCTTGCGGAGGCCGAACCCGCGCGACCGGGGTACCGGGTCTGGTATGCCTACATCGAAATGGCGGCAACGCAGCCGTGGTACAACAACCAGGCGTATGTGAACACCCTTTCCCGAGACGCGATCAGGCGATTCGTGGAGGTTACGCACGAAACCTACTGGAAAGCGGTGGGTGCAGACTTCGGCACGAGCATCCCGGCTATCTTCAGCGACGAACCGCAGTTCGCGCACAAGAGCGTACTCAGCTTTGCCGAGGAGGAGCGGGATCTCATCATCCCCTATACCGACGACTTCGAGGAGAGCTTCAGTGGCGCCTATGGCGTGGGGTTCCTTTCTTCGCTGCCTCAGCTCTTCTGGGAGGGCGAACCCGATTCGACGCGTCTGCTGCGCTACCGCTACCACGATCATGTCGCGGAGCGGTTTTCTTCTGCATTTGCCGATACAATTGGCGACTGGTGCGCCGAGCACGGCATCATGCTGACTGGCCACATGATGGAAGAGCCGACTCTCGAATCGCAGACCACCGCGCTCGGCGAAGCGATGCGCTCCTATCGCTCATTTCAGCTTCCCGGCATCGATATGCTCTGTGACCGCCGCGAGTTCAACACCGCCAAACAGGCACAGAGCGCTGCACGTCAGCTGGGTGCTCCGGGGGTTCTCTCCGAACTCTACGGGGTAACAGGATGGCACTTCGATTTCCGCGGACACAAGCTGCAGGGCGACTGGCAGGCCGCACTCGGGGTAACGGTGCGGGTGCATCACCTTTCGTGGCTCTCGATGGAAGGGGAGGCAAAACGGGACTACCCGGCGGCTATTGGCTTCCAGTCGCCGTGGTTCCGGGAGTACCGGATGGTGGAAGATCACTTTGCCCGCCTGAATACCGTCCTGACCCGTGGTACCGCCGTCGCGAGGATTGCCGTCGTGCATCCTATCGAATCGTACTGGCTCGCCTGGGGACCGCGGGAGCAGACGGCGCTTGAGCGGGACGAGCTCGATGGGGCATTTTCCACGCTGAGCGACTGGCTGCTCTTCGGACAGCTTGATTTCGACTTTCTTGCCGAATCGCTCCTGCAGGGACGAGCAGAGGTTAAGGACGGCCGGCTTGCAGTTGGGCCAATGCGCTACGAGGCGATCATCGTCTCAGGATGCCGGACCCTGCGCGCAACTACATTCGAGCTGCTTGAACGATTCAGTGAGGAGGGTGGCACGCTCATCGTTATCGGTGAACCACCACGCTATATCTCTGCCGCCGAGTCGCCCGCGCCGCGCCGCCTTGCCGACCGTTCGATCCGTGTGCCGATGGCACGCGCGGCGATCCTCCGGGCGCTCGAACCATTCCGCGATGTGGAAGTGCGAGGAAGCGACGGCAGGCTGCACGACAATCTGATCTATCAGCTGCGTGCCGACGGGAACCGTCACTGGCTCTTCCTCTGTCATGTGCACGCGCCGCGGAACCCGGATCTTCCTGCTGCCGAAACTGTCTCACTTCGGCTTACCGGAAGCTACGCGGTAACCTTTTACGATACAATGGACGGCAGCCACCGCAGCCTCGAAACCCGCACCGGCGACGGCCACAGTGAGCTCTCCTTCGAGCTTGCCTGTCACGATTCTGTTCTCCTTGCCCTCGATCCACCGTCTACCGTGGCGGAGGACATGATGGCCAAAACCGAAGCCACACCGCGAACGCGCCGCGGCTCGGCAGTCTCGCAGGCTGCGCTTCTGGCCAACCTTCGCAACCCGCGCCGGCTCGGCGGTCCGGTCGATATCGAGCTGTCGGAGCCGAACGTCCTGCTTCTCGACCGGGCCGAATACCGTTTTTCTTCCGAGGCGCCCTGGTATCCGGTGGAAGAGATTCTGCGCATCGACAATGCATTCCGCACTTCGCTCGGGTGGCCTGCCCGTACGGGGCGTATGGCCCAGCCGTGGGTTGAACCTGATGACGCATCCTCCCGTCGTCCGCTTACGCTTCGCTTCCGGATTCAGTCGGAGCTCGCATTGGTCGGCGTTCGTCTTGCGCTCGAACAGGCAGCATCCGCGCAAATAAGGTTCAACGGTCAGCCTGTGGAAAGCCGCCCGACAGGCTGGTTCGTCGACAAACCGATTGGCACCGTAGAGCTCCCGACCGTTCCGGGCGGGGTCTCCGTGCTGGAAGTTACCATTCCGGTCACACGTCGCAGCGGGGCAGAGTGGATGTATCTGCTCGGAGATTTCGGTGTGGAAGTTGCCGGCACGCACGCGTGTCTTGTCGCTCCGGTTCGCAGGCTGTCCTTCGGCGACTGGACTACTCAGGGACTTCCTTTTTATGGAGGAAACGTAACATATCGCATTCCTGTTCAGGAGAGCGGGCACCGGTTCCTGCAGGCGGCACACTTTCGCAACCCGCTACTGAGCGTGCAGATCGACGGCAGAGCGGCAGGCCGCATCGCCTTTTCTCCCTATGTTGCAGATCTTGGCACCCTCGATGCGGGTGAACACCTTGTAGAACTGACAGCCTACGGAAACCGGGCGAACACCTTCGGTCCGGTGCACAACGCTAACGACACGCTCGAATGGTGGGGGCCGGACTCATGGCGTACAACCGGATGGAGCTGGAGCGACGAGTACCGGCTCCGCAAGACCGGGGTGCTGGTAGCGCCGTGGCTGCTCGACAGTTATTGAGTGTTTCCTGCGATATGTTCAAGAACAAAAGTCACTCTGTCCTTTACTGCGCCCTTGGGTACGGTGACCAAAGTATATCCCAGCTGATCATATATGTCATAAAGTATATTGCCAAACTCATTTGCTCCAGTGAAATCTATTCTCCGTTCATCATCGGTAGTATATATGTCTTCCCATCCTTCAAAGAAGAAGACCATCGGATTGTACCGATACAATTGTGCGGCGTTTGCGAAGATGGTTGGATTCAATTTGAATAGCTCGGCGTAACCAAGCATGTCTGGAAGTCCGCGATCCAGAATGATTGTCTTTTCAGTTGTCTCTCTTTCGATATATTGGTTCATGGAACGCGACAGCATCAGCTCGGAAAATATACCCGGATCCCGTTCCGGGACGCCGCTTCCGCCAATCGATCGTTGCTCCTTCAGGATCTGGCGTGCTGGTTCCTGTACACACTCAATTCCGATTTTTGGTATTTCGGCGAGAACGGTTGATTTCCCTGCGCCCATAGCGCCGGTAAGGATGAAGAGCTTGTTATTTCTCATGAATTGAACTTCTCCCTGTTAACCCGGTATAGAGAATATCAAACACGAACGAAGAAATGGAAGGATCTGCGAGCGTGAAGAGGTGCCTCCAAAAAAGTTGTTGCGAATCGTTGTCCCGGTGGGATAGACTCTTTGTGGTATTCTGCATCCGTGGAATGGATCACGGAGTCCTATCGGTGTCTTCAGGAGGAACAGGGATGAACGTACGATGGAGATTCTTGCTTTTTGCTTTGCTTATCGCCTTCGCCGGTCCGATCTTCTGCCAGGCGCAGGCGGCCGGAAGCGCTGCAGCGACCGTACCTGCCGGGACCAAAGTTGACGTACTGAAATACGGACCGGAGGATACTTCGGCCGAGCTCAAGCCTGCCGAACAGGTCGCTTTTCTGATGGTCTACGCGATCTGGAATCTGGAAGGGGATGTTGTCGACAAGGACTCCGGACTCGGGCGGATGTGCACACTGGCTGAGCTGGTAAAGGGCGTGAATACGCCGGACGGCTTTGTCAAAGGTCTGACTGTTGACCCGGCTCGCGATCGAAATTATCGTTACGATCTCACCATTATAGGTGATACCTGCATCATCCGTGCCATTCCAAACAACCGCACGCTTGCCGGGTTCGCAGTTATCGGCACTCCGGGGAGATTCTCACACGATTTCTACATCAACCCGAATGGGCCGGATATGACCCACGCGCTCAAAATCACAGAAATGGGTTACTCAGGTCGAGGTTTCAGGCGCTGATTTCTGACAGCCGTCACGAGGCGGACTCGATGGAGGAGAGCGCACGTTGGGTCTTTTCCGGATCGCTTGTGTAGATATAGATTTCCTGGCGCCCGAGATTTCCCCGCACGACGTACTTCAGTCCTCCGTTGATTGCGGAGGACTTGATGTTTGGTAACCCTTTCCCGATTACCTTGATCATGCCGAGTGATACCTTGCTCACTTCTTCAAGCTCGACAGCCCGGTCAACAAGGGGAGCCGCGGCCTCTATGAGAGTCGTGTGTGATCTGGTGAACTTGCCACCGGCTCGATGCATACTCATTTGCCCAGAACGTAGCAGTAAGGGTGAATGTAATCAATACCCGTTTTCAGAAGGAGCTTCATCTGACCGGCGTATCCGGTGCTTCGTCCAGTGCAAACTCCTTGAGTTTGCGCCACAGTGTTGCAGTGCTTATGCCGAGGATCTGCGCTGACAGAACCTTCTTGCCACCGGTGGATTCGAGAACCCGCAGGATGTGATGACGCTCCACATCTGCAAGAGACCGGGTGGTACTCAATACGTGTTCGGGATCGCCTGACCAACTGGTGATGTGTGCCGGTAGATCTTCCGGTCGGATCCGGTTCTTTTCACACATGACGGCCGCTCGTTCGAGCACGTTCTCGAGCTCCCGTACGTTTCCCGGCCATGGATATGAAGTGAGGAAGTCGAGGCACCTCGGCTCCATGGTGAGCTGCGACAGATCGAGGCGTAATTCAATGCGCCGCAACAGGACTCGCGCGAGAGCAAGTATGTCGCTTACCCGTTCGCGAAGTGGTGGCACAAGAATCTGAACGACTCCGAGTCGGTAGAACAGGTCCGAGCGGAACGTTCCTGCCGACATGGCCTCTTCAAGGTTTTTGTTCGTTGCGGCAATGACCCGCACGTTCACTTTTCGCGGTGTGCTTTCGCCGACCCTCATGAGTTCCCGCGATTGCAGTACCCTGAGCAACTTGACCTGAAGCGCCTGACTGATGTCGCCGATTTCATCGAGAAAGATTGTTCCATTGTCAGCCCGCTCGAAAAGACCGATATGGTCCTCGCTTGCGCCGGTGAACGCGCCGGCGCGGTGGCCAAAAAGTTCGCTGTCAAGCAGCGTCTCCGGAAGCGCACCGCAGTTCACCGTTACCATCTGATTTTTCGAACGCCCGGAAAGGCGGTGTATGTGGTCTGCCAGGACCTCTTTGCCGACTCCCGTTTCGCCGGTGAGAAGGACAGTTGTGTCGTATGGGGCAACTCGATCTGCCATCTCGAGTACTCGCTGGAAGGATGGGCTTCGGATCTCCGCGAAACTCCGTTCACGTCCGAGCTGAATGAGCGAGAGCTTACGTCTGTGTTCCTCGAGTTCCGTCGATTGTATCCGCAGTGCCTTACTGAGCTCGTTGACCCTATGAGCAATGTCTTCTGATTCAAAGTAGTGCCGTATTGTGTCAATTTCGCTGCCCCAGGAATCCGAGTCCTTCCCGACTGCCGAACAGAGTGGATCGCCCTTCGCAGCGCATTTCTGCTCCAGGAAGAATACCTTGCGTCCAATACAGTGCGACGAGTACCCGCTCGCGTATCCGACCAGCATCCAGCATACCTCGTGCGCAGCAGGACCGAATTGCAGCAGATGTTCGACTGCTTCTCCGGAGTTGTACCAGTTCATCTCGCAGTAGAACTTACCCTGCTCGTCAATCGAAAGCGCAACAACGTGACTTTTTGCTACTCCCTGAAGCGTGTGAAGACGCGGTCCGGCGCGGAGCCATTCCTCAAGCGTGTCCCAGTGAAACATCCGCTGCATTGCCGCCGCGTCGGCCTCTCCCCAGAAGTACCCAAACCGGGTGAGGATGCTTCGGGCGCCATCAGCACCTGCGGACTCGATAAGGTCTCGCCGAAACTGGGCGAACGCATCCATCGAATGCAGGACCAGTCGGCGACCGCCAATTGTTACCTCGCCATCGGAAAACTGTACCAGTTCGGAAAGTGAGAGATCTTCGACTTTCATGAATAACCTCGGAGCGCATTCTATTTTGAAACGCTACCATTTCATTATAAAACGATTGTGAGAAGTGTCAACTATGGTGCCCCGAGTTTAAATAACTGTATTGGAATGAAATAGCTGTCCTCACTCAATTGGCACGATTCTTGCCTATATATAGTTGGAGGCACACAATGTACACCTTACTTCGAAACAAGCTGGACGGTCTGAAACGTGGAGTTCGCGACTTTACCCAGGAGCTCATTTCAACCCCGAGTACGACCTACCATGAAGGGACAGTTGCCGCAAAGATCGAACGGAAACTCACTGAGCTTGGCTACGATAGAGTCTTCCGCGACGACTTTGGCAACGTCGTTGGCATACTGCTCGGTCGGGAGGCTGCGCCGACGATGCTCCTGACTTCGCACATGGATACCGTGGAAGCGGACAGGAATCAAACGTGGGAGTCCGACCCGCTGGCCGGAAACATCAAAGACGGCAAGATCTATGGCCTCGGTGCTGCTGACTGCAAGGGCGGACTTGCGGCGCAGATGTACGCAGGAGCACTGCTGAAGAGAAGCCTTCTCCCGCTACAGGGGAATCTCGTGTTCGCGGCAACTGCCGCAGAGGGTAACGGTTGCAGTACCGGGATCCGTCAGTTCCTGAAGAAGACCGTTTCTGACATCGGTCTCTCGCCAACTTATGCGGTACTCGGAGAACCGACAAATCTCGGTCTCTATTACGGACACGATGGATGGGTACAGATAGAACTCAAACTGAACGGCAGCAATCCTTTTCACGTGAATGACGCGGTGAGTGCGCTCATGGATTCGTTCCAGGAAGAAGATGCGGCGACAGGGGCAACCTCTGAGACCGGCAGTCCCCGCTTTCAGGACATAACCGAGCGCGGGCAGCGGAGTGCGACCATTACTCTGAATCGTCGAATGAATAACACTGACAAAGTTGAGGATGTACTGCACCAGATTCGTCGAGGTGCGCTTCTTGTCGCACGCGATCCAGATACTTCAATACAGGTTCAGGTACGTCAGGAGACGGAAAAGATGTACAACGGCCGTTCGGAGCTCGTTCGTCACAGCTCAAGTGGCTGGAGCATCGACCCGTACGACCCGCTCGTCGTCCGTGCACAGCAATCGCTTGCAGCGGCAGGGAAGCGCGTGCATCCGGGAAAGTGGAAGCTCGGCCAGTTCGGAATGGGGACGGCAGGCAGCCTGCTCTCGAAGGAGTTCAACGTGCCGACGGTAGGTTTTGGTCCGGGAGCGGAAGAGCTTGCGCACGCCTGCAATGAGTACGTCGAGATCGATAAGCTCGAGGAAGCGGTGTACGGCACGGCGGTAATAGTGCAGGGGCTGATCGGAATACCGGTGTACGGCTGGACTTCGGACGAGATATAGGGGTCGCACCATGAGCAAAAATGTACTTGTCTTCAATTGCGGGAGCTCCTCGCTGAAGTACCGAATCATCGCCATGCCCGGGGAAGCTGAACTCGCCGGTGGAGAGGCTCAGCGGGTAGGGCCGCGTACGACTGAGCCTTCGCAGATCATACACCGCTCCGGCGGCGAAACTCGAATCCACACGGTTGTCATGCCGGATCACAGGACCGCGTTCGTGGAAGTCATGAAACTGCTGACAGCAACTCACTTTGAACCGGACATGATCGGACATCGGCTCGTCCACGGTGGGGAGGTATTCCCCGGTACCGTACTCCTCGATTCCGAAATGCTCGGCAAGTTGCGCTCGGTCGAACATCTTGCGCCCATACACAATCCACCCGCCGTCGCGCTCGTTCATGCCTGCGCCGAGCTTCATCCGGCGATGCCTCAGATTCTTGTTTTTGACACTTCATTCCATTCCACGATCCCTGAATATGCGAATACGTACCCGCTACCTCGCTGGTTGCGGGAGGACATGGGGATCAGGAAGTACGGGTTTCACGGGACCAGCCACCGCTTTGTCGCCGAGGAGGCGGCCCGGTTTCTCCACATACCGATGAATGAGCTGAACGCGGTGAGTTGCCACCTCGGAAGCGGCGGAGCAAGTCTCTGTGCAATTGTCGGCGGGAAATCCGTGGATAACACGATGGGATACTCACCGCTACAGGGATTGCTCATGAGCACGAGGTCAGGGGATCTTGACCCGGCTGTCGTGATGCGCCTGCTTGCCCGAAGCGGCGGAGATGCATCCGCGGTAGAGCAGCTCCTCAACAAGAAGAGCGGCGTACTCGGGCTCTCCGGAAGCTCGGCGGATATCCGTGACATTCTTGATTCCGGACAGGACGAAGTGGCCGGTCCGTCGCGAACTACAAAAGATGTCTACCTGTGGCGGCTGCGGAAGTACCTCGGTTCCTATCTTGCGGTTGTCGGATCGACTAAGGCGATAATTTTCACCGATACAATTGGAGAGACCGTTCCGGACGTGCGATGGGCAATGTGCGCAGATATGCAGTCATTCGGCGTTGAGGTAGATCCTGCACGGAACAACGATGAAGGTGTCTACCCGCGCGACATTGCAACCGATGAGAGTCCGGTGCGAGTCCTGGTGATCCAGACGAATGAAGAGCTTGCAATCGCACGGCAGTCATATACGGTCTTCACGGAAAGAGTTGTCAGCGGAGGAATCAGATGAATATCCTGTCACTTGCACCTGCGTATCGCAGCATACAGTTTGAATACCTGAACGATACCGATCGAACCGTCGCTACCTCAGGCAAGGTCGAGAACTTCGGAACACACAGTGAGGCCCTCGCGACTATTGCCGGAGCACTCGCCAGGATCCCGGCTGACCATGATCCTGATCGGATCGCGATAAGGGTTGCCTTCGGCGGCCATCTGTTCAGTTCGGTCGCCGTGGTCGACGACGAGGTTCTCTCTCGATTGCACAAACTCATTCCCGGAGCTCCTCTGCACATACCCGCGCTGCTCGAGCTTCTTGAAGCTTGCGGAATCAGGTACTCAGGCGTGCCAGTTGTTCTGATATTCGAGACGGCGTTCTTCGCCGACCTGCCGGAACGCGAATCAACTTACGGAATAGACAGCGCGCTTGCCGAATCGCTGCGGCTTCGTCGTTCAGGTTATCACGGAATATTCCACCAGGCTGCGTCAGGAATCGGCGCGCCGGATCGAATCCTGTCGATCTGCCTCGAACCCCAGCCGGAAGTTGCAGCCGTCATGTCCGGGCGCCCGGTCATGGTCACAGGAGGTTCGACCCCGCTTGAAGGACTTCCCGGACAGAGTACCTGCGGCGAAATTGATCCCACCATCATCCTTGCACTTGCGCAGGTTCTGAAACTGGGAACTGAGCAGATCGATCTGCTGCTGACCCATGACAGTGGCCTTCGGGCGCTCGGTGATCCGTCAGCGACAGTTGGAGAAGTGTTGAAGTCGGACGATGAGGGTAACAGACTTGCGCGCAACGTTCTCAGATACCGAATGTTGCTTGCAGTCGGTGCCGGACAGGCCGCCATGGGCGGAATCGATGAGATTGTCTTCAGCGGCCGTTTTGCAGACGCGGGTACTTCGCTTATGCCATGGATCGAGTCAAAGCTCGCCCGTTTTCCGGTGATATCCGCTCATCGAATCGCATCACGCTTCATCACCGATTCACTGTTGCGCATAGTTTCAGACATTGCCGGTTCGGTGCAGGTAGTTCCCGCCAGGCTGCCTGCCTGACCGGGAAGGCAGGAAGACTCCACGAACGAAAATTATTGACAACTAATTTAGTCATGTTACAATTCTCAAGTGGTCATACCACTTGACCACCTGACCCCGTGCGGCCCGGTGGTCGCGTACTGCGGAGAATTGATGAACATCGATGCGCACTGGCACGTGATAGTTCCGGAGATGACGCGACCGGCGGCGGGGGGTGAACCCTGGCGGCCCTCGGTGCGGTGGGAGAACGGAATACAGCTGGTGGAACTTGGCGGCCGCGTGTTGCGCTCGGCCGTGAGCGAGTTCGTGCGGATTGACCGAATCCTCGACGAGGCGCGGTCGCGACAGGTGGATCACGTTCTGCTCTGTCCCTGGGTCAATCTGCTGCCGAACACTCTGCCGGTGGACCAGGCTGTTGACGTGTGCAGACTGCAGAATGAAGGTCTGTCGGCGGCAGCCCAGGCGCATCCGGAGAGGATCAGTGCGCTCGGTGCGCTCCCGCTGCAGGATCCTGTGCGCGCAGCAAGTGAGCTTCCCCGACTTATGAAGCTGCCGGGAATGAAGGGCGTCGAACTTACCGCGAGCGTGAATGGCACCTATCTCGGCGATGACAGCTTTCTCCCGCTCTGGGAGGCTGCCGAATCGGAAGGTGCCCTCCTGTTCATCCATCCAACTACGCGTGGTTTCGAGCTTCCGGTATTTGACAATTACTATCTCTGGAACACCATCGCAAATCCGATGGAGACTACGGTTACCGCGGCGCATATGGTCATGGCCGGGGTCCTTGAACGGTTCCCGCGACTTTCGGTGGTGCTCGCCCACGGCGGTGGTGCACTCCTCGCGCTTCGGGGGCGATTGCGTCAGGTAGCGGAAGTTCGGCCGGACGCGGCATCGCGGCTCAGATCACCGGCCGACGAATCAATAAGACGATTCTATTTCGATACGCTCACCCACGACGGCGCGCTTTTGCGCTCACTGATAGAGTTTGCCGGCGTCGATCATGTGCTGCTTGGTTCAGATTATCCCTTCGATATGGGAACCGATCGCGCGGTCGATGAGGTCCTCGCGCTTGAGCTGGACAAAGCGGAGCAGGACGCAATCCTTGGCGGAAACGCCCGTCGACTGCTGCGGATCGGTTCGGACAAAACCGGGGCAGGGGAGGCCGCAGCCTCTGCATCGCATGTTCAAGGGAGCAATCAACGTGACTGACCCACGGATCGCATCCGCAGTTGCCAACTGGGCACCCCGCTTCATCTCTCAGGGAGTGGACTTCAACGATTTTCAACGAGTGACGTCGAAGCTCGAGCGATGGGAGGATTGGCTCAACGCGTGGTCGGAGAACGGCGACCAGCATGCCGGGCTTGCGACGGTTGCCGAGTCTCTCGGTCACCTGCGCAGCGCGGGTGAAGCGTGGGTGCGAGCAGCATTAAGCTACCATTTTGCGAAGTTCGTCTGGATGCTCGACATGAGTGCTCATCGTAAGGTGTCCGATCGAGCCGTGAACGCGCTTCGTGAGGCGCACCGCCTTCTCGATCCAACTGCGGAACGGCTCGAGATACCGTTTGCCGGGGGAGCCATGGTGGCCAATCTTCGCAGGCCGTCGGCATCGGTGCGGCCTCCACTTGTTATATTGCTGCCTGGACTGGACTCGACCAAAGAGGAGTTCTTTAACTGGGAAAACGTCTTTCTCGCCCGCGGCATTGCAACGATATCACTCGATGGCCCGGGCCAGGGGGAGACCGGTTACCACAGCAACCTCCGCGCGGACTACGAAGTCGCGCCAGCGGCGCTCCTTGATTTGCTGTCCGACCGGGCCGACCTGGATCCGGGCAGAGTAGGGGTGGTAGGCGTGTCTCTGGGCGGATACTACGCGCCGAGAACCGCCGCGTTCGAACCCAGGGTGAAGGCGGTGTGCGCGGTCGGAGGCCCATATTCGTTCGGCGAGGTAATGTCGCGTGGCCCTTCACTTACGCAGGAGACGTTCATGCATCACTCCGGTGCAAGCAGTATCGACGAGGCAATCCGCATCGCCCGGGGGCTCAGTCTCGAGGGAGTGCTGCCCCGGATTACACAACCGTTTCTGGTGATCTTTGGCAAGCGAGATCATCTTATCCCCTTCGAGCAGGCCGAGCGAATGGCCGCCGAAGCGCCGACGGCTGAGCTGGTCATGTATCCGGAAGGAAATCACGTGTGCAATAACATACCCTACAAGTACCGGCCGCTCGCGGCCGACTGGATGGCCGACCGGCTCGCCGAGTAAGGAGTACACCATGGCACGACAGCGAATAAGTTATGCGGATCCTGAGTCGCTCCCCGACCCCCGGATGAGGGAGGAGCTTGAGCGGTGCGCACGGGAAGGGACCCCGCGTCCGGAGAGCTCATCCGTACGAGCCCACGTACCGGCAGTCTTCTGGTCTTTTGCCAACTCCTGGCGGGATGTCTTCATCAATGGAATCGCCGATCATGCCATCAAGGAACTTTGTCGGGTCTACGTCTCGAAGTCGGTCAAGTGCGAATACTGCGGCAACCAGCGATCGCTGAAAGCCGCGAAGGAAGGAATGACCGAGGACGACTACCTGGAGCTTGTCGACTTCGAGTCATCGGACCGGTACGATGACCGGCAGAAAGCAGCCCTCGAGTACGCCCAGGCGATCACGTGGCATACCGAACTGGATGATGTCGCATGGGACCGATTGCACCGCCACTTTTCGGAACCCGAGCTGGTCGAAATCGGCTATTTCATTTCCTTGACAATGGGGCAGCAGAGCTGGCTGCGCTTGTTGAATATCGATCACCACCAGGTTCTCGACCGAGGCGACGCATCGCTCGCTCCCGGATTCGAAACACGGGAGTCAATGGAAGCCACGAGAGCTTCGCATGCGTACTGGGCACGCCGTGATTCATAATGAACTACAATCCGAAAAGAATTTATTGACAACTAAAATAGTCATGATATGATGTTGAGACATCATACCACTCTACCAGTGGATGAAGATGCATATGAAAAGATATTTGCCGGTTCAAAGTGAAAGATTATATGAACGCATCGTAGAACAGATTGAATCCGCGATAGCTGCCGGGGACTTGAAGGTCGGCGAGAAATTGCCTCCAGAGCGTGAGCTCGCCGATCAATTTGCAGTGAGCCGAACCGCCGTGAGAGAGGCGATCAAGATACTTCGGGAAAAAGGGTACATCGAGATTCAATCCGGCCGCGGCACATTCGTTACGAACACTTCACCAAACTCAATGCGGCATTCGTTCGATCTTTTGATGAAGTTCGGCTCGGTTGACGGGTCCGCAAACCTCGTCGAAGTGCGGGAAATTCTCGAACCTGAGATTGCGGCACTTGCGGCGACGCGGATGACCGACGAGTTTCTCTCCGATATGCAGGAAGCATATGACGCAATGGAATCGGCCACCGATGTGGATCTGTTCGTAGAGGCTGATCTTGACTTCCACCTCACGCTCGCTGAGGCAACCCAGAATCCAATCATACCTGCAATGATGGACTCTGTTATTGATCTGCTTCGCGAACACCGAAAACGCATCGGGCTCGCGCACGATGGACTTGTGCGTGGTCAATTCCATCATAAGCAGATTCTTGATGCCGTCCGTCGACGGGATCCTCAGGCAGCGCGACTGGCAATGAAAGAGCATCTGCAGCAGGTTGCCGAAGACTCGGCAACCGGGACAAGTCTGCATGCAAAAAAGAATCTCGACGAGGTAGGGCGCTGATATGGCACAACTTGGGTTTATCGGACTGGGAGTCATGGGAAGCAGGGTTGCGAAAAGGCTCCTTGACGCCGGGCACCACGTTACTGTGTTCAATCGTACAAAAGGCAAAGCTCAATGGCTTCTGGACCTCGGAGCCACCTGGGCCGAATCACCGAGGGCAGTAACTGAATCGGCAGATATTGTTTTCACGATGGTCACGAATACCGAAGCGCTCGCAAGCGTCGCTGAAGGTCCCGATGGCATTTTTGCCGGTCTTGCCTCGGGAAAGATCTACATCGATATGAGCACGGTAAGTCCTGAGTTCAGCCGAAAGCTCGCGGCCGACGCGCGCACGCGGGGAGCGGCAATGCTCGACGCGCCCGTGTCAGGAAGTGTGGTAACCCTCGAAGAGGGGAGGCTCTCCATCATGGTTGGCGGGGACGAAGAGAACTTTGAGAAGGTGAAGTCGATCCTTCTCGCGATCGGGCCGAAGGTAACGCACGTCGGTGGAAATGGACTTGCCGTGACAATGAAAATAGCGACCAACCTGAGCCTCGCCGTTCAGATGCTTGCGTTCAGTGAGGGTGTGCTGCTCGCGGAGAAGAGTGGTATTCCCCGTTCGATAGCGGTCGAGGTTCTTCTGAACAGCGTCATCGCTTCTCCCATGGTGAAGTACCGGGGGCCATTTGTCCTCGAAATGCCGCAGGAAGCATGGTTCAACGTGAATATGATGCAAAAAGATATGAATCTCGCCCTGGAACTCGGACGACAGGTCGATGTACCTCTTCCGACAACAGCGGCAACCAACGAAATGCTGACTGCGGCTCGTGGTATGGGACTTGTCGAACAGGATTTCGCCGTAGTGTTCCGGGTTCTCGCACAGATGTCAGGAGTTGAAAAATGACCGACAAGAATGAGCAGGCTGTGGCCACCGGGTCGCGTGAAGGAGATGGGTTCTGGTTGCACTGCTATGAGCAGATGGTGAAGGTGCGGTGCTTTGAAGAGCAGGTGAATCAGCTCTACATGAAGGCGCTTATGCCCGGACTCGCGCACCTGTACATCGGGCAGGAGGCGGTCGCGGTCGGCGTCTGCGAAGCACTTCGGAGGGACGACTACATCACGAGCACGCACCGCGGGCACGGACATTGTCTGGCCAAGGGCGCATCGGTGGATCGAATGTTTGCCGAGCTGCTCGGTAAGGAGGCAGGTTACTGCCGCGGCAAGGGTGGCTCCATGCACATTGCCGATCCGGATACCGGGAACCTCGGTGCAAACGCCATCGTCGGCGGGAGTCTTGGAATAGCAGGAGGAGCTGCACTTTCGGCAAAGCTCAGGGGAACCGACCAGGTTGCGGTGTGCTTCTTCGGAGAGGGGGCGCTCGGACAGGGGATCGTGTACGAAGTGATGAACATGGCATCCCTCTGGAAGCTCCCCGTTATTTTCGTATGCGAAAACAACATGTACAACGAGTACACCCATTTCAGTGAAGCACTTTCCGGCGACCTTGCCTCCCGGCCCGCGGCATTCGGAATACAGACGATAACTGTGGACGGTCAGGATGTTCAGCAAGTGAACGAGGCCGCGGTCTCCGCCGTCGCTCGCGCCCGGAATGGCGAAGGGCCGACATTCATCGAATGCCGGACCTACCGGTATTACGGTCATCACGTCGGCGACATTAACCGTGAATACTACCGGCCGAAGAGCGAGGAAGAGGAGTGGAAGTCTCACCGGGACCCGATTGCGGTACTGGAAAAGAGACTGCTTACAGACAGGAAGATCAAGCGTTCAGTGTTCGAAAAGATCACCGAAGACGCGACAGCAGAAATCGAGGCCGGGGTGGAGTTTGCGGTGAATGCACCCTACCCGGACGTGAATGAAGTCACGGAAGATGTATACGCCTGACAAGGAGCTTCAATGGCGCAGCGCGAACTGACGTATGCAGAGGCAATTCGAGAGGCCCTGGCCGAGGAGATGCGGAGAGACCCGACGGTCTTCATCCTCGGTGAGGATGTTGCGGAGGCGGGAACACCGTTCAAGGTTCTTAGCGGCCTCGTCGAGGAGTTTGGCACTGCACGGGTGCTGGATACGCCGATCTCTGAGCTCGGATTTTCTGGAATCGGTGTGGGTGCGGCAATGACCGGAGTCCGACCGGTGGTGGACATTATGTTCGGCGACTTTCTTGCTCTGGCTCTCGACCAGATTGTAAACCAGGCCGCCAAGGTTCACTACATGTCCGGAGGCAAGCTCAAGGTCCCGGTGGTGTTCCGGACAACGCTTGGCGCCACGCGACGCTCCGCTGCCCAGCACTCGCAGAGCCTCCACGCGTGGGTGAGTCACATCCCGGGACTGAAGGTGGCAATCCCTTCGACGCCATATGATGCAAAGGGCCTCCTCAAGTCCGCAATACGGGATGACAACCCGGTGGTGATTTTCGAAGACAAGATGATGTACAAGCTCAAGGGGCCCGTACCTGAGGATGAGTACACGCTGCCGCTCGGTGTTGCGGATATAAAGCGAACAGGAACAGACATCACGCTTGTTGCAACAAGCTCAATGGTTCAGGTTGCGCTCGGTGCGGCGGATCTGCTTCAGGAGATCGGCATCAGTGCCGAGGTTGTCGACCCGAGGACGACCTCTCCGCTCGACAAACAGACGCTGGTGAACTCGGCGAAGAAGACTTCACGGGCAATCATTATCGATGAGGGTTACGAGTTCTACGGAGTGACCGCGGAAATCGCATCGGTGATAGCAGACGGAGCCTTCTACTACCTCGACGCTCCGGTCAAACGAATGGGTGCGATGGATGTTCCGGTGCCCTTCTCTCCTGTTCTGGAAGACATGACAGTTCCAACTCCGAATTCAGTTTTCCAGGCTGCAAAATCGCTGTGTGGGAGGAATTAAGTTGTCAATCAAGACGTATGGAACCATGGCAGTCGATTGGGAACAACGGATCGACTTTGAACGCTTGCGCACCGAACGACTCAACCGGGTAAAGAAGCTGCTCGCCGAATCGGAGATGGGAGCACTTCTCTGTTTCGATATGAACAATGTCCGCTACATCACTGCAACCCACATAGGTACCTGGGCTCAGGACAAGGTAAGCAGATTCACGCTGCTCCCCCAGGGCGACGAGCCCATTCTGTGGGACTTCGGCTCAGCGGCACGCCATCATCAACTGTACGCACCGTGGCTTGGGGAAAAGCGGGCGCGCGCCGGCATCTCGCTGCTCCGCGGCGCAATGTCTCCCGAGATGGGCCGGGCCGAGGATGTCGCACGAAAGATCAAAGCAGAACTTGAAGAACGGGGTCTCGCGAAAGAGCCCATCGGCGTCGACATAGCCGAAGTACCGGTGCTGTTTGCACTGCAGGACGCTGGTCTGACGATCGTTGACGGTCAGCAACTCATGTCCGAGGCGCGCCTCATAAAGACTCAGGACGAGATCTCACTGCTCGCTCACGCTGCAGCCCAGGTGGACGCCGCGTACGATGAACTGTATCGGGCAATGAAGCCAGGTATGCGTGAAAACGAAGCGGTCGGAATCGTCTCGAAGGTGCTCTACGACCTTGGTTCCGAATACGTTGAGGCAGTAAACGCAATATCAGGTGAGCGGTGCAACCCGCATCCTCACGTATTCTCCGATCGTATGCTTCGACCCGGCGACCCTGTCTACTACGACATCCTTCAATCGTACATGGGCTATCGCACCTGTTACTATCGATGCTTTTCCATTGGATACGCGTCTCACACCATGGTCGATGCATACAAGAGGTGCCGGGACTACCTGGATGCCGCTATCGAGCTGGTGCGGCCGGGACGGACAACGGCCGAGATAGCGTCTGTCTGGCCGAAAGCAACAGATTTCGGATTCCCTAATGAGGAAGCTGCGTTCGCCCTGCAGTACGGCCATGGCATCGGGCTCGCGATCTGGGAGAAGCCGGTCATCAGCCGGTTGGTTTCCCTCGATCATCCAACGGTGATCGAACCGGGAATGGTCTTCGCGCTTGAGACCTACTGGCCTTCGACCGACGGCTGGAGCGCAGCCCGCATAGAAGAGGAAATTGTCGTCACAGAGACCGGCCACGAAATCATCACCCGATTCCCGGCGAACGAACTGATGGTTGCAGGCCATCACTACTATACGGCAGGCGGACCGTTGCCCACTACCAGGACACATGAACCGGACCCGAGTCCTGATGTCGTACGAATGGTGGAGGCAGTGAGAGGGTAATGGCAGTAGCTATCGTTATGCCCGCACTTGAAATGGCTCAGGAGACCGGAGTGCTCGTTCGCTGGATCAAGAAGGCGGGTGAAGCGGTCGCAAAAGGTGAGCCGCTCATGGAAGTGGAAACCGATAAAACAACGGTGGACATCGAGTCAACTGCTGCGGGGACGCTCGGAGGCGTAATCGCAGCTGAAGGCGATGTTGTTCCTGTCGGCCAGACAATTGCCTGGATACTCGGCCCCGGTGAACAACCTCCTGAAGGCGGGAATGCTGATGAACCAGGAGGTCGCGCCCGCGCCGGTGCTCAGTCAGCCGGCGGAACCTCCAAGGATATTGACGGCAATGGACGGAGCCCCGCGCCGGCCGCTGAAGCGTCCTCCGGGCGAATGGCGTGGGCAGTCACTCCTCTGGCGCGAAATGTGGCCGCTGAAAACAATATTGACCTATCCAAAGTGAAACCCACGGGAAACCGGATCGAGAAAGCTGACGTTCTTGCCTACATGCAAACCCGATCCACGGAATCCGGAACATCGAAGGCGGGTACTCCTGGCCGCTTGTTACCTGCTTCTCCCAAAGCTCGCACCATGGCGGAGAAGCTCGAGATGGACCTGCGGTCCATCGAAGGCTCAGGCCCCGAGGGCGCGGTGATTGTCCGAGATGTAATGCAGGCTCGAGAAGGTTCCGGCCCCGGCGCAACCTACCAGACGCCCGGCTCCATGTGGCGGATCATGGCCGAGCGAATGTCGCAGAGCTGGACGACTGTGCCGCACTTCTATCTGATGCGCGATGTCGATGCAACGCGGCTTCTTGAATGGAGGGAACGCACTGCAGCGGAAGTGGAACGGCGTTCGGGAGAGAGACTTACGCTTACCGATCTGCTGGTACGAGGCGTTGCGATCACTCTTCGCAGCCATCCGCGACTTAACTCGGCGTGGGCAGACGGCTCGATCAGGCTCAATCGCGAGGTGAACGTCGGTATAGCCGTGGCACTCGAGGAAGGTCTTGTTGTGCCGGTCATAACCCGCGCGGACGAGGCAGCTTTGAGTGCGCTTGCCGGACGACGCCGGGACCTCATTTCGCGGGCAAAAGAGCGAAAGCTGAAACCTGAAGAGATCAGCAACGGCACATTTACCATCACAAATCTCGGAATGTACAACGTCGATGCATTCTGCGCGATAGTCAATCCGCCACAGGCGGCAATTCTTGCAGTGGGAAGGATCAGCGAACGTGTTGTACCGGTGGACGGAGCACCTGCGATCCGCCCGTTCATGACCCTCACGCTCTCGTGCGATCACCGGGTGGTCGACGGCGCGACTGCGGCAAAGTTTCTCGATGACCTATCTTCGAGCATTCAGGATCCATGGAGACTAATGATATGAGTGCACCTGAAAGACTTCGAAGCGCTTCCGTTTCCGGAAAAACGGAAGGCGTGCATACAAAACCATTGATTGGCGAGTTTGGTTGCTACATTGCCGGTGAATGGAAGCGGACCGGACGGACTGCCGAGGTTTACAGTCCGTTCGACGGCGCCCTTGTCGCAATCATACATCGAGCCGGGAAGGCCGAGGTCGCCTCTGCAATCGATCATGCCGTCGCTGCGTTTCGAGTGACTCGCAAATTGCCGGTCTGGAAGCGCGCGGAGATACTCGAGAAGATCAGCAATGGAATCAGTGAGCGACAGGAAGAGTTCGCTCGCGCGATCGCTCTGGAAGCCGGGAAGCCGATCAAGACTGCGCGGGCGGAGGTGAGCCGCGCGGTATTCACATTCAAGGTAGCCGCCGAGGAGACGAAGCGTATCTACGGAGAGATCGTGCCGCTAGATTGGATTCCCGGAAACGAAGGCAGAGAAGCGCAGGTCAGGCGGGTGCCGCTCGGACCGGTTGTCGGCATCAGTCCGTTCAATTATCCGCTCAACCTCGTCGCGCATAAGGTCGCCCCGGCTCTCGCCGCGGGGGATCCGATTATCCTGCGTCCGGCTAGTCAGACGCCGGTAAGCGCACTTCGGCTCGCCGAGGTTATCAGCGAGTCGGGCTGGCCGCTCGAAGGGTTCAGCGTCGTCCCGTGCGCGACGCAGGATGCCGATGCGCTCATCGAGGATGAACGGGTAAAAATGCTGACCTTTACCGGAAGTCCGGCTGTGGGATGGACGCTGAAGAGTCGTGCCGGTCGAAAGCGGGTCACGCTCGAACTTGGCGGAAACGCCGGTGTCATCGTCCACAGCGACGCTGATCTGAAATATGCGGCCGAGCGCGTGGTATGGGGCGGCTTCTCGTACTCAGGACAGTCGTGCGTCTCGGTACAGCGGGTCTATCTGCATGATTCGGTCTACGACGCGTTCCTCGGCGAGCTCATACCGCGAGTCCAGAAGCTTAAACTTGGCGATCCTCTGGACGAACAAACCGATGTTGGTCCGGTGATCGATCCGGAAGCTGCCAGGCGCATCGAAGAGTGGGTATCCGAGGCGGTGAGCGGCGGTGCAAAGGTCCTCTCGGGCGGCACGCGCAACGGAAACCTCTTTTCCCCGACAGTTCTTGCCAATCTGAAACCAGCAATGCGCGTTTGCAGCCAGGAAGTCTTTGCTCCTCTTATCGGTGTGTATCGATATTCGGAAGTGACGGAAGCCATCGCCGCCGTCGATGACAGCGAGTTCGGGCTGCAAGCCGGACTGTTTACGAATGACTGGAACGTGATACATTCCGCATTCGAAAATATAGATGTGGGAGGCTTAATGGTAAACGATGTTTCAACATTCCGGGTGGATCACATGCCCTACGGAGGTGTGAAGCAATCCGGTGCGGGACGTGAGGGATTGCGGTATGCGATCGAAGAGATGAGCGAAATAAAACTGCTCACGCTGAATCCCAGGTGAAGATCTCGCAAGAGAATTGACTGAAATACGTTTTGAATTCTGGGTTCACGGAACCCTGAGGAGGCATGCATGGTAAGGAAGAGTGTACTTTTGGTAGCGGCTTTCTGTTTCGTAGCTGCCGCTTTCGTTATGGCCTCGGGCACCAAGGAGGCGACAAGTACGAGCGCCCCCATCAAGATTGGCGCCTCGCTCTCACTTTCGGGCGACTTCTCGTCTGACGGGCTCGGATTCCAGCAGGGGTACACCCTGTGGGCCGACTATGTGAATGCACACGGTGGGCTTCTGGGCCGGAAGGTAGCGCTTGATATAGTATCGGACGCGAGCAGCCCGGATCAGGTGCAGACGAACTATCAGAAACTGATCACCGTCGACAAGGTTGATCTCGTGATCGGGCCGTTTTCATCGCTTTTGACGAAACCAGCTTCGGTAGTTGCAAACCGGTATGGCTACGCGATGGTGGAAGGTGCAGGCGGTGGGCCGTCGGTTTTCACCCGTGGTTTGAAGAACGTCTTCGATGTTGCGCTTCCTGTCGAGTATGACCTTGACAGCTACACGAAGTACATAACGTCACTTCCTGCAAGTGAACGGCCGACAACAGCCGCGTATGCAACAGAAGACGATCCGTTTACCCAACCCCAGATCGACCGAGCCCGGCAGAGGCTGGAAGCAGCGGGCGTGAAAACCGTATCGTACCAGGTCTATCCATCCGAAAGCACGGACTTCAATCCGATTGCCGACAAGATCATCGCATCGAAGGCGCAGATCGTGATTGCAGGAACGCTCCTCCCGGACATCACGGCGTTTATTCAACGATTCATTCAGCAGCACTACAATCCCGAAAGCATAATCGCGACCGCCGGCCCTGATCTGGGCAATCAGTTCACCAAAGCAGTCGGTGGCGATGGAAACGCCGAAGGTATCATGGTCCCGAACGCGTGGTATGCATCGCTGGATGCTCCCGGAAACGCCGATTTCGTGAAAGCGTATATTGCAAAGTTCGGCGGCTCCCCATCTGACATAAACGCAGACGCTGCCGAAGCGTATTCAGTCGGTCAGGTTCTGCAGCAGGCTGTCGAGAAGACCAAGAGTCTGGACAATGCCAAAATCATTGCCGAACTGCACTCCGGTGACAGCTTCGACAGTATCGAAGGACCGGTCATCTTCGACGCTGCCGGAAGAAACGTTGCAATCAGTGCATATGTCTTCCAGTGGCAGAACGGAAAATACCTGCCGGTGTATCCGAAGAGTGCGGCTCAGGCGGCTCCCGAGTTTCCGAAGCCGGCCTGGAAGTAGTTCCGGTCAATATTCAACTTAAGAGCGGGCGTGAACGGTCTTCCGCCGCCCGCTCATCGCAGTAAGGCCGTCCTGTCCTCAAATCTTCTCCTCGAGCGTTTCACGCAGATGCCTGAACGTCGGGTACGTACGGCCACTGAGACGGAGTTCATACATGACACTGATTCTGGACGCGTTCATAACAGGGCTACTGTCTGGTGCGATATATGCTCTGATGGCATCGGGCCTGACGCTCATCTTCGGCGTGATGGACATCATCAACGTCGGACAGGGTGCTCTGGTTATCCTTGGTGCCTACTTAAGCTTCTTTCTGCAACAGCACTTTCATATCGATCTGTTTGTCGGCCTTCTCATCACGATGCCAACGATGTTTCTTCTCGGCGTTGGCCTCGAGCTTGCGTTCATTCGTCCGATCAAGCGAAACAGAACCACGTTGTCAATACTCATAACATTCGCAATATCGCTCATCATCGAGGGCTTGCTTTCACTTGTGTTTACCACAAACCTCGTTCAAATGCACGCCTGGTATGTCGATACCTCATTGCGAATCGGCAACTTCTATCTTGCGTGGGTGTACATCTTCGACTTCGCACTCAGCGCAGTGCTGCTCGGCGCACTGTACATCGTGCTGTATCGGACTAAATTCGGCTATGCATTACGGGCATCGATGCAGAACCGGACTGCTGCAGAGCTTGTAGGAATCAACGTCGAGCGAATATCGGCCATTACCTTCGGTATTGGCGTTGCACTTGCCGCCGCCGGTGGCATGGCGTATGGAGCAACCACGACATTCAATCCGAACAGCCTGTACGATCTGATTTCGCGACTTCTGGTAATCATAATTCTTGGAGGAATGGGGAGCCTTCGCGGCGCACTCATTGCGGCACTCGGGATGTTGGTAATTGAAGATATCACCTCGGTTGTCTGGTCGCCCATCTGGGCAAACACCGTTTTCTTCATGCTTCTTGTGGTCGTTCTTGTCCTCCGCCCTCAGGGTCTATTCGGTCAGCTTGAAGGAAGAAAACAATGAGAAAGTTCAAACCGTACGGGCTGATCGCCCTGCTTCTGGCGTCCATCGCGTTTCCGATTGCATTTCCAAGCCCGGCGATTACCACTATCGCGTTCTTCACTCTTCTGTATGCAGCCGCGGCAACTGCGTGGAACATCTTTGCCGGCTACACCGGTTACATCGCGCTCGGTCACGCGGCATATGTTGGGATCGGCTCGTATGCCATGGCAATCTTCTGCAAAGACTGGAATCTGCAGGGCGGCTATCTTCCATTTGTCCTCATTCCACTCGCAGGAATTGTCGCGGCATTGGTATCAATCCCAATGGGCTGGATTGCGCTTCGTACCAGGAAGCACACCTTCGTTGTAGTTACCATCGCTATGTTCTTCGTGTTCCAGCTTATGGCGTTCAACCTGCGGGGATTGACGAATGGTTCGGTGGGGATGACACTGCCGATACCGACCGACTGGAGTGGAGCATTTTTCAACTTTCCCTTCTATTACGTGGCACTGGCGATTCTGTTCGTAGCTCTCGGTCATTCCTGGTGGATCCGGCACTCGAAATACGGGCTGGGTCTGCTTGCGATACGGGACGATGAGGAGCGTGCGCGCGGGCTTGGCGTAAAGACCGGACAATTCAAACTCACCGCATTTGTTATATCGGCATTCTATGTCGGAATGGTCGGCGCACTGCATGCCTACTTTATTGAATCCCTCTATCCGGCCTTTGCCTTCGACCCGCTCTTTGATCTGGTAATTGCGCTCATGTGCTTTCTCGGTGGTCTGGGTACTCTCTCGGGGCCCATTCTCGGAGCCATCATCCTCGAACCGACCCAGCAATATTTCACTATGCGGTTCAGTCAGAACGGCTACTATCTCATCATCTACGGTGCGATGTTCCTTGCAATCATTCTCTTTCTTCCTGATGGAATTCTGCCAACTTTGAGCAGATGGCTGGCAAAGCGGCAGAGCAGTGGAACGGTTAGAGACGGCGAGGATTCCGATAGTGTGCAGGTTCAGGCACCGTCACCTAACGCAGAGGGGGTAACAAGATGAGTTATCTCGAGGCAAACGGCGTAAGAAAGGCGTTCGGTGGTGTGCAGGCGCTTGATGGTTGTTCGATTTCGGTAGAGAAGGGCAGCATGACCGGTTTGATTGGGCCGAACGGTTCCGGCAAAACCACACTGTTCAATGTCATGACAGGATACGAGACAGTCGATGACGGTGACGTCCGGTTCGACGGAACTCCTATACAGAATATGTCGCCCGATCAGGTCTTTGCACTCGGTATCGGAAGAACCTTTCAGTTGACCCGCGTATTCTCACGGCTCACGGTGCTCGAGAATATGCACGTCGCAGTGCAGCGTACCGGAATCCGGGCTCTGTTTGGCCGGTGGAGTTCCTCCCGCGAACAGGAGCGTGCACTCGAGCTTCTCGAGTTTGTAGGTATCATCGGACTGAAGGATCTGCCGGCAGGAAATCTGTCATATGGCCAGAAGAAGCTACTCGAGTTCGCCTACATACTTATCGCCGAACCGAAAGTCATTCTTCTTGATGAACCGGCGGGCGGAGTGAATCCTACAATGATAAGTTATCTCTCAGACAGAATCCGGGAATTGAACAAGATGGGAGTAACATTCCTGATCGTCGAGCACAATATGGAGTTCGTCATGAGTTTGTGTGACAGGGTTATGGTCATGGACCATGGAACGAGGATCGGTGATGGTTCGCCGGACGAAGTGCGGAACAATCCCGCAGTTCTCGATGCCTACTTGGGAGCCTGAACCATGTTGCTTGAACTGAACGAAGTTGTTGCCGGATATGACGGCGGAGATGTGCTGAAGGGCGTAAACCTCGAAGTAGAGAAAGGGTCGATCACCTGTATTGTCGGACCGAACGGGGCAGGTAAGTCCACTGTCCTCAGAGTGATAAGCGGGCTGCTCAAACCGCGGAAGGGATACGTCTCGTTCAACGATACGGCGATAGGCGGACTCAGCCCACGTCAGATCCTGTCGCGCGGCGTAGCTCAGGTACCCCAGAATCACAGCCTGTTTCCGGACATAAATGTGCGCGAGAATGTGAAGATGGGCGGATACATGTTGACTGATTCAGCACTGGTCGAAGAACGACTCAGGAATGTCGAAGAGCTCTTCCCCATAGTTCGCGAACGCGCGAAGGACAAGGCCGGAAGCCTGTCCGGAGGACAGCAACGTCTCGTGGAGTTTGCCCGATCGCTGATGCTCGATCCTGAGCTCATTCTGCTCGATGAACCGTCGATGGGACTCGATCCAAAGACTCTGAAGCAGGTATTTGATACGGTGAAGCTCATGCAGCAGGCAGGAAGGACAATCCTTCTTGTTGAGCAGAATGTGCGCGCGGGACTCGCGATCGCATCGCGCGGCATTGTCATGGAGAGCGGGAAAGTCCGCCTCGCAGGAACACACGAAGAGATTCTTGATAATCCTCAAATAGCGAATCTCTACCTCGGCGGAAGTCTGTCGCGAGCCTGAACGCTCCGGATGCCCGGGCGATTGCAGCCGCTGCTGCTGTTGTTCGGGAGGCGGAAGGCAGTATGAAATTTGAGACCGTCGGCAAGTCCGCGAGAATGGAACGTCCTACTCGCGGACCGGTGCGTGCAATCCGAGAGAGATAACAAGTGAGAGGAGACTTCCCGCAAGGGCAACAGCAAACAGGACGCCGTAGGAGGTTTGGTCCAGGAGCCAGCCTGCAAGAGGCGAGGCGATCAGAAGCGTTCCGGCCAGCGTATTGAACAGCCCTACGTAGTTCGGCCGCAGTTCGACAGGTGCCGCTTCGAGGATGTAGTTGGAGAATCCAATCATGTTCATCGACATCGCGGCACCGATCAGGACGAAGATACCGATTGCCGGAACCAACAACAGGTGACCGAGCCTGTCGTGGAAGCCGAACATGATGAGGCCAAGTCCCGGGATGGCGGCGCCAACCAGTGACGCAAGTCGGATCACGGACCTCGTGCCGACCCGGTCGGCCACCCATCCGAGTAGCAGACCGCCCACAAATCCTCCGAACACCTGAGCCGATGTGAACAGTCCAAGGCTGCTTGTACCGTATCCGGCGATCTTGCTCATGAACAGCACGTAGAATGGGAATACCGAAAAGCCGACGCCGAACAGAAGCCGTGCTGCTACAACCCGGACGAAGTTCGCATCGTCCCTGAGAATTTTGCCGAGTGATCCGAGAAAGTGGACAACCGACACATCATCGGCGCTTCCGACTGCCGCACCTTCGAGCACAGGCTCTTTCATGAACACAAACGGTAGATTGTTGAGTACGAACAGGATCCCGGAGATTACGAACAGAAGCGCGTAATTGTACGGAAACGGCAGCCCGTGAGCACCGAGTATCCGGCTCACCGCCCAGCCTACCGCAATGCCGGTGAGTCCACCGGCAATCTGCGCAGTACCAAACATACGTCCGCGGCGCGTCGGTGGAACGGTCTTGCTGATGAGCTCGTACCACGGGACACTCGCCACTCCATCGGTCGCAAAGAACACGAACAGCGCAACGAAGAATACTGAAAGCAGCAGCCAGTTCGTTCCGGTGCCCAGTATGAAGGTGAGAATGCCGACTACGAGAATTGCAGGCCGTCCGATGTAGAGGGGCGTAAGCAGGTAAGGCTTCATGCGGGCTTTCCCTGCACAAAGTCGCGCGCCGATGATCTGCGTCAGCAACGCTCCGGCAGTCTGGCATGCACCTATCAGGCCTACCAGAAATGGGGATCCACCGAGCAGTGTCACGAAGGTCGGCATTACCGTTGTGAGGCCGACAAAGGTGATAGCGATGGAAAATCCGGCGTTTTCTGTGATCAGCAGGCTTGCGTTTCGCAGGAAATGGCGTTCAGCGAAACCCTCGGATGCTTGATCGATCCCGTCTGATAATGACAAATTGCTCTCTCCAAAGGGCGCCAGTATACACCGAACTTGCGCGCGTGACATCGGCAACAGGCTTCGCCTCGCCGATTTGCTTGACCGATTCGATCGGACATCCTATGTTGAGTCCGGGGGAAAGAAATGGCAAGGACATACAGTACACATGTGGTGATCGGAGCAGGAGGCGCGATAACAAAGGCGCTCGTGCCCCAGCTGGTCCGGGAAAAGCAGAAGGTCATTGTTGTATCACGGCGCGGAGCCGGCATGTCCGGCGCGCAGGGCGTCAGCGCAGATGCAACCGACTACGAGGCACTCTCATCCTGTGTACCCGACCAGAGCGTTGTCTACCTTCTGGTGGGGCTTGCCTACGATTCGCGCGTCTGGCAGGTGATCTGGCCGAAGATCATGGAAAACGTCATCCGCGTATGCCGCGAGAAGGGCGCGCTCCTTGTCTTTCTCGACAACGTGTACATGTACGGACTGGTGAAGGGGCCAATGACTGAAGAGACGCCGAACCGGCCCGTCAGCAGGAAGGGAGAGATTCGTGCCCGCATTGCGGATCGGCTTATGGCCGAATACTCCTCCGGACGCATTCAGGGAATGATCGCCCGAAGTGCCGACTTCTACGGACCGGGAGCCGAGAAGACCGGGGTTCCGAATCTGCTCATCATCGACAATCTCATGAAGGGAAAGGCTGCCCAGTGGCTTGCAAACGCAGACCGTGTTCACAGTCTGACCTACACAGCCGATTGCGGTCGCGCGCTTCCATTGATGGTCGCCGACGAGAGCGCATACAACCAGATCTGGCATCTGCCGACAGCGAAACCCGCGCTCACCATGCGGCAGTTTGCCGGCCTCGCGGCGAAGGAGATCGAGGTGAAGGCGAAGATGAGCGTGCTTCCGCCATTTATGGTCGGGCTCGCCGGATTGTTCGACCGAACAATCCGGGAACTGTATGAAATGCTGTATCAGAATGCCAATGACTACCTGTTTGATTCGTCCAAATTCGAGAATCACTTCTCGGTGAGTGCAACTCCCTATGCAGACGGCATCGCCGAAACAGTTCGGTCGTATCGCCTATGACGAGACTGCAGAACGGTAACGATGGTCGGATCTTCCTCCGGTTCTTCGCAGCCGAAGACGCAGAGCAACTTCTCGCGCTGCACATGAGAAATCGCGACTTTTTCCGGCAGTTCATTTCGACGCGGTCAGACAATTTCTACACCCTTGAGTCTCAGCAGGACATCGTTGTCCGCGATGAACGGGCCCGCCTCGCTGGCACCGACTATTCGTTCGGCATCTTTCTGGCCGAAGGCGGAGAGCTTGTCGGCAACGTTGCGCTGACCGGTATCATACGCGGTGCCCTGCGGAGTTGCTTTATCGGCTACTTTCTTGATCGTGAGGAGAATGGCAAGGGTTACGCAACCGAGGCTGTGGGCCTGGCCGTCGACTACGCATTCGATACGCTGAAGCTCCACCGCATTGAGGCGGGTGTGATGCCGCACAATATCCGATCGATGCGGGTGCTCGAAAAGTGCGGCTTCCGCAAGGAAGGAATTGCGCGCAAGAGTGTCGAAATCGACGGAGTGTGGCAGGATCACCAGATGCTGGCAATCCTGTCCGATGACAGGTGAAAGCGCTTCTCAGCATCGGTGCCGAGGACTTGCCTCCCGCGCTTCAGGAACTGTCATTCGATGATGAGGTGACAGTAGCTGCGTAACTCTTTTATCTGCGGTGCTTGCGATTTGAGAGGAGAATATGGGAAATCCCGATAATGCGTCCGGACAGCCGGACCGCACTGATGCGAAGTCGCTGCGGGAGCAGGTAGACGCTCTGTATCGCAGCGATTCCCGCAGGGTTCTCGCCACGCTTATCCGTCTGTTACGCGATATCGATCTTGCCGAGGAAGCACTGCAGGATGCCTTTGCCGCCGCGCTGACGCAGTGGGAGACCGATGGGATACCCGTCAATCCTCGTGCCTGGCTCGTCTCCACCGGAAGGTTTAAAGCCATTGATCGCATTCGCAGGCGGTCACGCTTTGATTCGGCGATACGTCAACTGGGAGACGAACTTGAGGCGGCCGAACGGCTCGCGGGAACGAAGACAGTCGGAGATTTGCCTGCGGACACCATCGACGACGACCGTCTCAGGCTCATCTTCATGTGCTGCCATCCTGCGCTCTCACAGGACGCACAGGTGGCGCTGACGTTGCGGGAAGCGTGCGGTCTCACAACCGAGGAGATCGCAGGCGCATTTATGGTGCAGCCCACTACAATTGCGCAGCGAATTGTACGCGCCAAGTCAAAAATCCGTGACGAGCATATTCCCTATGAGATTCCTGTAAAAGGTGACTTGCGGGAGCGGCTCGATATGGTGCTCCGCGTCATCTACCTCGTCTTTAATGAAGGTTACTTCGCAAGCTCCGGTGAAACGGTGACCCGGCACGATCTGTCGGGGGAGGCGATACGGCTCGGACGCCTTCTCGTCCAGTTGCTTCCCGACGCCGAAGCAGTCGGCCTGCTTGCGCTCATGCTGCTGCACGATTCCCGACGTCAGGCACGCACGAGCGTGAACGGGGAAGTCATCCTCCTTGAGGATCAGGACAGAACACTCTGGAACCGGGATCTGGTAGAGGAGGGCGCATCACTCGTCGTCAAAGCGCTCTCGGCAAAGACGGCTGGCCCCTACTCACTTCAGGCGGCAATTGTGGGCGTTCATGCGGGCGCGAAGAGTTCCGCTACCACAGACTGGGCGGAGATTGTCCGGCTGTACGACATTCTACTGCTCGTTTCTCCGAGTCCAGTCGTGGAACTGAACCGCGCGGTTGCTGTTGCCATGCGCGATGGACCGGACTCAGGTCTCTCTCTCGTCGATGCAATTCTCGCGCGCGGCGAGCTTGCAGACTATCATTTCGCTTATACGACCAAAGCTGAATTGTATCGAAGGTTGGGCCGAAACGCTGAAGCACGGTCCTCATATCTGAGGGCGCTTGAAATCGTGAATCAGGAGCCTGAGCGTAGATTCATCAGGCGCCGTATCGAAGAACTTTCCGGGTAACTCAGTTCCACTACTCAAGCGCCGCGCGCACGATACCGCACAGTCTCAGAAGTTCTTCCCGGCGCGGGGGAATGAGCGCCCGCCCGACGTTGATCCTGAAGTAGTTGCGAAAGTGCGGATGCGCCGAGAAGAGTTCTCCCGGCACCGCAACAACTCCCTGCGCGGCGGCTCGCAGGAAGACCTCGGTTGCATCCACCCGTTCCGGGAACGATACCCACAGCAGGCACCCGCCATCCGGACGTGCAACTGTGCTACCCTCAGGCAGTGCATCGGTCAGGAGCGCGAGGTATTCGTCGAGCCTGAGCGAAAGTGCGGCGCGTAACCGCCGCAGATGAGCGGGATAGGCCGGTGTCGAGAGATATGAGTCAAGCACCAGCTGCGCAGGATGAGATGACTCAAGCGAGGAGCGAATCTTTGCCTCCACGAGCTGCGGCATGAGCCCCGTCGCGCGAACAAAACCGATGCGCAGTCCGGGAGCGAGAGTCTTCGAGAACGAGGAGATCAGGATGAGGTTCGGGAAGTCTTCAATGAACGGAAGATTCGCCGGACGCGGATCGCTGAACGAGAGATCGCCATAAACGTCGTCCTGAACCAGAATTGCGCCCCGGCCGCGTATCAGAGTGATAAGCCGTGCTTTGTCAGCATCGGGCATGGTGGAACCTGTCGGATTCTGGATGTTCGGCTGGACGAGAACCATTCGAACCGGCTGCGACGCGAGGATCTGCTCGAGCGCATCAAGATCCATTCCGTGACCGGCAGCCGTGCGTATTTCGATCACTCGCGCACCCGCAGCCGAGAGCTGCCTGAAGTAGTCGTAGTAGGTGGGCGATTCGACCACGACCAGATCGCCGGGAGCGATGAAGGTGTGGACGAGAAGCGATATCGCTTCGGTCGCACCATTGGTGATAAGGATATCCCTGATGTGAGTCGGACCGTTCACCGGCTCGTAGTGAAGTGCGATCCGTCGTCGCAACGTCTCTTCCCCCTGCGGTTCAGAGTAGGCGATCCACCCGGCAGGTAGTGACGCAAACATCCTGCCCAACCTGCCTTCCGGCAGGAGGTCCGTACCCGGTGCAGCAAACGCAAATCCCCGATCGCGGCGACCCATTCGTTCAAGCACGAGATCCAGCCGTTCGCCCGCATTGCGGTCCCAGAAGACAAAGCGTTCCTCAGGAGGTTGTGGCTGGTCGAGGTGTCTTCTTCTGCGCACGAGCACCCCGCCGCGCTCACGTATCGTTACCAGCCCGTCCCGCTCGAGAAGCGAGAACGCCTGCCGCACCGTGTTGATGCCGTGTCCGCCCCCGCGAGCCATGAGCCGCATTGACGGCAATCGTTCGCCGGGTGCGAAAGTCCCGTTTGCAATCATGTCGCGATAACGAAGGTAGAGTTCCAGGTACTTGCTCACGAATAAACTGTACTGTATCAGTTATTTTTGCGCAATCTGTTACTGTATCCGGACCCGCTTCAGTTATTACATTATGCGCGGAGTGTAGAAATGAACCGGAGAACTACAATCGCGCTTTTTGTGCTCGTGTGCGCCGTGTTCGGCACGACCTTCCTTGCAATCAGGCTCGGCCTGGTCGCGGGGGCATCGCCCCTCTTCTACGCGGGAACTCGATTTGCCGCCGCCGGGCTTATCCTTCTCGCCGCACAGCTAATTGCACGGAGGATAGATTTCGCAGCGGTGAGACGGCTGTTCGCCCGAACACTTCTTATATCATTGTTCCTCACCGCCGGTACCTTCGGCACAATGTTCTGGGCGGAAACCCGAATTGATTCCGGCTATATGGCCCGGCTCGACTCGCTCGGCCCGATCGTGACAGCACTCTTTGCATCGATTGCTCTCGGTTCACGGCTCGGACGCTATCATCTCCTTGGATTCGGTGCGGGGACAGTCGGGATAATCCTGCTTGCGTCGCAGGTTGCCTCCGCACCGCAGGACATGCCCGCACTTATTGTGGCGCTTGTGAGCGTGGTGACCTACGCCGCGGGGATGGTACTCTATCCGAAACTTTTCAACCGATCCGACGACCCTGTCACGATAAATGCGCTTCAGATGGCACTAGGCGGCATAGTTCTGCTCATTGTCGCTCCGATGTTCGAGACTGTCACACTTCCGGCGACAGCATCCGCGCTTCTGCCGCTCATCTACCTCATCGTCGCTGGTTCAATAGTCGGCCACACCGCGAATCTCGTAGTTATCCGGAACGCCGGCCCCATCTTTGCCTCAGCATGGCTCTATGTTGCCCCGACCGTTGCGACAGTTGCCGGGGCCATAGTGCTCGGCGAGACGATCGGCATCAAGCAGGTCATCGGTACTCTCTGCGCGCTCATCGGCGTATTCTTTGTTTCGCGGGCGGAGCGCGCGCCAGAGCGAAGCGAAGCCGCAACAGTCGCGGAGTAGCAACGAAACCTTTCCGTACCGCACAGGATTCTGGTATCATGCCGCAAGGAGACAACATGCAGGCTGTTATCTTTGTCATCCTTGCCGTCATTACCGGTTCGATCATCTCTCTGCAAAACGTGATCAACGCATCGCTCGGCCGATATGTTGGCGAACTGGGCGCCGTCTTTATTGTCGCAACAATCGGTGTCCTTATTATCCTCGCCGCAATTATCATTCGGCCCGGGTCGGCGGATTTCCATGCACTTCCCGGCGCCGACCGATGGTATCTCTATCTTGGCGGGGTGTTCGGTATCATCATCGTGACGCTTCCAGTCTTCCTCGTTCCACGGATCGGCGCAACCTCGACCATAACCGGAATCGTAATAGGCCAGCTTGTAATGGCTCTCGCCGCCGACCAGTTCGGACTATTTGGCACGCCACGAATTGAAGTGAGTGTTTCAGGCGTAATTGGTGTTATTCTGCTGGGTGCCGGTGCGTTCCTCGTGGTAAGGGTCCCTAGGTAGTGTCCCAAAGCCTGGTGTTCCAATTCAGGTAAAAGCATATGCCGGAACATATTCGCGCTTCGGGCATGAGATTTTGGAAGCGCCTATCTGTAGCCGCAGATCCTGAACCTTGATTTCCCGTTGTGCGCCGAGTCGTCGCACCGCTGCCAGAAGCTGCGGATCCTCTCCTCGAAGCGGCGTTGCGTATCG
>DATKUC010000126.1:0-3588 GCA_035530835.1 Spirochaetia bacterium
AGTGCGGCGCTTGGCCCGACACTGGGCGGCGCGATAATCCTCTTTGCCGACTGGCAGGGGATATTCCTTGTGAATATCCTGTTCGCTTCCGTCGGAATAGTCCTGGCACTTCGCTTTCTTCCCTCAGACCCACCACGTTCCGTGATTGAGGATACGGGGACCGTCCGGAAGCGTGGCACCCTCCCGATCGACATCGGCGGCATCCTGCTCTTTGGCGGCACGCTCACCTCACTTCTGGTGTTCCTCCTCTCGCTGTCGGATCGTGTTCAGTGGCTCTACCTCCCGATAGCAGTCACACTTTGCCTGTTGTTCGTGGTGCGGGAACGCCGGGCGCGGGATCCATTCATTGATCTGTCAATGTTCACCGCCGGATCGCTTCGGCGTGTCTATGCATCTTTTGCATCGGTTAATACTGTCTTTTACAGCCTCTTCTTCGGGCTGCCGCTCTGGCTGGAACAGGCACGCGGACTTGCACCGGATGCGGCCGGTCTGCTCATGCTGCCGTTCGCGGGACTGGGAGTTATCGCGACACCTGTCGCTGCGCGGCTCATCCGCACGCGTAGTGTGAAGCTGGTCATTCTTGTTGGCATGGCAACTATGGTTGCGGCAACCTTGCTGCTGCTTCTGCTTGACGGCAACACCACGATCGCCGCAATTGTCGCTATCACAGTCGTTCTCGGCATCCCGAATGCATTCAACAATATGGGATTACAGGCAGCACTCTTTCAGGCAGCACCGGCGCAGAAGATAGGTGCAGCCTCCGGCCTGTTCCAGACCTCACGCTACGTCGGCACGTTCATGTCGAGCGCGCTGCTCGGCATCGCCTTCGGCTCCAGGGCGACCAGCCGTGAGTTGCACCTGCTCGCTCTCATTCTTGCGGCAATCAGCATCATTCTGCTCGCCGCCTCTGCGCGGAACAACTCTCGTCAGTGACCAACGGCTCGATACTTGCCGGTTTTCTCCTCGGAACTTCCCATATCTTCACCGCTGAATATTTTCATGTAGGTCGCGACGCCGCCCTTTGCGCCGCCTGCGTCAAGCATCGCCTTATGCATCTCTTCGGCCAGTGGAAAGAGCCGCTCGACAGGGCCTTCGACCACCGTCTCGAACGGGCCAACCGTGTAATCAAGTCCCGAGCCTTCGATAATTCTGATTGCTGCATCCACCATTGCATACGCTTCTTTCCGCGATGCGGCTGAAAGCGGCAGACACTGAATTGCCATTGCTGACGTCATGTAGTCCTCCGTCTGCAATGATGCGCGGAGCAGAATCACTGTCAAGTCGGATACGCAGGTTCCGGGGTCTTGCGGAAACCTTATAGGATTAGTAATAATTGCCTGTGGCGTTCCATTTCAGAGTTTTATTGTTGTGACTGTACCCGCGATACGGTATATTTTCGGTTGGAATATGCTGTTTGGCATCGCGTTGGAGGGTGATATCAATCGATTAACTGCTTCCAGGTGCCTGTTGTTCTTCATCCTTTGTTCCGTCGTTGCGGGAACAGGTTGGGCACAGAATCAGGCAACTACGCTTCCAGCCACGAAACCTCTGCTCACGCCAACTCTTGACCTGAATAAGTACTATCAGTTTCCATTCTCGGTCAGTGTAGAGTTCCAGCTGCTGAACCCTTTCTGGGGCGATCTGTCGCCGCTTTTTACGTCGAAAACAGACTTTGCGGCCATTTTTCACTACCCGCTACCGTCGAATCCGTCGATAGAACCGTTCGCCCGCGTGGGCTTCATGTCGTTCTCCTACAACGATCCGAACGATCCGAGCGGCAACACCAGCAAGTGGACTCAGACCCATATCTACGGCCTGCTCGGTGCGAGCTACCTTTCGCGAGCCGCGAAAACCTTTGAGTTCGGCGCCGACGTCGGACTCGGCGTGTCGGAAGCGTTTTATCCTCACCTCGACAACATTACCTCCGGCAACCCCACGCAGTTTGTCACCCGCAGCAGCACGAATCTCATGGCAAGTATCGGTGCGCGGCTCGGACTCGATCCTTCGTATAATATGAGCATCGCGGTATTGCCGAACCTGACCTACATGTACTCGCTCTCGCCGCTGACGCTGTTTAACGGATTCATGTTCAACATCGGATTCTCGGCCTCCTACCGTTTCGGCGTCGATCCTGATTCGCCACAGGCGGTCATTCGAAGTATCCAGTTCGGAAAGGCGGACGTGACACCGGTGTTTGCCGCAATGCAGAGCTACTACGTCAACCATCCGATCGGGACGATCACCATCACCAACACCGAAACGTTCCCCATCCAGAACATCGACGTCACCTTCTTTCAGAAGGGATTCATGGACAACCCGACCGAATCCGACCAGATCAAGGAAATTGGCCCGGGAGAATCCAAAACAGTCAGCCTGCTCGCAGCGTTCAATGACAAGATATTCACGACCCAGGGAGACACTCCGCTCAACGGCATCATCGACGTGAAGTACACATCGAAGGACAGGCCGGCGGACCAGTCCCAGCCGGTGACCTACACGCTGCACGACCGCAGCTTCATTACCTGGAACGACGACAGGAAGGTCGCAGCCTACATTACGCCGAAGGATGGATCGGTCCGCAATTACGCAAGTCATGTGCGGCAGGTGATCAAGAACGATACGATCGGCAGCCTGAGTGAACCACTGCAGGATGCGATGGGAGTCTTCTATGCGCTGAAGGAGCTCGGAGTCCTCTACCAGAAGGCGCCGGTACCATTCGAGACCGCGCAGGCGCATCCGACAATGCTCGACAACGTGAACCTTCCCCGTGAAACATTGACTCGACTCACGGGAGACTGCAGTGACCTGACGGTGCTCTACGATACGATGCTCGAAACCATCGGTATCCGCACCGGCTTCATCACCGTTCCCGGACACATCTACGCGCTGTTTGACACAGGAGTAGCACCCCAGGACTACCGCGCCATCAATCCGGACCAGCAGATGACCTTCAGCATCGACGGCACCCTCTGGATACCGGTAGAAATCACCCTGATCGGAACCTCCGACTTCCTGGCAGCGTGGCGCCAGGGAGTTGCCGAGTGGCATGAATGGGATAATAATCCCACCCAGCGCCACATGTATCAGACGAGCGCCGCGCAGCAGGTCTATCATCCTGTCGCGCTTCAGGCCCAGGACCTGGGACTCCAGTACGGAAGCGACAAGGTTGTCCAGCATGACTTTCAGCAGGGACTCGACAACCTGATTGGCGCAATCGTGCAATCATACGCCGACGAAGCGCAGAAAAGCGGTCGGAAGGCAGACTACAACGCACTTGGTATCATCGCAGCGAAGTACGGAAAGTACGCAATCTCGGAGCGCGCATTCAACACTGCCCTTGCGCTCGACAGGAACTATCTGAATCCGATCATCAATCTTGGAAACCTCTACTACCTGCAGAAGCAGTACCAGGGCGCGCTCCGATTCTATTCACGTGCGGAGATCGCACTTTCGCAGGAGGGTCGGACTCAATCGCCCGAGTACGCTGCGATAATCCTCAATATCTCGGAATCATATTACCAGATTGCAAATTACGACCGGGCCAAGGAGTTCTGGTTGAAGCTGCAGAAGCTTGATCCGAACATGGCC
>DATKUC010000127.1:0-11836 GCA_035530835.1 Spirochaetia bacterium
CCGGGGGCCGAAGGGCGAGTTCATCTTCAACATGTCTGTCGGTTACACTCTCGAGGGAATCAAGAGTGGCCGGGTGGACAGGTTTATCGATGATCTGATGAATCCGGCAGGCACTGCGGTATGGGAAGAGACGATGGATGCTGCTCGCGCCGCAATTGCGACACCGCTGTTTTCGCGGGCGTTCGGCGCCGACACGGTGAAGCGGATGGCGGGCGCACTCGAGCGGGTTCCGATTCACCCGGTGCATTCGGTTACCCTTTCCACCATGCACGGATGCCCACCCGATGAGATTGAACGGATCGCCCGCCATCTGATCGAAGAGAAGGGGCTCTCAACATACGTGAAGATGAACCCGACTCTGCTCGGCTATGACCGTGTGCGGTCGATTCTCGATGCCACCGGCTGGAGCGACGTTCATATCGAACGGGCGGCGTTTGAGAAGGATCTTCAGTTCAACGATGCGCTTTCCCTCATCGCTTCGCTTACCGAGACTGCGAAGAAGACGAATCTTCAATTCGGCTTGAAACTTTCAAATACCCTTGCGAATGCGAACAAGCTCGGCCGGCTCCCCGGAGAGGAGATGTATCTTTCGGGACGCGCACTCTTCCCCATCACCACCGCGCTCGCGGCTGAGCTTGCATCGGCGCTTCCTTCGCCGCTTCCGTTCTCATTCTGCGCGGGAGTGAGTGCGATGAATGCTGCCGAATGCATCAGGGCCGGGCTCGGACCGTTGACAGTTGCCACCGATCTACTGAAGCCGGGCGGCTATCTCAGGCTGGAGCACATTGCTGAACGCGCGGTTGAGGGACTTGGCGCTCATCCGGCGCCACATCCTGATGCTGCCGAGCTGCACAAGCTCGCCGCCTCGGCGCTCGACGCACGTCAGTACCGTTCGGACTGGAAAGAGGGAAACTCAGTCATAAAGAAGGAGCTGCCACTGTTTGACTGCTTTGCAGCGCCCTGTATCGATGCGTGCCCGACGCACCAGAACGTTCCCGGATACATCCGTGCACTCGCCGAAGGCGACGGGAAGGCGGCGCTCGAGATAGTTCTCGCGGATAATCCGCTGCCGACAGTCACCGGCCTGGTGTGCGATCACACATGTACGAAGGCGTGCTGCCGTGACGATTATGAGGGTGCGGTAGACATTCGTGGTGTAAAGCTTGCGTGTGCGCGGGCAGCCGAGATACAGCCTGAGGCGCGCACAAAGCGGAACGGAGTGGGAAAAACCGCGATTTTCGGTTCCGGTCCTGCCGGTCTCTCCTGCGCACATTATCTTGCCCTCGACGGCTATCCGGTTGTGGTATTCGAGAAGGCGCGCGATATCGGCGGCGTAGTGACAAGCACGATTCCGAAGTTCCGCATTTCGCGAGAGGACATCCAGCGTGATGTTGACCGCATCAAGAAGCTCGGCGCTGAGTTCCGACTCGGCTTTCCGGAGAATCTCGACATTGCCGCGCTCCGGTCGGAGGGGTTCACCTCCTTTGTCGTAGCATCCGGAGCTCCGATTGGCAGGACGATGAAACTCGACGGTGACGGTGTCGAAGTGGTCGGGGCACTCGAGTTTCTCATGGACGCTGCACAGGATTCAGACAAGTACCAGCAGTTCAGGAATATCGTCGTGGTCGGCGGCGGGTTCACGTCGCTCGATGCGGTACGTGTTGCCGCGCGGTTTGCGAGCAACCCGAACGTGAAGCTTGTCTACCGCCGCACGCGCACCGAAATGCCGGCCGAACGCGGTGAGGTGGAAGCCGCGATTGAAGAGGGTGTCGAGCTGCGCGAGCTCTCGTTACCGTTCAGGATTGAGCCGGGGAAGGTCATCTCGCGGGTGATGAAGCTTGGCGCGTTTGATGCTTCGGGTCGCCGCTCCCCTGAGCCGACCGACAGGACCGAAACGTTTGCGTGCGATCTTCTCATTGAGGCAATCGGCGAGGAGCCCGACCGCGCGCTGCTCGAGGGGCTTGGTATCCGGACCACCGACAAAGGGCGTCCCGTCTTCGATGAAGAGACGCTCGAGACAAACGTGAAGTCGGTCTTTGTAGCAGGTGATGCAGCACGCGGACCCGCGTCCATCATCCAGGCCATTGCAGATGGAAGGATCGCCGCAAATGCAATTCTGCGATCAATAAAAATTGAACCCGTCGTTCCGAAGGGAAGCGTGTCGCTCATCAAGATTCAGCCGAACGCCGCCCGGTTCGCCGACCGTGGCAGAATCATCCACTCGCTTCCCCTGAATCCCGGAGAGACCGAGGCAAACCGGACCGTGACCGCCGAGCAGGTAAAGCGGGAGGCCGAACGCTGCCTCTCCTGTGACGCCGCATGTCTGCGCTGCGTCGAGGTGTGTCCGAACCGGGCGAATATCGCCGTGCCGGTAACCCACGGGACCGGATTTACGCAGAGTCTTCAGATTCTCCATATTGACGATCTATGCAACGATTGCGGAGCTTGCGGTTTTCTCTGTCCCTACGAAACAAAGGCGCTGCCCTACAAGGACAAACCGACACTCTTTTCCTCGGAGCACAGTTTCGCGGAATCGACCAATCCGGGCTTCGTGTTCCTGGATGACGGTCGTGGAGAAGTGCTCCTGCGTGTCCACGGTGAAACGCTGAAGGTGTCGCCCGTGACGGCTGACCCGGTAGGTAACGCTGCGTCGGCCGCCGGCATGACGAGCCAGGACGCGCGCGATTTCAGGCGGATGTACGATCTCGCACACACGGTGCACAACTCTCATTCCTATCTCGTGGAGAGCAAAACTGAATGACGCTATTTGAAAACGTACGGATCATCGGCCTCGCACCGGAGACCGTTTCGGCGCCGCTCGATATTGCAGTCGAAGGGAACAGTATCCGTGAGGTTGGAACGGCGCTCGCCGCGAAATATCCGTCTGCTGACAGGGTGAGATCGCCGGAATACGTGAGCGCGGGACTCGTCTGCTCACATAATCACTTCTATTCAGCCCTTGCACGTGGTCTCATGGTCGATATTAGGCCAAGTAAGGATTTCGCCCAGCAGCTTGAGCACCTCTGGTGGAGGCTGGACCGCGCGCTCGACGAACAGATCACCCGGTTGAGCGGCCTGGCCGGAGCCGCCGATGCGGTCATGTGCGGAATCACCGCGGTCGTGGATCACCACGCAAGCCCGGAGTTTATCGACGGCTCTCTCAGCGTGCTGAAAAAGGGATTTGAGCGGGTCGGCCTCCGGGGACTGCTCTGTTATGAGACAACAGACCGCAACGGCAAAGAGGGGGCGAAGGCAGGTATCCGTGAGAACCTCAGGTTCGCTCAGGAGGTAGACGCCACGCGTGGAGCGTCAGTAGAAGGACCGCTCGTTGAAGCCGCAATCGGTGCCCACGCGGGATTCACGATCGATGACGACACGCTGGACGTTTTGGGCAGCGCAGTCAGTTCGAGCGGACGAGGTCTTCACGTTCACGCTGCCGAGGACCGGTACGACGCGGTCGATTCGCGGTACCGGTTTGGTGCCGACCTTGCGGTCAGGCTCGATCGTGCCGGCTGCCTTGGGCCGAAATCGATTGTGGCTCACGGTCTCTATCTCACCGCAGATGAGGTCGAACTTATCAACGAGCGTGATTCCTTTCTTGCGCACAATGCCCGCTCGAACATGAACAACAATGTCGGATACAATGCGCTGTTACCCCGCTACAGGAATGCTGTTCTCGGGACCGACGGTATCGGTTCGGATATGATGCAGGAGGCAGCATTCGCGTTCTTCAAGCACAGGGATTCGGGTGGGGCACTCTGGCCTCCTTCGTTTCTCGCGATGCTTGATCGAGGAAACAGGATTCTCGACCGCTACTTCGCGGCCGACGGCCTGAGGTTCGGACGCGTCGAGGCGGGTTACGCGGCTGATCTCGTGTTCTGGGACTACGATCCACCGACACCGCTCGTGGACGGCAATGTCGGGGGGCACGTGATGTTCGGAATGTCGAGCCGTTCGGTGCACTCCGTCATGGTGAACGGCAGATTTGTGGTGAAGGAGCGTGTGCCGCAATTTGATGCAAGCGAGATCCATGCAAAGTCACGCGAACAGACTGTGCGATTGTGGAAACGGATGGAGGAGAGGAAATAGATATGAAAGTTCAGTCAGAGACAATTCTCAGCAAGGCACAGGCGTATCGTGACGCAACTGCCGACACGCTCGCCCGCATGGTCCGCGTTCCGGCCTTCAGCGGTACCGAAGGCAACCGGCTGAAGTTGATCGAACAGATGTGCAAGGACGCCGGTGTCGACGAGATTCGCATCGACGGTCTTGGCAACCTGCTCGCGCGCGTCGGATCCGGGAAGAAGATCCTCGCAATCGATGCCCACATCGATACAGTCGAAACAGGTGATCCGAAGCAGTGGACCGACGATCCGTTTGGCGGCATCATCCGCAACGGACTCGTCTATGGCCGCGGAACCTCCGATCAGCTTGGCGGTGCAGCCTCAATGATCACCGCTGCACGCATTCTGAAAGAGATGAACTACTCAGGCGAGTACACCATCTGGTTCTCATTCACGGTCATGGAAGAGGATTGCGACGGTCTGTGCTGGAAGTATCTCATCGAAGAGGAGAAGCTTGTTCCGGATTTTGCGGTCTCAACCGAACCGACGAGCCTCAGGCTCTACCGCGGCCACCGGGGACGCATGGAGATCGAGTGCACTTTCCGCGGCGTATCCTGCCATGGCTCGGCTCCCGAGCGAGGTGTGAGTGCCGCATACAAGGCGTCCCGGGGTGCGCTTGCAATCGAAAAGCTGAATACGCAACTTACTCCCGACGATGACGGATTTCTGGGGAAAGGAACTGTAGTCGTGTCCAAGATGGAAGTTCACGGCCCGTCGCTCTGCGCGGTCCCCGATCAGGCAATGATCTATCTTGACCGGAGACTTACCTGGGGCGAGACGAAGGAGACCGCGATCGACCAGGTGCGCCGTGCACTCGGCGCCGATGTTGCCGAAGTGCGCGTTCCGAACTACGACAAGATCAGCTGGAAAGGCACGCACTATTCACAGGAGCTCTATTTCCCGACGTGGAAAATCGCGGCGGATCACCCGCTCGTCAAGGGCGGATTCGAGGCGTACCGCAGTCTGTTCGGTGGTGAACCGGTTGTGGACAAGTGGACATTCTCCACCAATGGCGTGTCAATCTGCGGACGTCACGGAATTCCGCTCATCGGTTTCGGTCCTGGCGATGAGAACCAGGCTCACGCGCCGAACGAAATTACCCGCGTCGATGATCTCGAAAAAGCGAGTGCATTCTACGCTGCGCTTCCCTACGCTCTGGAGTCGATCGGCGCCATGCCATGAGGTGGTACTACCATTGCCCCGCCTGCGGTGCCGATTACGACATTGTGCCGGGGCGGTACCTGTGCGACCGGTGCTCGGCCTTGCAGAAACCCCAGCAACCACTCGCAGGTATCCTCGAGGTTGAGTGGGATGGAGATGACGGCGAATATCGCGGCGAAAAAGGCCCGGTCCGCGCAGATGACTTTCGCATTCCGCTTCCGGTCGAGCCCCGGTGGTTTCCCCGCATTCCTGTGGGGAATACTCCGCTCTGGGAACCGTCCCGGCTGCGCGAGAAACTTGGCTTCAAGCGGCTATTTCTGAAGGACGATACCTGCAATCCAACAGGTTCGTTCAAGGACCGCGCCTCTATCCTGGTGGCAGCCTTCGCCGCGCAGCACGGTATTCGTGAGATCGCGCTGGCAAGCACCGGCAACGCCGCCTCTTCCATGGCCGGCATCGGCGCGGCAGCAGGAATCGACGTGACGGTCTTCCTGCCCTCGAGTGCACCGCAGGCCAAGCGAATCCAGGTGCTGCAGTATGGTGCCGCACTTCGGCAGGTTGAGGGAACCTACGATGTCGCGTTCGATCTGTCGCTCGAATACACAAGTGCCGGCAAAGCCCTGTCGCGCAACACCGGCTACAATCCGCTCACCATAGAAGGGAAGAAGACGGTGTCGTACGAGATAGTCGAGCAGATCGCCAGTGCCGACAAAGCATCCGGTCAGGCAGGAAGTGCTCTCGCTCACCTGTTTGTCCCCGTAGGCGACGGGGTAATCCTTTCGGGAGTCTATCGCGGATTCGAGAATCTGCTCAGGCTGGAGCGAATCAAAACCATGCCGACCATCTGGGCATGCCAGGCGGACGGCTCGAGTGCCGTTGCGCGAGCGCTCCAGACCGGTGAGTTCGGCCCGCCGGTTGCCTCTTCCACAATTGCCGACTCGATTGCAGTTGATGTTCCGCGCAATGGGGCGCATGCACTGGGAAAACTGTCTCGATACGGCGGACGGGCAATTTGCGTTTCCGACCGGGAAATTCTCGATGCCCAGCGCGAACTTGCCTCTACATCGGGCCTGTTTGCAGAACCTTCATCGAGCGCGGCGTTCGCTGGATTTCTGAAGGTACGCGACAGCCTCGATCCTGCGAGCGGTGTAGTTGTTCTGATTACGGGAACCGGTTTGAAGGACACCGCGAGTGCCGCTCGCGGTCTTGAACTTTTCTGATATCGGGAGATGAAAACATGATCGATCTTCACGGAGACAAGACACAGCGCGACAGGAACGTCGTTCGATGCAGGGAGCGCGGGATAGTACTTCCCACCTTTGCCCAGATGCGCGACCCGTCAAAGATACCCGACTCGGTCAACGCTGAGCTATCGAGCATCGGACTATGGGATGTGCACCCGAGGAACCTGTTCCGGGTAACCTGGCGAAACGAACCAAAGGAGAAGGGGGGAGGTTTCGGCGATGTGAACTACATCGAGCTTCCTCCGGAGCTCACCGGGGTAAAGGCCCGTGTCGTGGCGCTCGTGGGCAAATGGTTTCCAACCGGTGCCCACAAAGTAGGCGCGGCGTACAGCTGCCTGGTACCGGAGCTGGTGACGGGGAGGTTCAATCCGCTGGAGATGAAGGCGGTCTGGCCGAGCACCGGCAACTACTGTCGCGGCGGTGCATACATCGCGCGCCTACTCGCCTGTCCATCAGTTGCCATTCTGCCTGAGGGCATGTCGAAGGAACGGTTCACCTGGCTTGCCACCATGGCCGAGGAGGTCATTGCGACGCCAGGCTCCGAGAGCAACGTGAAGGAGATCTTCGACAAGTGCATCGAGCTCGAACGTACTCGCGACGATGTGGTCATCTTCAATCAGTTCGATCAAATGGGCAACCACCTCTGGCACTACGCGGTCACCGGTCCGGCGATGCAGTCAGTGTTCGAACGGATAAAACGACCGGACGACCGTGTCGCCGCCTCGGTTCTCTCATCAGGCTCCGGAGGTACACTTGGTTCTGCATCCTACCTGAAGGAGATCTACCCGGGAACGAAGCTCGGTGTCGCAGAGGCACTTCAGTGCCCGACAATCCTCGAGAATGGCTTCGGTTCGCACCGTATCGAGGGTATCGGCGATAAACACATTCCCTGGATACACAATCTGCGCGAAACCGATGCGGCTATTGGCGTGGATGACGAGCTGACGATGCGACTTCTGAGACTGTTCAACGAGAAGGCGGGCCGCGAGGTACTCATCGAGGCAGGTGTTTCTCAGAAGGTTCTGGACCACATGGACTGGATAGGAATTTCAGGCATTGGTAATCTCATTGGTGCGATAAAGTTGGCCCGCTATTACGAGCTCGACGAACACGACGTTGTGTTCACGGTCTTCACCGATTCGCTCGAACTGTATGGAAGCAGGCTCTCCGAACTCACCGCCGAGCGCGGGCACTATGATCGCAGGCAGGCGGATCGGGACTACGAGCGGCTGGTGAACGTTTCGGTAGATCACGTGCTTGAACTTTCGCACGTCGACAAACGCAGGGTTCATAATCTCAAATACTTCACCTGGATCGAGCAGCTGGGCAAGAGCCTGGAGGAACTTCGCACTCAGTGGTCCGACTACCATGCGTACTGGGGAGGACTTCACAGTCAGGTAAACGCGATCGATCAACTTATCACCGAGTTCAACAACGAGGTCGCCGGATGATTCTTCTGAAGGACTGTTTCTGTATAGTCCGACCCGATGCGACAGATTTGTACGGTGCCGATATTCTGATCGATGGAAACCGGATTGCGCGAATCGGCAATTCAATCGCCGTGCCGCTGGGCGCAACGGTGATCGACGCATCACGCCACGTTGTGACCGCTGGATTCGTGAACACCCACCACCACTTCGCACAGACGCTGACACGCAACCTTCCGGCGGTGCAGAATGCAAAACTGTTCGACTGGCTTGTCTATCTGTACGAGGTCTGGAAGGGCTTCGATGAGGATGCTATCTACTGGTCAAGCAAGCTCGCGATGGCGGAGCTGCTGAAGACCGGCTGCACCTGTTCGACCGACCATCACTATCTCTATCCTGTTGGTTTTCAGTCCGATCTTCCGGGGCTGCAGTTCAAGGCCGCCGCCGAACTTGGAATGCGCTTCTCGCCGACGCGCGGCTCAATGTCCCGCTCGAAAAAGGACGGAGGGCTGCCGCCGGACAGCTGTGTCCAGGATGAGGATCGAATTCTCGCAGAAAGCGAAGAGACGATAACCCGATACCATGACGCGGCGGACGACTCGATGCACAAAGTGGCGCTCGCGCCGTGCAGTCCGTTCACTGTGTCGGAGTCGCTCATGCGTGAGACGGCCCGCCTTGCGCGAAGGCATGGCGTGCGACTGCATACTCATCTCGCAGAGACAGCGGATGAAGACGAATATTGTATGAGTGTATATAATCGCCGACCTCTGCAACTCATGGAAGACTGCGAGTTCATCGGCAAGGACGTATGGTACGCTCATGGTATCTTTTTCAACGACACTGAAATTGAGACGCTTTCGAGAACGGGAACCGCAATCGGCCACTGTCCGTCGTCGAATATGCGGCTGGGTTCCGGTATCTGCCGCGTTCGTGACCTGATAGACGCCGGGGCTGTCGTAGGCATTGGTGTGGACGGGTCCGCATCGAATGACTCCTCCGACATGCTGGGCGAACTGCGGCAGACGATGCTTCTGCAGCGGGTGAAATATGGGGCCGAAGGCATTACCGCTCGCGAAGTCTACCGTATGGCAAGTGAAGGCGGTGCCCGCCTCCTCGGTTACCAGAAGCTTGGCAAGCTCGAGGAAGGGATGCTTGCTGATGTCGCGCTGTTCGATGTGCAGAAGCTCGAGTACGCGGGTGGACTCTCGGATCCCGCCGCTGCTCTCATCTTCTGCGGTTATAATCATGGCGCGGACTGGGTAATCGTAAATGGAAGGGTTGCAGTCGAACACGGAGAGCTCGCAGGGCACCAGGAAGAGGAGATACGGGTTCACGCGAACGCTGTAGCGAAGAAATTGCTTGAAAGGGCAGGGCTTGCGTAAGGCCGATACGCAAAACGGAGGAATTTTTATCATGACAAAGAAAGAAGTTGCTGCGCAGATCGATGAACTCCGCAGCAAAAAGATCGGAATGTTCGGAAAGGACTTTCTCCTCACATGGGAGAAGAGTGCACAGGAGATAGAGGCCACCTTCCTGGTTGCCGAGATACTGCGCGGTATGCGGCAGAACTCGATCTCGCCCCGGTTTTGGGATTCGGGCCTCGGAGTATCGATCTTCAAGGACAATTCAACACGAACGCGGTTTTCATACGCAAGCGCCTGCAATCTGCTCGGACTATCGGTCCAGGACTTCGACGAAAAAAAGAGTCAGGTCGCGCACGGTGAGACAGTCAGGGAGACTGCCACAATGATCAGCTTCCTTACCGAAGCAATCGGCATTCGAGACGACATGTATCTGGGTGAAGGCGACCGGTTCCAGCGCGAGATCGGCGCTGCCCTTGACGATGCGGTGAAGGAGGGTGTACTCCCCTCCCGCCCGGCAGTAGTGAACCTGCAGAGCGACATCGATCACCCGACTCAGTCGATGGCCGATATGCTTCATCTGGTCAATCATTTCGGCGGGGCGGCTAATCTGAAGGGCAAGAAGATCGCCATGACATGGGCATACTCGCCATCATACGGGAAGCCACTATCGGTTCCACAGGGAATCATCGGACTGATGACCCGCTTTGGTATGGATGTGACACTCGCATATCCTGAAGGCTATTCGCTCATACCGGATACGCTTGAAGTAGCGAAGAAGAATGCGGCGCAGACCGACGGGAACTTCGCAGTCGTCTCGTCGATGCAGGACGCGTTCAGGGATGCCGACATCGTCTACCCAAAGAGCTGGGCTCCCTACGCGGTTATGCAGGAGCGAACCGAACTGCTGAAAGTCAGCGACGATTCAGGGCTGAAGGATCTGGAGAAGCGCTGCCTCGCGAACAACGCAAAATATCGCGACTGGGAGTGCAACGAACAGATGATGAAGGGAACAAACGGCGGAAAGGCACTCTACATGCACTGCCTCCCCGCCGATATTTCCGGAGTCTCCTGCAAAGAGGGGGAGGTGGCGGCGACGGTCTTTGACAGGTATCGCAATGAAACCTATATCGAGGCGGGCTACAAACCGTACATCATCGCCGCAATGATTCTGCTCGCGAAGGTCGCCGATCCTTCAGCTGCGCTCAAGGCGATAATGCAGAGGAACACACCGCGGACTGCAGTACTGCCCTGAGTGGCAGTACGCTGTCCTGAATCGGCAGTATTCAGCTTGCCGCACCGGTTGTCGGCGTCACATCGTCTCTTTCAAGCGTGAAGTCCTGCAGAAGCAGGTGAAGTGTCCTGACCGCGTCTTTGTTGTCAACGGCAACGCTCTGCAGGTTGCCGATCGCGTCCATGAGGCTCTGGTTTCCCGATGCCTGCTCCTCGGCAGCGCTGCGGATTTCGGTAAACACGCGGACCAGTGCATTTACTGAGTCGCGCATGGCGAAGTTGCTTGCTTTCTGTTCCTCTGCGATTTTACGGATTTCCTGAGTTGCATTGACGAGTGAACTCATAGATTCGACGATCTGCGCCGCGCCGGCACTCTGTTCGTTCATCGCGGCGGCTATCTCGTTCACCAGGCCCGTTGTGCTTTTCGCGCCATCCCGAATGCGTTCAAGCGATTGACCCGCCTGCTGCGACAGTTTGACTCCGCTGTCGATTAAGTGAGACATCTCCCTGATCTGGGTAGAAATTGCTTTTGCACTGCTTGAGCTGTTTTCCGCGAGACTCCTGACCTCGTTGGCCACCACGGCGAAGCCGAGACCGGCCTTTCCCGCGTGTGCAGCTTCAATCGCTGCATTCATTGCAAGCAGGTTTGTCTGTGCCGAGATCTTCGAGATTACCGTCACCACATCGTTTACCGCGGCTGACGTGTTCGCCAGTTCCTGTACCGCTCTGGCTGTGTTTCCGACCGCTTCATTTCCCTGCAGCGCGACAGTTTCGAGACTGGATGCAACCGCGTTCGCCTTGTCAGTCGCCTGTCCCACCGACCTGATGCTGGCGGCCATTTCGGTAATTGCACTCGAGGTCTGCTCGACGAACGATGCTTGCGAATCCACATTTGCCGATATTCGGTCGATCGAGTCGAGCATTTCACCGAGAGCATCCTCGGCCGTGGTGACGACTTTCGCCTGTCCGGCCGCATTCCGGCCTGTCTGCGAAACAGAGGCGACCATCTGTTCAGTGGCAGTTGCGGCATTCGTCAGCACTTCGTTCAATGTCTGTGACGAGTGGTTCACCCGATCGGCTGCCCCGGCAAAACGCAAAAAAAGATCCCGCAGCCGGGACAGCACCTTGTTAATGCCGTCGCCAAGCTCGCCGATCTCATCGAACTGTGAGATCATAACCCGCTGAGTGAGGTCCGTTGCGCCTTCGGCCATTTCGGTCAGTTTGTGAGTCACGGCCCTGATCTGGCGGATCTGTGCGCGGGAGGAGAGTATCTGGAGGAAGATTGC
>DATKUC010000128.1:0-3565 GCA_035530835.1 Spirochaetia bacterium
CTGACAAGCACATCGCATCCGCGCACCACTTGCGCAAGGTCCCGCGTAAATCGGTCGCACATGGTGACTGTCGCGCCCTCATTCTGCAGCATGACCGACAGCGGCCTCCCCACGATATATGACTGGCCGATGACCACCACATGCTTTCCGCGGAGGCCGCTCGTCTTACCATCCTTCGGAAAGACGGTGTCGAGTGTGTGTACAATTCCCCACGGAGTGCAGGGATGAAGATAGGCACGCGAACTGCGAACAGTGAGCCTGCCGACATTCAGCGGATGCAACCCGTCCACGTCTTTCAGCGGGTCGAGTGCTTCGATTACCGGTTCGAGCTGCACCTGTTCGGGGAGTGGAAGCTGTACAAGAACGCCGTTGAACGCGTCGGAACGGTTGAAACCGTCGATGAGGCCGAGAAGGCTATCCAGCGTTGTGGACGTGTCCAGATGCGCGAACACTGTCTCGATGCCGACATCCCGCGCCGCCTCGAGTTTGTGGCGCACATAGATGGCCGACGCTTCGTTATCGCCCACCTGCACTATTGCCAGTCGTGGTTTGCTCGGCAATTCGGCGGTTGAGCGCGCAACCGAATCCCTGATTCGGGCGGCGATTGCCTTGCCATCGATGACCCGCCCCATGCTTTTTTCGGTAGAATCGCCGGAGTTGGATGATTTCATCACGCCAGGTTATCTCGATGAGGGCTCAACAACCGCAACTGCATCCGTAAAGCGTGCGTTCTGGTCATCAATGAGCTCCCGCACGCCCGGCGTCCATTTCAACGCGTTGCGCACCGGTTGTGCGTACATTGACAGGAACGCGCTTCGGGCATTTTCGCTCAGAATCGACGTCCGGTCGAGAATCCGCTCTGCACGGGAAACGTCGATCTGCCCGAGAATCAGGCTCCGGTCTGCGGCATCGAGTTGCGTCGTCCGTACGTATGCGAGCCAGTTTGCGTCCCACAGCCGGAAATTGGTCTGAATCTGGTGGTCGAGCGTCTGAACGACTTCAGCCCGCCGTGCGCCGAATACCCGGTTCCCGAAGGCGAGGTGAATACGGCCCTTCCAGCCGTTTATCTCACCCAGAATGTTCGCAAGATCGCGATGTCCGGAAGTCTGTTCAAGCTCTCCGGAAACTTCGCGTGCAAGTGCCTCATCCTGAGGAAGCTGTTCCCAGGAGATGGTCATCGGAGTGATGTGGACCGCTTTTGTCCAAGCATCGAATCCGTCGTAGGTATTGTTCATCGTCAGCATCTTGAGCACCGCAGAGTCGGTGCTGTCATCGCCGGTTTTGGCCCTGCCACCACGGTGTGCTATCCATACCGAACTTCCGCCGGTCAGAAGATCATGCACGTAGGTCGACAACCTTCGCGCTTCCTGAAGTTTTTCGTTGATACCTTCGACGTTGCGCTTTACCACAAACCCCTTGTTCAGGCGGATGAGATGCTGTATCCATGCGGTTTTCATGAGATTGTCACCGGCAGCGCTGTATGCGGTAGGAAGTCCGCTGCGGTACAGGACATAGTTCATGTAGGAGGTATCGAGGGCGGTACTGCGGTGATTCGAAAGAAACAGATGCGCAGCGCTCCGATGCAGATGCTCGCCGCCGGTGAAGCTTAAGCCGTCGCTGGTTGTGCGAAGATTGAAGGCGATGAGCCGGAGCATGAGTGTCTGTAGCTCCGCAACCGAAGAAAACGTCCTAACCCAGTGGAAGAACGACGACAGGCTCTCCTTGTTGAACAGTCGAGGCAGTTCGCGAGCCTTTTCAAGCAACGCTTTGAACTGCGGATCGGAGAACAAATGTCGAATGGTGGTTCCCACCCGGTTTTCCGGATAGGCTGCGATGTCCGCGTAATCCATATCACCTCTAGTATACAGTTCTTTGGGCGGAAGCGATAGCCGCAGCGATGCGCAATCCAATCTTGACAACTGGCGGCCTCGGATGCATATATAACAGATCCAATCACAAATATGGACTATGGTCCATGTACGGAGGTGCCAGGTGGGAGAATCTGAAGTAAAACTTTATCGGTACCGCTGGGTGGTCCTTGCCGCCTTCATGCTCATCAATGTCATGGTACAGGTGCTCTGGATATCATATGCGCCGGTCGCGTCACTTGCAGCGACCGCCTATCACGTGCAGCGTCAGGACATCGACCTTCTGGCGAACATGTTCATGCTGATCTACATCCTCGTCGCGTTCCCTGCCGCCTGGGCTATCGACACCTTCGGCTTCAAGAAAGCTGTCGGCTTCGGTGCACTGCTCATGGGTGTTTTCGGCCTGCTTCGCGGTCTGTTTCCAACCAGTTATACCGCTGCAATCATCGGATCGATCGGTATTTCGATCGGTCAGCCGTTCCTGCTCAATGCGTTCACGAAACTCGCGGCGCTCTGGTTCCCGCAGAAGCAGCGGGCAACTATCACCGGAGTAATCTTTCTCGCGCTGTTTCTCGGAATCGGTCTCGGCGAATCACTCGGGCCCGCCATGGTCGCATCCTACGGATTCGGCGGAATGCAGCTGATCTACGGCGTAGTGTCGGCGGCAACGGCGTTGATCTTCATCGTGTTTGCCCGCTCCGAGCCACCAACACCGGCAAGCCCCCCGGGAGAGGAAGTGCGCGCTCTTGTCCTGGACAGCCTCAAGCAGATTCTGAAGAATCGCAGCGTCTACGTGCTCTCGTTGGCACTGTTCATCGCAAGCGGAATCGTCAACGGCGTATTTACGCTCATCAATGGATTGGGCACCGAACTCTCGCTCACTGTTGATCAGGGCGTGATATTGACCGCGCTGCTTCTTGTTGGGGGGATCCTCGGCAGCGTCGCGATTCCCGCGGTTTCCGACGCTATCGGCCGCCGGAAAGCGATGCTCGTCACAGCGGTCTTTCTCGCGGTTCCGGCAACACTCGGCCTCGTTCTCGGAAGAGGATTTGCATTCGAGGTGATCTGCTTCTTCGTTCTGGGGTTTGCGGTGACCGGAGTCACGCCGGTTGCCTACCAGTATGGAGCGGAAATCACCTATCCTGCGCCGGAGGGCACGAGCAACGGGATATTCGCGCTCGTTGTGCAGGCGTCGGGATTGCTCATCGTCCTCATGGATGCGCTGCGCGGCGCGTTCCATGACTCCTACATACCGTCGTTCGTCGGGCTTGCCATCCTGCTCTGTGCATCCGGCTTCCTGATGTTCACACTGATCGAATCGCCAAAGATGGCCCGCGCATCCGCGACAGGCGCGACAGCGGAGCCTGCACCGGAGCTCTAGTGGACAAAAGCGAGCGCGGCGGCTCCGCCGTCGCGCCCTGCACTCTCACACCGGACGTTTTTCTTCGAGCCGCTTGATGCCGAGCGTCTTGAATGCCCACTTCTCGTAGAACGGATCGGTTGCGCCGGTCCGCATTTTCCGCAGGAAGTACTTCTCAAATCCAATCTTTGCCAGGTGCACCCACCTGCCCTCGCGCGCCCACGTGACATTCCGCGGCGGGATCTGTGGCAGGGCGACAAACGCCATACCGGTATCTCCCATGTCGGCAAGACACACCGCGTTCCAGGTCGCAGTTCTGTCGGCGGGCTTCCCCTCG
>DATKUC010000129.1:0-22533 GCA_035530835.1 Spirochaetia bacterium
GGCGCTGCGGACAGTGCTGAAGCGGGACCAGTCGTAGGTGGAAAAGGAAAGGAACGGTATGGGCGACAACGTGCTGGCAGAGATGACGGAGGAGCAACTGTGGCGTGGGTACCGGAAGACCCACAATCCGGACATCCGTGATGCGCTGATAAAGCAGTATGCCCCTCTGGTCAAGTATGTTGCCGGGAAAGTCGCAATTGGAATGCCGCACAACGTGGAATTCGACGATCTTGTCGGTTTTGGCGTGTTTGGTCTCTTTGATGCGATCGAAAAATTCGATCCCGAGAAACATGTAAAATTCAAGACATATGCGGTCACTCGTATTCGTGGCGCGATTTTTGACGAGCTGCGAAGCATAGACTGGGTTCCGCGTTCAATCAGGCAGAAGACGCGCGAAATCGAAGAGGCGGTTCGCAGGCTGGAATCCAGCCTTGGACGATCGGCCACTGACAAGGAGATCGCGCACGCGCTGGGGATAACGGTGAGGGAGTTCGAGAAGCTTATGCTCAAAATAAGCGGTACGTCGATTCTCTCCCTTAACGATGTCTGGTACACCGGCGACGATAACGACAAAGTATCAATTGCCGACAGTATTGAATCCCCGCAGAGCCTGAATCCCGACATCATCGTCGAAAAGGATGAGATCCGACAGGTCATCATCCGATCCATCAACGAATTGCCCGAGAAAGAGAAGAAAGTCCTGGTCCTCTATTACTACGAGGATCTGACGCTGAAAGAGATCGGTCAGGTCCTTGAGGTAACCGAGTCCCGCGTTTCACAGCTGCACACGAAGGCGATCATGCGACTTCGCGCCAAACTCACCAATATACGTAAGGGCATAGTGTAGATGAGAGTATGGTAAGCCTTGACGATATTCAGAACTTCATGCGGAATCAGCTTGAGGAAGACCGGAAACAACGATTCGTGAACGTTTCCGGAACAAGCCTGCAGGACGCGCTTGCCCAGGCCTCGATTGAACTTGGCCTTCCGGTGGCGAAGATCGAATATGAGGTCCTCGAGAAAGGCTCGAGCGGCATACTGGGTGCAGGCAAGAAGCCGTTTCTTGTGCTTGCCTATCCCGCCCGGCAACCTGACCGTACTGAGAAAGACGAAATTCTGGAAGACCTCGATTACCATGCGGCTGCGCTCGGAACGCAGGAGAACCCGAACAGCGACGGGCAGGTGTTTGTTCGCCTTTCGCCTGACGGTATTCTCCTGAAGGTAACCCAGCCACGCGGCAATGGTATCCGGGCAACCGAGCGGACCGCTGCCGATGCAATCAGCGCACGCACCATGAATCCGGTTGACCGCAACTTGATTGCCCGAGTCGTCAAACATGCGGTAGGTGAGTTCATCCGTGTCGGTGACTACGAGCACAGCCCTTCAAATGACGCCATCCTCACACTCGACTTTGCCGACACGGAGATGAAGGCATTCCTGAACGCGCTCGCACCCGGTCCCGGCGGCGCCGATCCATCGCTTGACGGGCTTGTGGCCTTTATCAAGCAGAACGGTGTTGTCGAAGGACTGCTGACCGATGCGGTTGAGCGTTTCGTCGATGCCCCTCGATACAATGTTCCGGTACTGATTGCCGAAGGTATCCAGCCCAGGAATGGAGCAGATGCACGCATCGCGTATAACTTTGAGACAGATCCGACGAAGATCCGCCTGAAAGAGACGAACGGGCGGGTTGATTTCAAGGAACTCAACCTGGTGCAGAACGTTGTCGAGGGCCAGGTTCTCGCGCGCAAGATTGCCGCACAACGGGGGGAACCAGGGCACACGGTAACCGGAAAGCTGCTTCCCGCAAAGGACGGCAAGGATGTCGAACTTGAAGTAGGCAAGAATATCCGGCTGTCCGAGGACAAGATGTCGGCAATCGCTGAAATGAACGGACAGGTCATCCTCTCCGGCGGGATCATCCATGTCGAACCTGTGTTTACCGTTCCGGGGGATGTGAATCTCAAGACGGGAAACATTCTCTTCCTCGGAACGGTAGTTGTGAAGGGAAACGTCGAGGATGGTTTTTCGGTCAAGGCAGCCGGTAACATCGAAGTGATGGGAAGTGTCGGAAAATGCGACATGGATGCCGAAGGTGATATTATTGTTCACCAGGGCATTACCGGCAAGTCGACAGGCGCAATTCAGTGCGGAAAGAGCGTCTGGTCAAAGTTCATCGAGAACTCCCGGGTCGAAGCCGGGGAGCTTGTCGTCGTAAGCGACGGGATCATCAATTCGGAAGTCTTTGCAAACCGGCGAATCATATGCAAAGGTAAGCGGGCGGCGGTCGTTGGTGGCAGGCTTCGCGCTGCCGAGGAGATCAACGCAAAGACGTTCGGATCGGTTGCAGGAATGGAGACCATTCTGGAGGTCGGGTACGATCCGAAAGGACGCGAACACCTTGCCGAGATCATCAAGCGTGACGGAGACATTACGACCCAGCAGGGTGATATTCAGCTGAACATGAAGACCCTCGAGAACCAGTTGCGAGCGCGGAAACAGCTTCCTCCGGATAAAATCGCCGCTTACAATGAGATGAAGCAGCGCAAGATCGCGCTCATGACCGAGCAGAAGCAACTGCGTGCCGAAATCGCCGAATTGCAGAACTACCTGAATCAGCTTAAGGTTCAGGGGAAAATATCAGCATCCGGTACCGTGTATCCGGGAGTGAAGATAAATATCAAGGACGCCTTTCTTGAGGTTCGGAACGAGTTCAAGAGCGTGACCTTTGTGGCCGAGGGGGGAACGGTAAAGGTAACCAAGTATGAAGAGTCCGACGAAGATATAAGTGTGAACAGGAGGTAGTGATGGCCCTTTCGCCAATCGACCTGCAGACACTCTTTGTTCGGCTGCAGCAAGTCGGACAGGATCAGGCTGCAATCAAGGACGCTGCGGTACAGGTTCAGGCGGTAGCAGGCCAGGAGATTGTCGAAAAGAGCCGTCAGCAGCAGTCGAGCGTGACTGAAACTTCCGAAGTTCCCGAAGGTGTGGAAAAGACATCCGAACAGGACAAGGGGCAGGAGAAGCAGGAGTCCGAGAATCGGCGGAAACAGAGCAAGTTTCACGAGCAGACAAACGTCGTCGTAGATCCTGACCTTGGGCAGAATATCGACATATCCGGCTAACGACACAACAAGCTATGTCCACCCTACTGGCAATCCTACTGAACATCCTGGTCGCAGCTGTTCTGTACATCATCCTCAACCGCAAGATTGACGCTCAGCTGAATCCGAAGGAGATGCTCGACAGAATCCGGAATGAGGTCGAGGATCTGATCCGGGAACTCAATAACACCACCGACCGGAGTGTCGGGTTAATTGAAGACAGAGTTGATTCGCTGAAGTTGATTCTAGAGACTGCGGACCGTCGCCTTGCAGTGCTGCGCCGCGAGGCAGAGAAGCACGAGATGAACGCTGCCGTATACAGCAACATTCTGAAAAGGCCGCGACAGGTTGCCGTGGAGCCTGATGCTGACACTGCTCCGGAGACTTCGACAGTTGAGCCGAAAGCTCCCGAAGACCCGCCCGGCAACAGCCATGAGGAACGTTCGGCAAAGCTGAAACCCACAGTCAACGAACAAGTACTGGATTTGCATCGAAAAGGAATTTCGCCGTCGATTATTGCCTCACGCGTGGGGTCGACGATCGGTGAAGTCGAGCTTATCATCTCTCTTCAGGGAAACAGAAGTTCGACACCCTGAGCAGATGCGCAATGCGACAATTGCAAGGACGGACAGTTGAGAACGGTCATCGGTATTGACCTGGGAACCACAAATTCCGCAGTTGCATGTATGGACGGGAACGAGCCGCTGGTAATTCCGAACGATCGCGGAAATCGTATCACTCCCTCGGTCGTCGCTATCAACGGACCCGATGACGTGCTGGTGGGCGAATCGGCCAAGAACCAGGCCGTCGTGAATGCAGCGTCGACCATTACGGCGGCGAAACGCGTCATGGGAAGCGGAACCGTTTTCACGATCGGCGGCCGGACCTACACCCCCGAGCAAGTCTGTTCATACATACTGCGCAAGCTACGCAAGGACGCGGAGACGTTTCTTGGGCAGCCGGTACAGGATGCGATCATAACGGTGCCCGCGCACTTTTCCGAAGCGCAGCGGCGCGCAACCCAGGAGGCGGGGAGACTTGCCGGTTTGCGGGTCCGCCGTCTGCTGAATGAGCCCACCGCAGCCGCTCTTGCGTACGCATACAGGACGCCGGGTGACCGCAGAATTCTCGTCTATGATCTTGGCGGCGGCACCTTCGATGTAACCTGTCTCCAGAAGGAGGGCAACACGTTCTCGGTGCTTGCTTCCGAAGGCGACAATCACCTTGGCGGGGTTGATTTCGACGCGTTGCTGCTCGACCGCGTACTGGGCGAGTTTGAGCGAAATTCGGAACTGAACTTTCGCTCGGAACCAATTCTCATGCAGCAACTCTCCGAGATGGTCGAACGCGCAAAGATCGAGCTTTCCACGAGCGAGTCAACCCGCATCCTGATACCATTCTTTGGTGGCGCAGGTGCCGGCGCTCCTCTGCATCTCAGCTACGAGGTGAATCGCAACGAGTTCTACGATCTCATCGACGCGCTCGTGCGGAAGACCGTCAAACTGACAATGGCAGCAGTTCGAAGCGCGGGATTTGGTCTCCGTGGCGTGGACAGTCTGGTACTATCCGGTGGCTCAAGCAGAATTCCCCTGGTTCACACCTACCTCAAGCGTGCGCTCAATCTGGAGCAGGTCAGCCTGGTGAACCCCGATGAAATCGTCGCGATGGGTGCCGCCATACAGGGTGCACTGTTGTCGGATCAGTCTGACACGGTACATGTGAGGGACGTAACCGCTTACAATCTGGGAGTTGAAATCGAGGGTGATCATTTCGTGACCATCCTTCCAAGGAATTCTCCCGTCCCGGCACGCACACACCGAACTTTCACGACAGTCTCGGATCGGCAGTCGTCGGTCGAAATCCATGTGCTGCAGGGCGAGGAACCTGCCGCCTCACGAAACATTTCGCTTGGCAGGTTTCTTCTTTCGGGTATCCAGGAGGCCCGTCGCGGTGAAGCACGGGTTCAGGTGAGTTTCGAAATTGACGAAGACGCACTCGTCTGGGTGACAGCGCGAGACCTGAGGACCGGTGCACAGCAGAACGTCAAGGTGACACCCGTGTCCGACGGCACCGGGGCTGCGCTTGATATCGAGGTTGCGGATCGAGTTGCGGCTCTCGTGGAGCGCGTGGAACAGATGTATGCGCAGGAGCAATTCCGGCTCGACGCGGAGTTTCGGGCTGAAATCGAGCACACGATCCGGCGTGCGAGTGAGGCGACTTCCGGTGCCGACTTGCGGGCGCTCCATGAGTGTCACCTCGCGCTTGAGACCATCATCGGCGAGCTTCACGTCGAACTGGGCAGATCGGAGGCCGAGCAGTGACGCGAACCGCGATGTACTCCTTTCTCGGGCTTCCCGACGGAGCTGAACTCGATGAGGTCAAGCGTTCCTACCGCACTCTCGCAAAACGGCTGCATCCGGACCTGAGCGGTGACGACGCGACCCGGGCACAGTTTGAGCGGGTCAGCGACGCCTACGAGCGGCTGGTGGAGCTCCTTTCCGCGGGGAAGGTGCGCCGGGCGGCCGCGGATGTTTCGGTCGACATCTTTTCGGTCGGACAGGTTGTCGAGCGGGGAAGCTCAGTTGCGGCTAGGACAGCCGCAATCCGAACGCTTGCAGACGCGGGGAAGCGCAGTGCCTATCCGTTCCTGCGAAAGGCCTTGTACGACAAGAACAGCCTGATCGTGCGCGAGGCCGTCCGTGCAATCGGAACTCTGCGGATACGGCAATCGGCAGGCGAACTTGCCGCGCTGTTCACGCGTGCCGACCTGTCCGTGAAGACGGAGGTGCTTGGGGTAGCAGCGAGAATGGGCGATGGTGGAGCATTCCTGTCGATCATTGAAATGGGACTATCAGACTCCGACTCAAACGTCCGACGAATGAGCCGCACCCTCTATGCGAAAAGGAAGAGAACTGAATGACCGAAAAGCTGCATTCGATGTTTCGAACCGATGGAGCCACCATGATCGAGACCGTGGACTATGTTGTCGGCGAGCTCAGACTTCATGGTTTTCGGAAAGATATGCTCGACCAGGCATTCAGATCCGTTCACTCACTGAAATCAGAGGCGGCCTATCTTGGCTACCACGAGCTTGCCGGCGGAGCTGAAGTCCTCGAGTCAATCTTCGCTCAGTGGAGGGATCGCAAGACCCAGCTCCAGGATGCCGATTTCGGGAAGGTGACCTCAGCTCTTCAGGCGATTAAGCGGTCGTTCACGGCAGTTGCAGGCGGTTCGGACGGAAAGACCATAGCGACGGGTCGGACCACACCTGCCGTGCAGCCGACAGTGGACGTTCCAAAGCCGCGTGCAACAGTGCGGGAGCCGAACGTGAGCAAACCTGCTGCTCCGCGGAAGAGTGCATCCCGTGATGCCGAGTTTGCCATTCGCGTCACTTCCCTTCAGCGGCAGCTTCTGCGGGAGGCAGAGGGCAGAGGCGAACGGCTTTACCGGCTCGAATGCGAAGTGGATCCCACCGAACCCATGACCTACGCACGGCTCTATCTGGTAATCAACAATCTGGAGCAGGCTGTGCATGTGGTGAAAATGCATCCGGACATTCGCACGATTCGAGCCGGTCGCAGCTCGTTCATTCAGGCACTGATCACTACCGGAATTCCGGAGCAACAGATAAAGCGGATAGTTGATGTCGACCAGATATCCCGGGTGAGCCTTTCGGCTCTGGACTTCGAGGCACTTGTTCGAAACAGAACGAACCGAGCAGCTGCCGATTCACCGTTGGACGCCACGTCGGCGGCCTCGCGCCTCTTTTCAATCCGGATGCCGGCTCGTCTTTACGAAGAACTCTGCCTGAATGCCGATGAGATCCATAACAAGCTGAACAGGGAGTGGATGGAGCTGAACAAGGCTCCAATAGAGAGTTCGATCCGTGCCCGCATTCAATGGAACCTTTTCCTGGTCAACCGGCTCGCGGGTTGGATGAGAAATGAAATTCAGAACTTCTCCACCGTCTCCCTTGCGGATGCCTTCCAGGGGTTGCCCGATTTTGTCGAGGATCTCTCCCGACAGCTGGGGAAGAAGGCTGTTCTGAAGATTCAGGGCGAGCAGGAGCGGGTATATCTGCCGGTTTCAGACGTACTGACCGACGTACTGCTGCATCTCATACGGAATGCAATTGATCATGGCATCGAATTGCCCGAAACCAGAAGAGCTCACGGGAAACCGGAGGAGGGCACACTGCGCATTTCGGCCCATTCGACCTCCGAACATCTGACCATCCGTTTTGAGGATGACGGCGTCGGAATCTCCGAAGAGTCGGTTCGCGCCATGGAGCGGGGGGCAACGCGCGAGCGGTTGATCGTGAACGCTCCGGCGGCAGCACCTGGCAGCGCTACTGCATCGGACGACGAGAAGTTGCGGTCGGCAATCTACGAAGAGCGGGACCTACTTGCGGTTATTTCCCGCGCGGGATTTACCACGCGGCTTGAACCAGGTACCGTTTCAGGACGGGGAGTCGGACTCGACGTGGTAAGTTACTCTGTGCGCAAACTGCTGTGTGGATCAATTGAGTTGCAGAACAATCCCGGCCACGGCTGCGTCTTTTCGCTCGTGCTGCCAATATCATCGAATCTCATAACAGTACTCATACTCCAGGCCGGCGACGAGTATCTTGCGCTTCCCCGGGTCTTTGTTTCGGACACGTTCGAGCTTGACCGTCGATTCGTCTTCAGGGACGAACATGACGGCACCTACTACCGTTACAGCGGCGAAAACGTTCGCATGTATACGGTTCACGAGCACTTTCCGGAAGCAATGACGCTTGAGAGGACAAGATTGGGAATCATCATCGAAATCGCCGGTGAGCGAGGGGTAATTGTTTCCGACTCTCTTGTTTCGGAAGAGACAGTTGTGCACGACCGGTCCAAACGGAATGTGGTCTTCTCACAGATCCTCGACAAGGACGTTCGTCTGTTTCTTCCGTCACAGCTCCTGTCCGCGTTGAGCTTCAGACGTGGTGATCCTCGCTGAGACCGCCTGTCCGAACGACTCCCGCAGCCGCCCGCTCTCCAGTTCATACAGGTTCCCGCGCGTAATCCTCATGCGGGCGAACTGCGACGCCGCGAGTCCTTCAGCGTCCGCGTTCGGAATCCGTGCTAATAGCTGAGCCTTCTCATCCCCGAGCTTCATGATGACAACTGTATCCGGCCCCTCGGGCATTAGCGCAGCTACCGTGAGGTATCCTTCGTCTTCGCCACCGGGGGGAAGCACTGAAACCGCCTCAGGACGGGCGTGCAGGATGAGATGTTCTCCTGCGAGTCTGCGACATTCCTGTGGAAGAAGCAGGAAGCAGTAGGGGTCACTGTCGGGTATGAAGAACACCCTGCCGCCTGCGCTCTCGCTCTGCAGGTGTACCTCACCCTTCAGGAAGTTCGTGTGCGGATTGCCGGTGAACTCGGCCACAGTCTGTGTTGCGGGGTGATTGTAGATCTGATCTCCGGTGCCGACTTGCACGAGTTCTCCCCGGTCAAGTACGCCGATTCTGTCGGCAAGAATCATCGCCTCAGCCTGATCATGCGTAACGAACAGCGACGTGGTGCCGAGCCGGCGATGCAGCTCTTTCAGTTGTGATCGGACCGAAACGCGCAACAGCGGGTCGAGGTTGGACAGCGGTTCGTCAAAGAGGAGAACATCAGGCTGGGTTACAATGACCCGCGCGACAGCGACTCGCTGCTGCTGTCCTCCACTGAGCTGCCGGGGATGCCGATCCTTCATGTTTTCAAGGTCGACGACCTTCAGCGCCGCGCTCACACGCGCCGCGATATCGGCTTTCGAAACGCCTCGCACCTTCATGCCGAACGCAATGTTCTCCGAAACCGTCATGTGCGGATAGAGTGCGTAGTTCTGAAACACAAAGCCGATGTTACGGTTCTTCGGAGGTATATCGATATCGTGTGACCCGGAATATACCGGCCGTCCCGCGATGGCTATTTCACCGCGTGACGGCTGCTCGAGGCCGGCAATGCAGCGTAGCAGGGTGGTCTTTCCGCAGCCGGAAGGGCCGAGCAGCACGAAGAACTCACCCGCAGCAACTTCGAGATCAACCTCCTGAAGTGCGGGGATCGAACCATAGTATTTTCGAAGTTCGGCTATTGATACTCCGACCATGATGGCCCTCGGCGTTCTTGGATCTACAGGTGACCGTCCGCAACGACTGTGCGGATTTCGCGCACTGTCTCGCTCCAGAGTCCACCGCGATACCAGGTGGCCATCTCGTCAGCAATCCCACGGTACAACTCCCGCAGCTTCCGTTTGCCTTCGAGAGTGCCCGATGCCTCAAGTGATCTGATAGTCTCCGCGTGTGACGCCTTCCACGCGTCGAGGTTCTTTGAAGCAGCGGCCGGGCGCTCGACCCAGTGGCCGATCAGGTTCCAGTGCGCGTCGAAGAATGTGAGTACCGGGATGTGGTCAATGCCCTGTGCATTGTACGCGGCATTCAGCTCTTCGTACTGTTTCATGTCGAAAATCTTCATGTCCATGCCGGGAACTGCCTTCACGATAGCCTCTACAATCGGAAGATTCGTCGCGGAATCCGAGCACCGTTCCTCGGTCATTACCGATACGTGAATTGCCCCGCCATGCTTCTGTACAAGCGCTTTGAATGCCTGCAGGTCCTCGTCATCGATCCGGGCTTCCGTCCTGAGTTCTGATACCAGTTCCTTGTGTGTTCTCATCTTTTCCGCGTATACACCATAGTCAGCGGCGGAGTTGTATGAGGTCTCCGTTATAGGTAGTGATTGCGTTGTCATGCCATTCCTCCAGAATCCTTCGAGCTTAAAGGTACGGAAGAGTGACGGTTGAGGCAATCGGTTGAGTGAAATGGGTTCGGGCGAAAAAAAACGGTATGCCTGGACGTCTTGGCATACCGTTTGGGAAGTCCACGCTTCCGCTACTAGAACTATCGGCCGTTCTGCGCATTAGCTTGAATCTGTCATGAAGCGGTTTCTGCTGATTCGAGTCGTTCTATCCCGTTGAGCAGGCAGTTCCGGTGAAAGCGGCATGAATCAAGCAAACCGGCGTAGATCCGCCGGCTGTTTTCGACAACGAGTTCCGAAGTTGTCTCTTCGGCCGCCTGTGAAGCAAGAGAACGTGCCTGCTCCTGCATGAGAAAGCCGGCGATATCCTTGCTTCTGTGTGCACCGAGCTCCCGGTCAATATCATCCAGGGTAGCGAAAAGCCCCCCGAGCGATCCTTCAGCCGTGCCGGCCGCCCCGGCAATTGTAACAAGTTCAATCCCGCGTCTGGCGAGCCGTTCGATCTGTTCGAGGTCATCGATCAGGGCGCTTACGGCACTGCGAAGAGCGCCGGGCGACAGATCCGCAGGAGTACTTCGCCTGCTCTCTCCGCTCAGTTGGGCGTCCGTCAACCTGACTCGCACTTCGGCAGCAAGGTCGTCCCGGGAGAGAACCTGGTCGAGCCGCTCGTACTGCGCACCTTCCAGATGCACCGAATGAGGAGAGAGCGAACGGGTTTCGGTTCGGGGAAACTGTCGGAACTGCCCTTCGAACCACGTACGGTAGATGACCATCCGTTTATCGGTCGCTACCGGTTCGCCGCTGTTATCGGCGACCGTGAACAGCCCCGCGTCGTGCAGGTATCGGAATGAATGATCCTCGACCGGCCTGAGCCGGTATCCGATCGACAGAATCCGGTTTTCGAAAAAGCTTCCCCGGAAGTGTGTCTGATTCGCGGGAAAACCGAGATCAAGCCCGGCGGTGTAGACGGGATTGCAGCCGAGGGTGCGGAGAAAGTCCCAGGCGCTGGTCGACACCGATCCGCCCGCCCCCAGCTTGCCCATCTCACCCAGCTGCGTCTCTATGTATTCACCGAGCGGGAAGAGCGAGCCACAGAAGAAGAGATCTCCTTTGAGCAGTCTGAATACCCTCGGGTGAGTCGATGACTCGGAGATGAGGGGAGTCAGCGCACCCTTCGCAGCGTCAAGGTGCCGCGTGTTCCAGTACTGCGGATCAACCACGACGACAAAATCCGGTTCAACGCCCGCCCGTCTGCACGCGGCAAGGCTCGTGTCAACCGCGACGATGATGCACTTTCGCGACAACGCTGCGAGGTGAGGCAATATCGCATCGAGGCTTGGTCCGGCGCCAAGGAGAAGCCCTGGCACTCCCGGACACGATCCTTCGAGTGCCGACATGCGTTTCGCCCGAAGAAAGAGCGTGAGGTTTCGCGTGAGGTTCCGCACCCAGAGCCGCCCGAACCGGACGAGCGTATTCTGGTTCACCTGCGTGCGGCCGACGAATGTCTCGATTGCGCGATCGACCGCTTCGAAGTGATCCCGATGCCGTTCGTAGAGCGGACGAAACCGCACGACGCGGATATCGGTAGCATCAACGCGCTGGAGGATGTCACTGACCGCATTGATGGAGGCGGTACCCAGAATGTAGCTCACCCTGTTCGAGGAAAATAGATCAGTCAGATTGCGGCAACCTGATGCTGCGAGAAAGAGTGGAACGTCCGGTTCAACGATGACGATCTGCGCCGATGGAAACCGCGTGAGAAGCGTCTCCGCAGTAAATCCCATCCCGAATCCTTCCAGAACGTAACAGCTCCCCTGCGGGCCGCTCTGGTCGATGATTCGTTGTGCTTCAAGGCGCGGATCGTGAAGACTGTGCAGCGTGATCGATCCAATTCTCCCGCTCACCTCGCCGGAACGGGACATGACGATCTCAAGCTCCCGCGATGCGGCAAAGGAGCTTTGCAGCTGGACGACCAGTTCGGGCTGGGTGCCAAAGAGAGCTTCGAGATTCTGCTGTGTGAACGAGTCGCGCGGTGGGTGACGTCCCATCAGTGAAGCTCCAGGTGGAGTTCCATGCCTTTCGTGATCTTCGTGCCCGGTGGGGGAGACTGGCTGGCCACCCATCCGTCGCCGGTTATAGTTACTTTCAGATCGCCGCGGTCAAACAACGGCATGAGCTGCCGTTTGGGCAGACCCGTAAAGTCAGGGATGGTATCGGTGAACTGCGGCAACTGCGGTCTGACCACTGTTATGCGGTTTCGGCTGTCCACGAGTTTGTCTCCCTTTCGGGGAACATTGAAGTAGTTCCCCAGGTAGACTATCGCATCGTGGACCACCGGCGCCGCGATGATTCCGCCGAGATACCCGTTCTTGCGTGGATCGATGATCACGGTGTAGACGATGATCTGCGGATCGTTGGCGGGGAACATCCCCATGCAGGAGGCAATGAAATCAGTCGGCGAGTAGGTCCCGGTCTTCGGATTATAAACCTGCGCGGTCCCGGTCTTGGCCGCGACATCGTATTCCTCGGAATGCGCCATGATTGCAGTTCCCCCCGGTTGAGTCGCGGTAACCATGTAGCCGAGCATTTTGTCAGCGATTGTGGGCGAAATGACCTCCCGCACCGGAGTTCGTCCGAAACTTTCCACAACGCGTCCGTCGGGCGCGACAATCCGCTTCACTACGTGCGGTTTCAGGAGCACTCCGTGGTTTGCGATTGCGGTGGCGGCGGTTATCATCTGCATCGCCGTTACCGATATTTCCTGTCCGAACGATATTGCCGGCTTCGAGCGCGCAGTCCAGAACTCAGGGGTACGGAAGATGCCTTTTTCCTCACCCGGAATGTCCACCCCGGTCTGCTCGCCGAATCCGTACTCCCGAAGCATGTGATAGAGGTTGTCTTTCGAGACAAGCTCGGAGGCATACGATGCGCCCACGTTCGATGAGTACTTGATGATGCCCTGAACGTTGATCCTTCCGTAGATACCGAGGTCTGTCACCGGCGGCGAGACTTTGTTGTAGATTCCGTCGGCGTTGAAGTAGTCGTTTTCGGTCAAATCGCCGAGCTGCATCATAGAAGTAAGCGAAAAGAGCTTAAACACCGAACCGGGTTCATACATGTAGTTGACCGGAAAATTGCGCAGCGATGCTGGTGGCGCGGTTTCGAACGTATTCGGATCGAAGTCCGGATATGCCGCATAGGCGAGCACATCTCCTGTACGCGCACTCATTGCAAGCAGCATAACTGCCTGGGCGTCGTGGTAGTCGTACGCCTTCCTGGCAAGCTTTTCCATCTCGTACTGAGCGTTAGCGTCGATGGTGAGGAAGATCTGATCCCCGTAGACGGTCCCCGAGGGGCTTGCGACGGCAGGCGGCGAGAGCTCCTTGTCGTACTGATACTCGATTCCCGCGAGCCCGTGATTGTCGATCCCGACGAACCCGAGCAGATGCGATGCGAGTGATTTTTCCGGGTAGTTCCGTGCAAATCCCGGCTGCAGGCTCACGCCGAGCAGCTGGCCCTCGGATTTCAGCTGGCGGATGTCTTTGCTCTGCGTTGGCGTGATGTTGCGTTCTATGACCGCGTAGTCGCTCGTTCCGCGAATCTTGTCGAGCACTATCGCAGGCGGTATGCCGAGGACCTGACTGAGAAGATTCGCTGTTTCCTGAGGTGCCGTGACGTTCGGACCCCAGACGGTTACGGTGTTTAGCTGGGTCTGAATTGCGAGGATCTTGCCGTTTCTGTCAAGAATCGGTCCGCGCTCGACGACCGAAGGCTGATCACCCGGGGTAGTCGCGACCCGGTGACCGAAGACCATGACTGAGGCGTACTGAATCAGAAGGGCTATCGCAAATGCACCGGTTACGGCAAAGACTATGATGTAGCGAAGTCGAATGTTACTTTTCTCCATGCCGAAAACCGTTCAGTTGACTGATTCCATGACACGATGTCATATCATTTGAATCGACCGAAAGCCGAATCCACTGTAATACGCGCGCATCTTCTTGTCGATATCTAGAGCTATGGTCAACTTCGGCGTAGAACAGCGCGTCGCGAAGCGGCGAATTCAGTCAGGCACACGTAAGCTTCATGTTCTGGAAGCGTTCAATCCCGACGCACTCATGGTACCGGAGCGACTCGGCATGCACTCATTTGATGGCCGTCTTCCGGCACTTCGCGACGCACACTCACCTGCGGTTACAACCGAGTATTCGCGGATTGCCGATCTGCGCAGGGTTTCCACCAACCGACGCAGAGTTCCCCGAGTGCCGAACAGGCTCCGTCGGGAACGGTCGCTCCCCGATGTCGCTATAGATACGAACAACACGGCCGAATGGATTTCAGCATCGGAAATGCATGCTGCCTCGCGTTCCCGCGGATCCACGGCGAGCTACCCCAGCCTGGTTGCCATACGGCCAAGGCCGGCGCTCGTTAGCTCCTACCTCGGGATGTGGCTGCCGGTGCTTGTCGCTGCAATCATCTTCGTGACTGTCGTTGACGCTCAGTTGCAGCTTCTGCGGGACATGTTCGTCTATCCGCCCTCCGGCTTGCTCGCGCTACCGGTGGACGGCCAGCTCGAACCGCTTCTTATGGATCAGGCTGTTCCCGGCTACAACCAGGGCAGCGGACTGACTGACGCAGGTTCGAATGTTGCAGTGTCCGAGGCGCAGGCGGTAGCGCCGCCGGCGGACCTCTCGAAGTTCGAATCTCTGAAGCTCAAGAGTTATACGGTCAGACCGGGTGATTCAATCTCGACGATCGCGAAGAAATTCGGCGTCAACGAAGGCACCATCATAAGCTTTAACGACGTAAGCGACGTGAGGCGGATTCAGGTCGGTGCGGTCTTTCAGGTGCCTGACAAGGACGGATTGCGGTACACGGTTCGCCGGGGAAACTCCCTCAGCTTTATCAGTCAGAAGTTCAACGTACCGATCAACAGCATTCTCGATGCAAACAATCTCAAGAGTTCGGTGCTGAGGGTGGGACAGGATCTGTTCATTCCCGGTGCGAAAATGAACTCGTTCCAGCTCGGCCTGATCATGGGCAACGCGTTCCAGTGGCCGGTGCGTGGCGCAGTAATGACCTCACCGTTCGGCTTTCGTCCGGATCCGTTCACCGGCGTTCGCGATTTTCATAACGGTATCGATCTTGCGCTCTACTTCGGCGCTCCCATCCATTCGGCCGGCAACGGCGTTGTCCGGGACGTCGGGTACAACAGCATCTTCGGGAACTACGTGATCATATCGCACCCGAACAACTTCCAGACACTGTACGGGCACATGTCGAAACAGCTTGTCCATGTTGGCGAGCAGGTTGCGGTCGGGCAGACAATCGGCCTCATGGGCAGCACCGGATACAGCACCGGCACGCATCTGCACTTCACGATCTACCACAACTACCAGCCGGTCAATCCGCTCCTCTACCTTCCGAAGTAGCGATTCACCGCGGCCGTTTGGCCGCGGAAATCCACCTACCGTCCGTGGCAGTACTTGTACTTTTTGCCGCTGCCGCACGGGCAGGGATCGTTTCTTCCAACCTTCGGATAGGTCCGTTTGACCTGGACCTGAGACGGCGCTGCTGTCGCGGTTGCTGCGCCGCCACTGCCGCTTGCAAACATCTGCACTTCGTTATGCGTCGCTACCACGCGGCGCGCAGACGATTGACCCTGCATGCCTCTTGGCCGCATACCTTCGGCTTTGATTGCGAAGAGCTTTCGCGCAATTGCAAGTCGAATATCGTACAGCAACTCGTCGAAAATCTGAAAACCTTCGAGCTTGTATTCGAGCAGTGGATTCTTCTGCCCGTATGCACGCAGATAGACCGCTTCTCGAAGTGCATCGAGGTTTTCAAGGTGATCCTGCCAGCGTGCGTCGATATTGCGCAGGTATTCATACCGTATCGCCATATTGAGAATATCCGCACCGACGATCTCGGCTTTTTCGTTGAGCTCCCGCTCCATTTCGCCGATCAGGGCCGAGCGGAGTTTGTCGGTCGTAAGAACGGCAAGTTCTTCGAATGGAATCTCGGTCACAAAGTAGAGCTTGTCGCGAAGCACGTTCAGAAACTCTTGAAGCAGCGTCCTGTCGTCTGCGCGGCTCTTTTCGTACGGCTGGATTGCGTCTTCGATGATGTCGCGCGCGGTCTGGAGTACGCGGCCCTTTACGTCGTCGTCGGCAAGGATGTTGTCACGCTGATCATAGATGAACTTGCGCTGCTCGTTGAGTACGTCGTCATACTCGAGCAGATGCTTCCGCATTTCAAAATTGCGTTCCTCAACCCGGGTCTGCGCGCGCTCTATGCTGCGGCTGATGAGCGGGCTGTTTATCGGCTCGCCCGGCTGCATGCCGACGCGTGCCATCAGGTTCTTCAGGCCGCCATTCGAACCGCCGCCGAACAACCTCATCAGTTCATCATCCATCGATATGAAGAAGCGGGAGAGCCCCGGATCGCCCTGCCGGCCGGAACGTCCTCTGAGCTGGTTATCGATTCGGCGTGATTCGTGTCGCTCGGTGCCGAGCACGTAGAGTCCGCCGACACCCTGGATTTCCGCGTACTGCTTTCTCCATGTCTCCATCTCTTTCTGATATGCAGATAGATACTCGTCGCGACTCGCTTCGGTGCCTGCGCGTCGACGGGAGCGGTACTCAGGGTTGCCGCCGAGTTTGATGTCGGTACCGCGACCTGCCATATTTGTCGCGATGGTAACCGCGCCTTTCGCACCCGCTTCGGCGATGATAAGTGCTTCGCGCGCGTGGTTCTTTGCGTTCAGCACTTCATGGCGGACACCACGCCGTGTAAGCAGGTTCGCAAGCGTTTCCGACTTTTCGATCGAAACCGTTCCGACGAGGATGGGCTGTCCGGTCTTGTTTACTCGCGCAATTTCATCGCAGATCGCCTCGAATTTGTCCGGTTCGTTCAGATAGATCAGATCGTCGTCGTCATCGCGTGCCACCGGACGGTTCGTCGGGATCACGGTAACGTCGAGATTGTAGATCTTGCCGAACTCTTTCGCTTCCGTTGCGGCAGTTCCGGTCATTCCGGATATCTTGTCGTACATGCGGAAGAAGTTCTGGAACGTGATAGTTGCAAGCGTTCTGTTGCGCATCGCAACTTTGATCCCTTCCTTCGCTTCGATTGCCTGATGGAGGCCGTCCGAGTAGCGGCGGCCGTAGAGAATTCGGCCGGTGAACTCATCGACAATCTGTACCTGTCCGTCGGTGACGACGTAGTCGGTGTCGAGATGGAACAGCTTGTGAGCGCGAACTGCCTGCGTCACGTGGTGTATGTATTCAAAGAACTCGTCGTCAAAAAGCGATCCGTGGATGGTTCCGTGTTTCTGCAGCAGCGCTTCCGCGTGGTTCAGTCCCTCATCGGTGAATGTGACGCGCTTACCTTTTTCGTCGAGCTTGAAGTCACCTTCAGGATCGTCGGGATAGTCGTTTGTCGCCGGGTCCTTCGCGCACTCGATGAGCTCCGGCACGATCCGGTTTGCCTCCATGTAGGTGCGCGTATCGTCGTCTGCCTGACCTGAGATGATGAGTGGCGTTCGCGCTTCATCGATGAGGATAGAGTCGATTTCATCGATCACGCAGTAGTAATGACCGTGCTGGACCCTGCCTTCCGAATCCATGCGCATGTTGTCTCTGAGGTAGTCGAATCCGAACTCGTTGTTCGTTCCGTAGGTGATGTCTTTCGCGTATTCGATCTTGCGCGCTTCACTATCCATCTGCGTGAGGATCACTCCGACGCTCACTCCCAGGTAGGAATAGACTGTTCCCATCCAGCCTGCATCGCGTTCCGCGAGGTAATCGTTCACCGTGACCAGATGCACACCCTTGCCGGTAAGCGAATTGAGATACGCTGCCGTTACCGATGAGACAGTCTTGCCCTCGCCGGTTTTCATTTCAACAATCTTGCCCTGATGCAGCACGATGCCGCCCAGGATCTGCACATCGTACAACCGCTCTCCGAGCGTCCGACGCGCAGCTTCCCGTACGAGTGCGAACGCTTCGGGAAGAATGTCGTCAAGTGTCTCTCCTGCTGCGAGGCGCCTTTTGAACTCTTCTGTTTGTCGGGGGAAGTCTTCCGGCGCCAGGTTGACCGCCCAGGATTCCTTTGCATTTATCTGATGGAGAATCGGCATGAGATTTTTCAGATCACTTTCGTTTTTTGAGCCGAAGAAGAAATCGATGATGTTCTGGATCATGGGGAAACTGTATACTTTTTTCAATCATACGGTCAAGATTTTCGCAACGTTGACACGGTTCGAACCCAAAGCTACTATAGCTGCAATGAAAACCAGGGCATTCCACCTTCTCGCGATCCTCGTGATCGTCCTGGCCGCTATGCTTATGTTCTCCTGCGGTAATGCCCAGGTCGTGAACATTCAACGGGAAAATCTCTTTCCTCTGGACATCGGTAAAATGGAGGACCAGCTCGATCTGTTTCAGGTCCCTGGTGCTCCGATGTCGCGCAAAACGACGATGGCGATGAGGGACGGTCTTTTCTACATTGCGAACGGCAGCTCGAACAAGGTGATGGAGTTCACAAGCTACGGTGATCTCCTTTCACTCTATTATAATCCGGATCAGAACCCTGAACCGATGCTTCTCCAACCGGACACCACTCAGGGAAAGGTGACAAATCGCAGCGCATTTCCCTACTACTTCAACCAGATCGGGCAGATCGCGGTCACGCGACAGAAGTCGCTGCTTGTCGAGGATCGTCTGCCCGAAGCTCAGGCAGTATATGACAAAAATCTCGGGGTCATGCTGGACCGCGTGGTGCTCAGATTCGACGACCAGGGGCATCTGATCGATTTCCTCGGTCAGGAGGGAGTGGGGGGCACCCCATTCCCCTACATCGAGAAGATCTACGTTACGCGCAGCAACGATATCGTTGTCGTCTCGCGAACCCTCGATTCCTGGATAGTGTTCTGGTTCACGCCGAAGGGTACGCTTCGGTACAACGTGACCATAAAGCTGGACCGGCTGCCGGTTCCGAAAGGCGAACACGTCATTCCAACACTCCAGACCGTCGTGCCGGATCAGAACCACCGCAGAGTCTATCTCAAGCTTGATTACTATCACCAGTCGGTTGATGTGACCACCGGCGTGAAGGTGGGAATGCAGAATGTCTTTTCTCGTATCTACTGGATCGATCTTGAAACCGGTGAGTACGCGAAAGACTATGTCCAGGTTCCGGACAACGCGCAGAGAGTCGGCGTGGGAAACATCTTCGGCAGACAGACGGTGCACTACGGCTACCAGCTCATCGGCACCGGCCCGAGTGGCCAGCTCATCCTGCTTAGCCAGCAGGACAACAACCAGGAACAGCTTCTCATCATGGATCCCTCGGGTCGTGTCGTCCGACGGCGCTACATAACAGTCGAAGACAGCGATCTTGTCTACAAGACCTTCACTCTTTCGCCAGAAGGAATTCTGTGTGCACTTCTTGTATGGAACAACAAAGCTGAAGTGGTGTGGTGGAGGACCGACAAACTCTTCGATCGGGAGGGGTCGTGAAACTCGTTTCGACATCACGGATGTCCACTATCGACCGGGAAACTCAGGAGCGGTACAACGTTCCGGGCCTGGTGCTCATGGAAGGCGCGGCAATCCGCTGCACGGACCTGCTTGAACAGACGATAGGCGCCGACCGTTCCGGCACAGTTCTTTTTGTCGCAGGCAAGGGGAACAACGGGGGCGATGCGCTCGCCATGGCGCGGTTGAGCTGGATTGCCGGGCACTTTCCGCTCAGAATTGTGATTACCGACGCAACTCCCGGCGGGTCGTGCGGACGGCAGCTTGCTTCCTGCGTCGCGCTTGGCATACCGGTTACGCTGTTCGACGGCGATCCTGCCTCCGTGCAGGTGGAGCTGGCCCGCGCGACCTGGATTGTGGATGGGATATCGGGCACCGGACTGAGCGGTTCACTGCGGGCGCCGCTTTCGCGTCTTGTCGAGGCGATCAACGAACGGGGCACTTCAGTTTTTGCCGTGGATACGCCGAGTGGTATCGGTGATCAGTACCGGAAGGAGTTCCCTGCTGTGCGTGCGACGGTCACCGCAACAATCGGTCTCCCGAAGTCCTGCCTCTATCTGCCGCATGCCCGTCCGCTCTGCGGAAGGATTGTTCCGGTCCGGATCTCCTTTCCTCGGGAGCTGACCGAAGCGCAGGACATACCGGGTGAGCTACTTGACTCCGGGGACCTCGAGGCACTCCTGCCGCCGATTGACTCATCAACATATAAGACAAAACGGGGGTATCTCGCTCTGTTCGCGGGCGCGTCGGGCACTGCGGGAGCCGCAGTCCTCGCTGCAACAGCGGCGACCCGCGTTCGAACCGGGCTTGTTGCGCTCCACATCGACGAACAGGCGCATGCGGCGGCGGCGGCCCAGTGCCGGTCGGTTATGGTACGTGCGTGGAAGCCGGGGACGGACACGGTTGAGGGCACAATTCCGGGGCCGTACTCCGCACTTGCGGTCGGACCTGGTTGGGGCACTGGTCCGGACCGGGATGAGCTGATTGCGGATCTGGTGCAGTCCGGTCTTCCGGGGGTGCTTGATGCCGACGGCCTGAATGCGCTCGTTTCACGTCGGGAGAAGGGAAAGCCCGAGCTATCGTTCGGTGGCAGGTGGGTATTCACCCCCCACCCGGGAGAGTTCTCGCGACTGACCGGTACTCCGACATCGGCGGTACTTGACGACCCATACAGTGCCGCCACGCGAGCCGCTGCTGAGTTTGGCGTCTGCATAGTGCTCAAGGGCCACGTGACGGTTATCGCACTCCCTGACGGGCGCTACAACGTTGTGGACGGGATGAATCCGGCAATGGCGACCGGAGGCTCAGGAGATGTGCTCACCGGCATTGTAGGTGGACTGCTTGCCTCAGGCCTGCCGCCCGAAATCGCCGCGACGGCGGGAGTTCTCATTCACCAGGAAGCGGGGAGAGAGGCCTTTTCGCAGTTCGGCTGGTTCGCTGCCGAGCAGCTGGTCGAGGTGCTCTCGAGAGTGCTCGCGCGCTATCAGCGGCGGGAGTAGCGGTGTGAAAACGTACCGGCGTGAACAGGAAGAGAGCCGTCAGCCGGACCATCTGAACTTTCACTATAATCGCGAGGAGCGGCTTGCAGGCGCCTCCGATGCGGTTCGGCGACGCGGTGAGAAGCAGGGCTTCTTTCGTCGATTCCGCGCTTCGATTCTCATTCTCCTGAACGTTCTTGTGCTCATCGGAATGGTTGCGCTCTATACGGCCATTCGTGGGGACGATACACAGGCGATGCTGCCTGGCTACGCGGTCGTGCTCCGCGCCGTGCAGTTCGGAGAGCAGGCACTTGTCACCGTGACAATCAGGCAGACTACCGATGCGCCGGCCCTCGCGGGAAGTATCGTTCAGGTGGATATGCGAGTGGCGGGCACCACGCTCGCCAGGACCGTGAAGGACGTTCTTACTGTCCGAAAGGGCGATGTGAGGACATTCCGCGCGGTTCTCGAACCGCTTCCGACCCATATTACTTCAGTCGGAAACGGGACCGGAACCGTCGATGTTGCGGTTCAGGCGGGGACCGCATCAGTTCATCTTTCGATGAAGATGAAGTCCGAGTAGCCTGAAGTCGGGCAGAAGACCGGATATTGACCGCGGTATTTCATTCAAGTATCCTTGTAGTATCCGTTCGGAGGGGATCTATGTATCAGTTCTATTTCCTGTCAATTGTGTTGAATCTCCTCGCCGGAATTGCGCTTGCCTATGATGCGATCGACGAGAAGTTCTCATTGAGCGTGTTCTTCAACCGGGATATCTTCAACCGTCAGGGTTTCAGGCTCAGCCTTGGTATCGCGACTTCGATTGTAGGCTTCTTCAAATTGCTCTCCGTGACAGCCGGGAACGTCCCCGTCGTGGGCGACCTTCTGCCTGCTCTCACCGGTTTGATCCTCGGCGGCTCGCTGCTGGCACTCTACTACCAGGAGCGCTCGACCGTGTCGGGGCCGATCATTCAGTCAATCGACAACATCTTCCTCAAGAACCGCACTGTATTCGGAATCCTCGGAATCATCACAGCGGTCCTGCACTTCCTCTTTCCGTCGGTGCTCTTTCTGTGATCCAACCGTCCGGCGACGGAGATCTTCTTCAGTCGGTAGCGGGGATTGCGCTCAGTCCGGGGAAGGTTTTCCTGGCAAAGCGGCGCAGCGGCGGTAATGTTGGCGGCAAGTGGGAGTTTCCCGGCGGTAAAGTGGAGTCAGGAGAGACGCCGCAGGAAGCCCTTGCACGCGAGTTCATGGAGGAACTCGGTGTGGTGATCCGCGTTGGCGAGCTGATCGGCACGAACACATTCCGCTCCGGCGAGCGGCAATTTGTCGTTACCGCCTACGAAGTCGTTGTGAGCGGAATCCCGCACCCCGGACCCGAGCATGAGTCAGCCGGATGGTTTGATCTCGTCGGTATTTCGGAGATCGACATGCCGGATTCCGACAGGGGCCTCATACCGCAGCTACTCAGTTTCGCAGCTAGATAACCGTTCCATCCGGCACGACTGCGTTCTTCGGGATGACGATGATGCCGTCCCGTACGTAGTGATTGGCGAAATCACCGTCCTGCCGTACTTCATCGTCGACGCCGATTCTGCAGTTTTCACCGATACGGGCGTTCTTGTCGATGATTGCGTGA
>DATKUC010000130.1:0-5139 GCA_035530835.1 Spirochaetia bacterium
TCCGGTATCACCGTGGAATTGCGTACCTGGATTCAGAATGCTCAGGACAAGATGACCGCGCATTCGTGGACGAACTTTGAAATCTGGAAATCGTTCAAACAGAACGCGATTGAGATACCCTTTCCGCAGCTTGATCTTCACATGAAAGACACGCCCCGCTGAGGCACATCGCAGTGTGTCAGGCTGCGCCATACGGTTCTCCGGAGGTGGATATGAAGCGCTGGATGACTGTCACGTTCGCAGTGGTTCTGGTGGTCGGTGCAGGGGTCGGCATTTCCGGCTTCTACAGCCAGTCGACGAGCAGGTGGTTGAAGAGTGTAACGTGGTCCGATCCTTCGCTCGCGTCGGTTCCGGACGGCGAGTACACAGGCTCAGCTCACCTCGATATGCCCGCCGGAACCGCTGCCGCGAACAGCAGGGCAACCGTGCGGGTGACCGTGCGCAGCGGACGGTATGTTGCGGTTGCGGTCAGCGAACCGGCGCCGATTGCGAAATCGATGACCGATTACGCGCAGCTGATCGTTGTAAACCAATCTCTGAGACCGGACGTGATCTCCGGCGCAACCGCAACAAAAGTGGTCACGCTCATGGCAGTTGCAAACGCGATCGAAGGGATGTGATCTGCATTCGACCAGCGGTCTTGCGGGTTGGGGCGCCGCCCGCACGGCGATCCGTCGGCTAAAGTTTGAGCACTCGCTTCATGAGTGCCGGTTCAACACGGAAGGGAGATCCCTTGCCCTGCAGGAAGTGGTACTTCTCAAGCAGGTGAAGTGACAGTTCGGAATAGTAGAGGCTTTCAGCAGCCGAATCGTGGTCCTGTGCGCTTCGCACTGACGCATTGATCTTGCGGAAGACACCATCCTCGAACGGCGAGGCAAGAAATCCTCTGGCCTCGCTCACCTGGACTATCCACTTGCCGTCGATGGTCACCGGCTCTCCCAGTCCTTCCCGTCCCCTTTTCAGGAGCAGGTGCATCCGCGCGGCAACCTCCGCCCAGTCGAGTCCGATAGAAGTCATGAGCTCTTCGTCCTGTTCGATTATGTCACTGATGTTCCGATGATCATCCCCGAGGAATCCGTCGGAGGTAATGACACCAGCCTGCATATTCGCCTGTGCTTTTGTGTATTCCGGTGACATCTTCATGAGAACATCCCTCCGCTATGCAAACTTGTCAAAGTAGATCTTTTCGTCGAGCATGCCGAACTTTCGCATTACGTTCATGCACGCATCGAGCATTCCGGGGCTACCGCACAGGTATCCTTCCCGACCTGAATCCTTCGGCATGGTTTCGGTGAGATACTTTGCCAGTACGTCGGTGATGAGGCCTGTCTCGCCTTGCCAATCATCTTCCGGCTGTGGCTCGGAAAGTGCCGCGATGAAATGGAACCTCTTGTAGGTGCTCTGGAGTTCCTCGAGCCAGTCAAGATAGAACAGGTCCTTCTTTGTCCGGGCGCCGAAGAAGTACCAGATGTCTCGCTCATCCATGATGCCGCGATCGATGCGATCCTGGAAAATCGATTTGAATGGAGCCATTCCCGACCCACCTGCAACGCATACCATGGTCGCGTCTGTATCCCGCACCATGAACTCCCCGAAGGGCGCTACCACTTTCATCCTCTGTCCCTCGGCGAGCCGTTCATGAACGTAGGTAGTTACTATTCCACCGGGCACCAGCCTCACCAGGAACTCGAGGTAGCCGGCGCGGCCCGCGGCACTGGACATCGAATAGGCGCGCTGAGTGGGCTCCTTGATCTTTTCATATGCCGGTACTTCGATCTGTCCATACTGGCCACTCGTAAAGGAGACCGCCGCCCCTTCGGGAAGGCGGACGAGCACCTCTTTTATGTCATGCGTCACATCGACTATCTTCTCGACAATCCCTTCGTACTGGCGAACGTTGAAAAGACTCTCGGGAATATCGATGTCGATGTTCGCCTTCAGCTTCACCTGACAGGCGAGACGAACGTTTTCGGTTCGTTCCTTCTGTGTCAGGTAGGGTGTCTCGGTAGGCAGATGCGGACCGATGTCCGAATCCACCTTCACCTTACAGGCGCCGCAGCTACCGCGCCCACCACAGGCAGAGGGAATGAAGATCCCCTGCTCCGAAAGGGTAACCAGAAGCGGCGCGCCGCCCTTCACGTTGACGCTCTTCTTGCCCTTGTTGATGTTGATGTCCACGTTGCCGTAATTGTTCAGGATTCGATCCGAGATGCTGATTATCGCCGCAAGTGCGGCACTGATACCTGATACGGCAAACGGTGCGATGAAAAATGAGAGATCCACGCGAGTACCTCCCCGGTCCCTACTGGACTTTCAGCATTCCGGAAAATCCGATGAACGCCATCGCCATCATCCCGATCGTGATCATGGTAATTCCGGGCCCCTGCAGCCCGGCGGGGACCGGCGCCTTGTCAATCTTTCGGCGCATTGCCGCAAGCAGCATGATCGCGAGCCACCAGCCGAGTCCGGAACCCAGACCGAACACTATCGACTGAATGAACGTATAGTTTCGTATCTGCATAAACAGAACCACTCCGAGCACCGCACAGTTGACGGTAATGAGCGGGAGGAATATTCCGAGCGCCATATAGAGGGACTGGGATACGCGGTCGAGGACCATCTCGAGTATCTGCACTACTGCGGCAATAATCATGATGAACACGATGTACTGCAGGAACTCGAGCCCCAGCGGTATCAGAATGAAATGGAGCACCACCCAGTTGACACCGGCGGTAAGGACGAGGACCACGGTTACCGCCATCCCCAGACCGTTCGATGAGTTCATGTCCTTCGAAATCGCGATGAACGAGCACATGCCCAGAAAGTTCGCGAGCAGAATGTTGCTGGTGAGGATTGACGCGAACAGAAGCGTAAGTGGAGCGATTGCCGGCGCAGCATTCATGCTGTTGCCCCCTTTCCCTGTCGCATCTGGATCGACTTGCCGATCCAGATGATGATTGCGAGAATGAAGAACGCACTCGGCGCCATTACCATGATTGTCCACGGCAGGAAGGTCGGCGGCATGATCTGATAGCCGAGTAACGTTCCGAATCCGAGCAGCTCACGCACGACCGCGACGAGGAGCAGTACCCCCATGTAGCCGAGGCCCGACGTTATGCCATCCCAGAAGGATATGAACGGGCCGTTTGACTGCGCGAACGCCTCAGCCCGTCCCATGATGATGCAGTTGGTGATGATGAGGCCGACGTAGGGACCGAGATTCTTGCTGACATCCGGCATGTAGGCGCGCAGTACCAGGTCCACGATAATGACGTAGAACGCGATGATGAGCGTCTGGATGATCATGCGGACCTTCCGCGGTATCAGCTTCTTCAGCAGCGACACGGTCAGGCTCGAGAAGCCGGTTACCAGCGTTACTCCCAGAGTCATGATCACCGTATTGATCAGAAGATTTGTAACCGCCAGCGCCGAACAGATGCCGAGCACCTGCATGAATATGGGATTACTCGTCCAGACGTTCTCGCGAAGAACAGTAACAGACTTCGCTTCGCTCACGATTTGCCTCCCAGGATTGAGCGCAGCGTCTTCAGCTCATCGTTTACGATGCGTCCGACGCTCGTACTGGTTATCGTCGCACCGGTAATACCGTCCACCTGGCCGTTGTCATGGCTCGTGTCCGGTGCCCCTGCGTTGTGCATGTCTACCTGTATCTGTCCATTTACCACTTTCTCGTCGGTGAACTGATCCTTGAACCATTGTTCATCGATTCGGCCCCCGAGTCCCGGGGTTTCACCCTGACTTATGATTTCAAGACCGAGAATCCTGGTCACATCGCTGTTTACGCCAACGACGCCGCGAATCGTGCTCCAGAGTCCACTCCCGGCAAACTCGGCCGCGTAGATCGTTTCTCCGTTGCGGGTGGTCGTGTAGAGCGTCACACCGCCCTTCTGTTCCGTCCTGATGCTCCTGAACTTTTCGAGCACATCCTGGGCACCGGTATGGGCAATGCCCATTGCGGCGAGGATCGCACTCTGCCGGGTAGTCTCCTGGTTGAGTTTCACCATTCCGACAGTTGCCTGATTGGTGAGGGAGAGCAGGAAGACAAACGCAAAGGTCACGATGAAGGAAAAGATCATTGTGTAGATTGTTCCCTGACGATCCATCACGTTCCCTCCCGTGCCGTAACGGCGGGCTCCGGAGTCGATGCGACCGGCGCCGCCTTCTTCTTCCGGGGATTCGGCAGGAGTTCGTCAATCAGCGAGGCGAACACGTTCCCAACGAGTATGCCGAAGCTGACGCCTTCGGGGAAACCGGAGAATGTTCGTACGAGTACCGTGACGCCACCGATTATCAGTCCATAGAGCCACTGTCCGGCCTTCTTGTTCGGCGCGGAGACCGGATCGGTGACCATCCACACGGACATGAACAGGATGCTTCCCGCAGTAAGCGCGTCAATCGGTGGAAAGTAGCTCGAGACACCGGTTGCCCAGAAGAGTGTGGTGAAGATCGCGGCGGAGAGAATTGTCGAGAGCATCAGCCGCCACTGCGCAGTCTTTGTCCAGATCAGATAGATGGCGCCGGCAAGTATGAGGATGATCGGACTCTCGCCCAGTGAGCCGGATCGCAGTCCGATCAGCATGTTGAGCAGGTCGAGGTGACCGCCTGAGTGGAGGATTCCCAGCGGCGTAGCCATCGTGGTCGCGTCCACTGCGTTCATGCCGAAATTGCCGGGAACCATCCAGGCCGTGGTCATGATGGTGGGGAAGGTGATATAGACGAAGATGCGGCCGGTTATTGCCGGATTGAAGATGTTGCGTCCGAATCCGCCGTATACCTCTTTACCAATCGCAACTGCAAAAATGATGCCCACCGCGACTATCCAGAGCGGAGTTCTCGGTGGCATGGAGAGCGCATAGAGAGTACAGGTAACGAAGACCGCTTCAGTTACCTTTTTCTTGCGCACTTTTTCAAACACGTATTCTGTGAGTATGCCAAAAACGAACGTGACAGCAGTAATAGTCAGCACTCGCCAGCCATACAGATAGATCGAGAAAAGAAAGACTGGCACGAGTGAGTAGATGACCCGTCTCATGATGACCTGTTTCTGAAACAGATTCTGGAACACGTGGCCTCCTCTTCTATCGCATCGACCAGAAAGTCTAGGTAAAGGTTATTTTA
>DATKUC010000131.1:0-5598 GCA_035530835.1 Spirochaetia bacterium
TCGGTGCGCGTGTCGGCGAGGGCCATTGCCCAGAGGCTGCGGTCCCAGTTACGAACCGACACGACGCGCGAGATCTCGCCTCGGGTCACCTCGTCCGCTCGCGTTGGATCGTACCAGCTGTTCTTCAGTAGCGGCGCAATCGCCGTCACGTCAGTTGCCGTAGTCCACTTGGTGAACGCCGACCGCGTTATGGCTGTTCCGATGCGCGAGAGCGGGGGAATCCTGAGGAAGAGCCGCAACGGCATTGGGATCGAAGGACTCCTGAATAGGGAAGGACTCACGAGTACGAGTCCCACGATCCGCGATGGACTCTGATGGGCAATTTCCACCGCAAGCTGGCAGCCCGACGAATGGCCGACGATGACGGCCTTCCGGACACTGAGCAGGTCCAGGATTTCGATGGTCATCTGACGTTGCTCTTCTGGTCGATAGGGATTGAAAGCACCAATCGTCCAGCCTGTCGGGCGTGAACTTAACCCGAATCCCGGCCGGTCGAACATGATGACGCGACCGAACGAGCGGAGCGCCGGAACAATATGCCGGAACGATGCAATACTCGAGCCGAATCCGTGCACGAGCAGAAATGCAGTCTCTCCGGCGCCGGAGCCGGCGCTGGACGCCGGAAAATCCTTGTAATGGATTGCCATTCCGTGAATACCGATGAAATGGCTCTGTTCATCGGCGAACTCGCGACCTTCCGGAAGGTCACCTGCGGTCGACTTTGGAAGGAAAAGCGGACCAACGCATATGAGCATCACTACCGCGGCAATAGCGATCCAGATCAATGCCCGACCTCCCTGGCTCCGACCAGAATACTATAAAACAGGTGGAGGAGTCGAGTCGTGCCGGATTTCTGCAGCCATCGCGCGGATCGTCTCCTCCGACCCTGCCATTTCGCAATTTAGCAGCAGGACGGTACAGCATCGGTTTCTGCGGTAAAGTGCACGGGTCAGCCGGCGTGTTCCCGGGAATCCCAGACGAAGGTCTACTACCGCAAAGTCGAAGTGCGACTGCGAAGTGGCGCGCATAGCTGTGCGAATGGTATGTGCTTCAACAGTTCCAACTGAAAGTTTGTGGAGCGCGGAATAGCACCGGTGGAGCAGGTCGTCGTCAAGAGTGTAAACGAGAGCCCATCTCATCAAATTGATACTTCCCATCAGATGCAACCTAAGGTTGTGCTTAATAGAAATCAGTTACCCTTATAAAATAGTAGATTGATTCGACCTTTGGAAGTACAAAAGAGCGATGCCGTCGCCTGATGCAAATCAGAGTCTCGAACGATCCATCGGAAAGCGCATTCGCCATATCAGACTCGCGCGCGGACTTTCGCAATCCGACCTCGCAGAGCGAGTAGCGGTGACCTATCAACAAATTCAGAAATACGAAAACGGCACTACTCATCTGACAATAGACCGGCTTGAGCGCCTTGCGAAAGCGTTGTCGGTGAGCATGCAGGCACTTCTTTTCGAGCAGGACGGTTCAGTCGCAGAGGCGCAGTCAATTCTTGCCGAGACAGGCTGGGTAATGCAGTATCTGTCGGACGAGGATGTCCGGTTTATCAGGATGTTTCGAAAGCTCAAGAGCCCAAAGACGCTCAGGTTGCTGTCAACCTACATGCGAATGCTCGAAGAGGTTGAACTGCGGAAATAGAAAAGGGTCATCCGCCATTCAGGCGGACGACCCCGATGTACTGGATGCAATTCGGTACTACAGTCTATGCATTGTTCATTCCAAGGATCAGCTCGGTTCCCTGGCGGTAGATGCGGAACACAAAGTGATTTGTGTTTGGGTCGTTAATTGCCGCGTAGAAATCCTTCAGGTTACCTATCCTTTTACCGTTGATCGACTGGATAACATCACCTGGCTGGAACGATGCCTGAGCGGGTATGCTTCCTTCCTGTACCGAGCCAATTATGACGTTTCCGACGCCGTTCGGGAGACCGATCTGGCTCTGGATATCGGCGGTAATCGGCAGTACTGCCATTCCCGGCCACATGAGCTGCGCATTCGGAGTTGCGGCTCGTCCATCGAGTCGTTTTCCGATTACCACGCTGACATTGATGTTCTGTCCGCGTCTGATCACCGAGAAGTCCGCCGTTGCACCCGGATCCATGTTCGCAATTGTGTACAGGAGCTGCGAAGCATCGGTAACGTCGTTTCCGTTTACTTTGGTGATGAAGTCACCGGGCTGCATACCTGCCTGCGCTGCCGGTGAATTGCGATAGACGTCGTAGACCATTGCTCCCTGCGAGCCGGAAAGTCCCATGTTGTCGGTAACGATCTGTGTAGGATCTCCAACGCTGACTCCGGTCCATCCGTACACGACGTGACCGCTCTTGATAATGTCGTTCATGACCTTTTTCGCGACGTTCATCGGAATGGCAAAACCGATACCGTTGCTGCCACCTGTCTTTGACGCGATCCAGGTGTTGATACCTACCACGTTACCCTGCATGTCCACGAGCGCGCCGCCGGAGTTGCCGGGGTTGATTGCGGCATCAGTCTGAATGTAGTCGGTATATGTGCCGAGGTTCGAACCTGCGGCTGCCTGACGGTCGAGGGCGCTCACGATACCGGCTGTCACCGTTGACTGGAACCCGAGCGGATTTCCCATCGCGAGAACCCAGTCGCCGGGGGCGATATCATTCGAGTTTCCAAGTGAAGCGATTGGGACACGCTCGCTGGTGTGGAACTCGATGACGGCGAGGTCACGATTCGGATCTTTTCCGACAAGTGTCGCTTTGAACTGCCGCCCGTCGTTCAGCTTCACGCTGATCTCCTGCGCATTTCCAGCCACATGGTTATTTGTAAGCACATAGACGGTGTCTCCGTTCTGTCGCACCATCACTCCGGACCCGAGTCCATACTGTTTCTGCGACTGCGGCTGCGACGGTGCACCGAACAGGAAGTCGAATGGCGACTGGAAGCTCTGTGACTGCTTGACGACATCGACAACGTTCACTTCGACAACCGTTGGCAGTACCTTCGACACGATCTGCCTGAATGAGTTCTGCATTGGGCCGATGTTCAGCAGCGCCGGCATGGCTTTGAACTGGGTGCCTGTTGCAGTGGATTCGTTCGCAACAACCGGAATTGCGTTGCTTGCCACTGCCCGGTGTCCGACAATGTTTACAACCGGAACTGCCACTCCAAGCAGGAACGTTATAAGGGCCAGATTGACGTAGAAAAGTCGCCGTTCGCTCAAGATTGCTTTCAGTTTCATACACTCCTCCTGATACACATTGGTACGCTACAACGTTACGGAGGAAACCTTTCACCCGTCTTTCCGGGAGATTACAGATTTGTAATCCTTTTCGCCTATTGATTCGCAGACGCCGGGGTTTTCCCGGCTGAATGGTTGGTCTCTTCAGCCGGTCATATTCGACGTGCACAACAGCGACGATTGGTCTACTATGTAGAGAAGGAGCGGATATGGACTGGCTCTTGTCGCTGTACATCGGCACTACGATCATCGGTGTTGGAGTAACGCTCTTTGATCTGTTTGGACTCCTCGGCAGTCACGATGGCGGCCAGGACAGCATTGGCCACGATAGCGGCCCGGCCGACCAGGCGGATGGCTTCGCGGACCACGCGGATGATCTGGGGCAGTCCGGTTCGGTTGTGGGTCAGGACCGGCCGCGGGACATCCGCTCCAACCGGGACAGAATCTCTGCCGGTACAAATGGCGTCGATGCCGAAGGCTCACGACCTCTTCTCGCAATTCTTTCGGTCGCGCGAAATGTTATCTATTTCTGCCTGGGATTTGGTCCCGTCGGGTGGTTTGCTCTCGCAACAACCGGTGATCCGTGGCGATCGCTTGCGTGGAGTCTTCCTGTGGGAGGGGTCGCCCTCATGGGCACGCGTGCGTTGCGGCGCTTCATGCGTCATGAACTGAATTCCGAAATAAAGAGCTCCGAGCTTCTGATGGAGCGTGGTGATGTCATTGTGTCGATAGGTGCGGGAGAGCTTGGCAGGGTGAGAATACGGCTCGGGGACCTGTATGTGGAGCGGTTTGCCCGCGCGGTCGATCAAGCGCTCTCGATAAGGGTCGGTACCCACGTTCGGGTTACCGATGTCAATGACGAGTGTGTTTACGTGGAACCTGATTAGTAGTCAGTCATATCACGTGAGGCAGACAGTGCGGGGTTCCGCATGAAGGAGTGTCAATGGATATCATTCAATCAATTCTCCACTCGGGAGGTCCGGGCCTGGTCGGCGGTCTGATCGGCGTCGGCGCGTTCATCCTCTTCATCTCCATCCTGAAGTCGATCATCAAAGTGACAAATCCGGATAGAATCCTCGTAGTTACGGGACGAAAGCGCGCTCACAATGGACGTGAGTTCGGCTTCAGCGTCGAGCGAGGTAGAACGGTGAAGGTGCCGTACTTTCAGTCGGTGCAGAGCCTGGATATCGGGGTCTATCCTATCAGCGTTCGAGTGGAAGGGGTGAACTCCGCAAACGGAATAACGGTGGGTGCCGATGCCACCGCATGTGTCTGTATCAATGACGACGATGAAGGCATGCTCTATTCGGCAGTCGAGCGGCTCATGGGGAAAGACCGTGAGCAGATCCAGGAACAGATTCAGCAAACCCTCGTGGGCAACTTTCGCGGCGCCCTGACCAAGGCTACTCCGCTTCAGGCAATCGGGATGGCCGAAAGTTATGAGGAGGAGGGGAATGAGTCCGACGCATCTCAGGCGATCGAGCAGGGTGAACGAGCACAGTTCCGGGCCGAACTCCTGAAGGACATAGATTCCGATCTTTCAACTTTCGGAATGCGCGTGGTGTCGGTCAGCCTCCAGAAGATCTGGGACACATCGAACTACATTGCAAACCTTGCGCAAAAGACACTCGCCCAGAAGCGGCAGCAGGTTGAGATTGAAGAGGCACGCCTGCGCGCCATTGCCGACAAGGCGGAGAGTGACAGCGCCAGGCGGACGACCGTTGCAAAGAATAAGGCGGACGAGAAGATTCTGGCATCTCAGGAGAAGCTTGAAGTCTACCGCAGGGAAGCACAGGGAAGCGTCGACCGCGCGAGACTTGAAGCCGATCACGCAATCGAGGAGGCGCAGAACCGGGGCGAGAGCCTGGTGCAGGAGCAACTTGTGCAACTGCAGAAGCTGAAGAATCAGACCGGTGTCACTCTCAAGGCGCAGGCTGACGAATCGTCCGCGGAGACTATCGCGAGCGGAGAGCAGGAATCGGTGAACATCATCGAGTCGACGAGGAATGACCTTCTTCGGCAGAAGGTGGAGATGCTCAGGAGCGCAGGTCAGGCCGGGAAACTCATAGTCTTTGTCCAGCAGCAGCTTCCGAACCTCTTTGAAGCATTCAAGAAATACGCCATTGGTCTTGATGTCGACTCGCTTGTCATGATGGATGACGAGAAAGGCTTCAATGGCGCGGTGAACCGCGGTCCGGCTGCATTTGTGGATTTCCTGCAGCAGTTCAGTGCGGCACTTGGTGTTGATGTTCGCGAGTTCATCGGCACCCCGGAAGCCCGACTTCGGCTTTCGGAAGCCGCGAGTGCGGCGGCGGCTGCGCCGGGCATGCAAAAGGAGAACTCCCGATGATTGTATTCGTAGTTACACTTCTTGG
>DATKUC010000132.1:0-9089 GCA_035530835.1 Spirochaetia bacterium
GCTGCCGAAGCTTGCAAATGTCGGGCAGGATCACTGGCGCGCCTACTGTTTTTCGGCGGCCCGCCGGATCCTCACTGACTATTACCGCAGAAAGGGCAGAAGAATTACATCGCGTCCAATGTCCGAAACCCATCTTCGACCGGAATTGATACCGGACGAGTCGGAGTGCTCGACCGCGGTACAGGCTGAGCGTGAGACTGCTGCAACCAGAGTGCGCATTGCCGGATGGATTCCTGAGGAGATGGAATCCCTTCCGGACATCTATCGGATACCGCTTGAATTGTATACGCAGCACCGGCTCAGCGTTCGTGAGATTGCGGCCGCTCTCGGACTTGAGCTTTCGACTGTCAAGGTCCGCCTGCATCGGGCGCGCCGGCTTCTCGTGTCACGGATAGATCGATGCTGTCGCGTCATCCGCGACGCGACGGGGCAAGTCGTCGATTACGAGAAGCGCGCCGCCGTCGCATGCTGCGGATAACGGCGGCAACTACGGCTTTCGTGCACGTATGAGAGCGGAGGCCGCGTACTTTGCTACCTGCGGCTCACCGGGAAGCTCTCCCTGCACGAGGATCTCGACTTCGGCAAAACCTGCGGCAAGGAGGTTGGCGCGACTCTTTTCGGTGCTCTGTGCCCCGCTTATGCAGGACGCGTACGCCTCAGGATCACGCTGAAGCTCCTCCGGAATATCTCCGATCGCAACCATGTCCGAGATCGCAACTCGTCCGCCGGGGGCAAGTGCGCGAAATACCTCGCGGTACACCCTCGCCTTGTCAGGTGAGAGATTCACTACGCAATTTGAAATCACCAGATCAACCGAACCGTCGGCCACGGGCAGATTTTCGATCTCCCCGAGCCTGAACTCGACATTTTCATAGTTCGCGTGCGACTTCGCGGTGCGCCTGGCCCTCTCGATCATCTCTGGCGTCATATCAACGCCGATCACGCGCCCTGAACGGCCCACTTTTCCTGAAGCGATGAAGCAGTCGATTCCACCGCCGCTTCCCAGGTCCAGCACCCTGTCTCCCTCACCTATGTCGGAGAACCGAAGCGGGTTGCCGCATCCGAGCCCCAGGTTTGCGTCTGCAGGTATTTTCGCGAGTTCTTCCGCACTGTAACCGATCGCAACGCTGTTTGATTCGGATGAGCAGCAGCCGGCTCCCGAACCGCAGCAGGCATCGCCACTGCCGACGGATTCCGTCACAACGATTTTCGCCTGATAATGACTGCGGACCGCCCCGTACACATCGATCTTTGTCTGTTCCAAAATTGAATCTCCTTTCATCCTTTGCCGACGAAGTGAGATCGCTGAGGTTACAACGATTCCAATGATTTCTTTGCCGATTGCGGCGAATCGCTCGACTTCAGTCGACGGTACTCGAGCATCGTGAGCCAGATCATCAGAACATCGAAGAGCGAGAGCGCGATGAGGACTGTCGAATGTGTTGAAGTCCACCTCACCACCTGATAGCCGATGAACAGAACCAGCACTGCCACAGTGAGTGGATAGGCCCAGATTTTGCGCCGCCAGAGAAGGAGGACGAGCACCAGTTTCACGAGCCCATGCGACACCAGGTAGAACACGCCGAAGTGCTGAGCGCCTGCGGTGTAGTGAGTTCCGGCCCGCACAATCAGGTTTGCAAGACGATCGTTCGGGTCCTCGACCAGCTCATTCTGCGTGAGTACGCGGATCCAGGCTGCGAGCGTGTCCGGTTTCGTCAGCGCGAGCAGCACACCGCCGACAATTTCGAGCGCCGCGTGCACTCCCTTCAGGAGAATTGCTACCTCAAAACTTGCGTGAAGAACTGAGGATGCATCGCGTTTGGCCGGTCGATGCCGGCCTTCACTTTCCAATTGTGGAACCCGTTGTTTCATCGTGCAGTAAAACTACCTCACGCACATGAGCGGGTCAATGAGGCAGAGTTGCGGCCAGAACGCTCGCACTCAACTCGCCCCAACGGAGGAAACCGTGCGTTCGCCTGATTCTGCTCTTCGCGAAAGCCGTCGTCTCCTGTATCATCATACGAAAAACAGGCCCATGAAACCGGGAACGAGAAACGATGGGCCGGAACAGAAGGAGCGCACGATGAGCAGACCCGTTACATTGTTTACCGGCCAGTGGGCCGACCTTCCCTTTGAAGAGCTGTGCAAAAAAGCACACGCCTGGGGATACGACGGTCTCGAAATTGCCTGCTGGGGCGATCATATGGACGTCCGGAAGGCCGCTACCGATCCGGCATACGTCCAGAAGAAGAAGGAGATCCTCTCACGAAACGGCCTGTCCTGCTGGGCAATCGGCAATCATCTTGCCGGTCAGTGTGTGGGAGATCTGTGGGATGAACGGCTCGACGGCTTTGCGCCCGCGGAGCTTGCCGGTAAGCCGGACGCAATTCGTGCGTGGGCAATCGAAGAGATGAAGTTCACCGCGCAGGCAGCGGCAAAGATGGGCTGCGGAGTCGTAACCGGGTTCATGGGGTCTCCCATTTGGAAGTACCTCTACTCGTTCCCGCAGACCACCGACGCGATGGTCGACGCAGGTTTCCGGAAGATAGTTGAACTGTGGAGTCCGATCCTCGATGAGTTTGACCGGCAGAAGGTTCGCTTTGCGCTCGAAGTCCATCCGACCGAGATCGCATTCGATTACTACACCGCGGAGCGGTTGCTCACCGAGTTCGCTCGCAGGCCGGCGCTCGGCTTCAACTTCGATCCGAGCCACCTGATATGGCAGGGACTGGATCCGAAACTGCTCATAAGGGACTTTCCCGACCGGATCTATCACGTTCACATGAAGGACGCGCTGGTCACACTCGACGGACGTTCGGGAATCATCGGCTCTCACCTGCCCTTCGGTGATCTGCGCAGAGGTTGGAACTTCAGATCACTCGGGCACGGCGGCGTCAATTTCGAGGAGATCATCCGCGAACTCAATGCTGCCGAGTACAAGGGACCACTTTCGGTCGAGTGGGAAGACAATGGCATGGATCGGGAGTACGGCGCGAAAGAGGCCGCCGAGTTCGTGAAGAAGACAGATTTTTCACCTTCGAACATCGCATTCGACGCAAAGATGAAGAGCTGAGTCGCCCCGGCGCGGCATACCTTCGTGTGACGGCAGTCGAGCCGTCACCGCGGGTATGTTCGCGCAGAATTCCTCGTGTTGCCACCCGCAGTTAGCGGTATCTTATAGACATGGTATTTCCTGTTCGTCAGTCTGCACGACGATATGTGCTCCTTGCAGCTGTGCTTGTTGTGGCCGGCGCACTGAGTATTGCAACCTTCTTCATCTCCCGACAATGGGAAGCAAGCAGAGCCTTTGCCGCATTTCGCGGCATAGCTGACGACAGGGTCCACGCAATTCGGGAAGAGACCTCCGACCAGCTGGCAAGGATCTCGTTTCTATCCTCATATGTCGATGCGTACCAGGAGCTGGCGGCAATCGACAACAGATCATTTATCGGAGAGTTCCGCAGCGTGGTCCGCGAGACCGGGATGACTGATCCTGCTGCGGAAACGGCAGTCCTCATCCGGCGAATAGCCCATAGCGGTCCGCCCGGACCGACATTCCGAATTACTTCCCTGAGTGACAAGGGCGTCATCGAGCAGGCAAAAGAGCGGGACAGCTACTACCCGATAATCGCGGTCGAACCTGCCCATATGCAGGATCGGCTGCTCGGGCTCGATCTGTCGCAGAATCCGGATTACGAGGCGGCAATGACCCGCGCGATGGATAGCGGCATTCCGGCGGCGACCGCGCCGGTCAGACTGCCTGCAACACCCGGCGACATTACCGGTTACTGGCTCTTCGCGCCGCTTTACGCCGGCGACAGGAGCGGAGGAACCGGAGACGGAACCGCACGGACGCCGTACGGGTTTATCGCAATTGCGTACAATGCGGATCTGATGATTCAGAGTTCCCTCCGGGGGCTCACCGCCGCCGGCATCGATCTCGTGATTTCAGACATGCAGGCCGGACGCGCTCATGAAATCTTCTCGAGCCGGTCACTGCAGGGGTCAACGGTACGCGCTGCACCGACGAGCAGATACACCTGGGAGACCAGCATTACTGTAGCCGGACGAACATGGCGCGTGGTAGCCCACTCTTCCGACCAGTTTGTTCGCGCTCATACCTACTGGCTCTCATGGGCAGTGCTTGCAGGCGGGAGCGTTTCGAGCCTGCTTCTGGTGCTGTTTCTCTTCTGGAATATGCGGCGAACCGATCGCGTGGAACATCTGGTGACCGCACGGACAGCCGAATTGACCGAGACCATTCGCCGCCATCAGGAGACCGAGGAGTCACTAAAGCGTGCTCACGTCGAGCTCACCGACCGAATCGAGATCATCCGTCGCCACTCCGAAGAGATCGAACTGTTGAGTGAAATGGGTGAACTGCTGCACACCTGCCAGAAAGTCACCGAAACCTACGCGGTCCTCTCCCGTTTTGCCGCCCGGCTCTTCCCGGACGAGGACGGTGGACTCTACGTTTTCTCGAGCTCCCGCAGAATGCTCGAGCTTGTCACGGAGTTCGGGAATGGCCCCGGCGACCAGACTGTCATCGAGCCAGCTTCATGCTGGGGGTTGAGGCGCGGCAAATCCTACTACGGCAACCGGTCGAAAGACGATTTTCAGTGCGATCATGTTGATCCTGAAAACCGGACACAGTACCTCTGCATTCCGTTGATTGCGCAGGGTGAAACCGTAGGACTTCTGCACGTGAGAGAACGCTCGGTGGAAAGCGGTGCGTTCGAGGAGTCGAAGAGGAGACTTCTGGAAGCGGTTGCAGAAAACACCGCACTGGCAATTGCGAATCTCTCGTTGCGGGAAACCCTGCGCCAGCAGTCGATGAAGGATCCGCTCACCGGGCTGTACAATCGCCGGCATATGGAGGATTCGCTCGAACGGGAAATCCATCGCGCGCGAAGAAGCGCGGGGACGCTCGCGATCCTCATCATCGACATCGATCACTTCAAGGATTTCAACGACCTCCACAGCCATGAAGCGGGTGACGTCGTGCTGAAGCAGGTGTCACAGACGCTTCAGAGTTCGGTGCGAGCTGAAGATATTCCGTGCCGGTTTGGCGGAGAAGAGTTCGTCGCAATTCTCCCCGGCGTGTCGCTTGAAATCGCGGCCCAGAAGGCCGAAATGCTGCGAAAGGCGCTCGGAAAGCTGCGGATCGTGTACGAGGGGGCGGAACTGCCGACGGTGACGGTGTCTATCGGCGTGGCTATCTATCCGGATCACGGTGACCTCGGGGCCGAGGTGCTCCGCCGGGCAGACGAGGCACTCTACCGCGCCAAACACGCAGGACGCAATCGCGTAACCTGCGCTCAGGCGGGATCGACCGCCGCCTGACGGCGCGTGCCGCTCGCCCGCCGTGAGGGAACAGCTGCTCCGGTAACGGGGCGAACGGAATCAGGCTGAGACACCGCCGTGCTGCTTCCGCTTTGCGGCGGTGAGCTGGCTCTTCCTCATCCGTATCGATTTCGGAGTGATCTCGACCATCTCATCGTCACGGATAAAGTTGATCGACGCTTCCAGGTTCATGGTACGTGGCGGTGTGAGAATGACGTTCTCGTCCCGATTCGCCGCACGCATGTTGGACAGCTTCTTGGTCTTGCACGCGTTGACATCCAGATCGTTGTCCCGGTTATGCTCACCCACAATCATGCCCTCGTAGACCGGATCACCGGGACTCACGAACATGGTTCCGCGCGGTTCGAGATTGAACAACGCGTAGGGAATAGCATTCCCCTGTCTGTCCGCTACCAGGGAGCCGGTGAACCGGGACGGGAAGTCGCCGCGGTAGGGCTCGTACCCTTCGAGATAGGCATTCATGATGCCGGTACCCTTCGTGTCGGTGAGCAGCTCGTCGCGGAAACCGATGAGCGCGCGGGAAGGAATCGAAAACTCGAGCCGGCTTCGTCCGCCACCGTGGTTCTCGAGCCCCGTCAGTCTGCCCTTGCGGATAGAGAGCTTCTCGGTGACAATCCCGGTAAACTGTTCGGCACAGTCGACGTAGAGCCGCTCGATCGGCTCGAGGGTAACTCCGCCTTCGGTCTTTGTGATGACCCGCGGCCGCCCGACGCACATTTCGTATCCCTCTCTGCGCATCGTCTCGATGAGGATTGCCATCTGGAACTCGCCTCGCCCCTTCACGAGGAATCCTTCCTTGTCTTCGGTCGGCTCAACGCGAAGCGAAACGTTGCGCAGCGTCTCTTTCATGAGCCGCTCACCGAGCTTGCTCGACTGGACGAACTTTCCCTCCTGACCCGCAAAGGGAGAGCTGTTGCGCATGAACAGCATCGATACGGTCGGCTCATCGACAGTTATGCGGCGAAGCGCGAGCGGGGCATCGCGCGTGCAGATGGTGTCGCCGATGTGCACCTCGTCGATGCCGGAGAGCACCACGATATCGCCCGGCTCGGCACTCGGGGTTTCAACAATCGATATCCCCTGGTAGACCTGGAGGCGGGAAACCTTCAGTGGCTGCTGTTTGCCTTCCGAATCGATCCGTATCATTGCGTCATTCGCCTTAATCGGGCGATTCCGCGTCTTGCCGATTGCGAGTCGTCCGAGATAGTCGGAATAGCCAAGGTCGGATACCAGCATCTGAAACGGATGATCCGGATGCGCCACCGGAGGAGGCAGCTCAGTTACAATGACGTCAAGCAGATCGTCGAGATTCCTGCCGGGAACCTCGAGGCTGTGTGAGGCCACTCCGTCCCGTCCGATTGCGTACAGAAGTGGAAACTCTATCTGCTCTTCGGTTGCGTCGAGGTCGATGAAAAGGCTGTAGATCTCATCCCGTACGGTTTCCGGTCGGGCGTCTTTCCGGTCGATCTTGTTGATCACGACGATGACCTTCAGGCCGGCCTCGAGCGTCTTCTTCAGCACGAACCGTGTCTGCGGCAGCGGCCCTTCGGCGGCGTCCACGAGCAGCAGGGCTCCGTCGGCCATCGATATCGCACGCTCAACCTCGCCACCGAAGTCGGCGTGACCCGGTGTGTCGATGATGTTGATCTTCACCCCGCGCCAGGAGACGGCGCAGTTCTTGGCGGCGATGGTGATACCGCGCTCGCGTTCGAGGTCCATACTGTCCATGAGACGGTCTTTGACGACCTGATCATCACGAAACACCCCGCTCTGACGGAACATAGCATCGACGAGAGTTGTCTTCCCGTGGTCAACGTGGGCAATGATGGCGAGATTACGAATGCCTGTCGGCAAATTGGTTGGGTTCACTTTGGTTCCTTTGTCGGGAAGAAGGTTTCAGGCGGCCGCGGAGCGACGATATCGCTGGAATTCTTCTGTATGGTGCGCGGCGCATTGTGCGCGGCGCATCGCGGGACGCGCCAGGAGCGTTCCACACAGCGCAGAGTACACGAAAAGGGGCCCGAGAGTCCAGCGAGGCGGGCAGGACCGAAGCTGAGGCCGCTTTTCGGTTTGGATTGCGCCGACAGGTTCGACCGGTGTATGGTTGGGCATGGATATTGCGGGAATTTTCGAAAACAACAGGAAGTGGGTGGCCGGGAAACTCGACGCGGACCCATCGTTCTTCAGTCGTCTATCCGGAGGGCAGAGTCCGGAGATCCTCTATGTGGGTTGTTCGGACAGCCGGGTAACGGCCGAAGAGCTCATGGGAAGCGGACCGGGTGAGGTATTTGTCCACCGGAATATCGCAAATATGGTTTCCAATCTCGACCTGAACGCGCTGTCGGTCATTCAGTACGCGATCGAAGTGCTGCACGTGAAGCACTTCGTGGTCTGCGGTCACTATTACTGCGGGGGCGTGAAAGCGGCAATGGAGTCGAAGGACCTCGGCATACTGAATCCCTGGCTCAGAAACATACGCGACGTGTACCGTCTTCATCGCCATGAACTGAACGCCATTTCAGACGAAGAGAGTCGGTACCGAAGACTGGTTGAACTGAACGTTGAGGAGCAGTGCGTCAACGCGCTGAAGACTTCGGTGGTGCAGATCGCAGTGCGCGCGAAACAGCTTACCGTGCACGGATGGGTGTTCGATATCCACACTGGAATGCTGAATGACCTGATGATCGATTTCGACGAGAAACTGCAGGGCATCCGGGAGATCTACCACCTGGACTGAGAAATCTTCAGTCGGACTTCGCGACCTCTCTCCCCTTTCGCGTCTCCTTGACGCCAAAGAGCATGACGAGTGCTCCGAAGAGCGAAAACGCGCCGATGGTGATGCCGGTCAGTGAGAGGCTCGCAAGTGCCTTGACGGCACCGACGATGAACGGTCCTCCGGCGGTCCCTCCGTCGACAACGAAGCGCCATGCTCCGATGAAGCTTCCCGGATTTTCACGCGGCGCGAAATCGGTGCTGAGCGTCATGTTGATACCGCTGCCGAGGCCGTTGCCCACCCCGGTAAGCGACGCGAGCAGAATATATACGGCCCAGGTATGGGAGAGCGGCAACAGCGCCATGGAAACCGCAAGGATCATCAGGCAGGGGACGGCCGACCACTTGCGGCCGAACCGATCCATGATGAGCCCGGCGGGAAGGAAGATGAGCATTTCGACCATGAACATGATGCCGACAGTAATGCCGACCTGCTCGACGCTCAGCCCGATTGTCTTGCCCCACAGCGGCAGGACAACACTGCGCCCCGATCTGACCAGCTGCAGCATGATAATGGCAAGCCCGGCGGTCGCAAATGTCTTTCCGTTTCCCCGAAACCCACCGAGTATTCCGGAAACGATCTTTGCAAGCGTTACCGGCGCGGCCGCCGGAACCGCGGCCGCCGGAACCGCGCCTGCCGGAACCGCACCAGCCGGGGGCACACCGTCTGCAGCGACAGCGCTGCCGGATTTGCGTGCGAGAAGCCCGGCTCTGGGCACCCACAGTACCGAAATGAACAGCACAGCTGCCGAGAGCAGCGCAAGTCCGGCGAACGTCTCCGGATAGCCTGCACTTCCGGCGATGAAACCTCCGATGACCGGCCCGATTGACGAGCCGAGCCGGTATTCACCGCCGACCAGCGCAAGCGCGCGCCCGCGATGGGATCCGGGCACCAGACGCCGGAAGAACGACAGTCGCGACACGAACATGATCGCCTGTGATGCGCCAAGGAC
>DATKUC010000133.1:0-25509 GCA_035530835.1 Spirochaetia bacterium
TGACGGAAAAGTCTGTGGCGTACACCGCAAGGATGCGGCGCCCTGCCTCCCAGGCTGCGTGCAGCATGAGAGGCAGGAGTAATCGGCTGTTCAGCCGACTGCCTTCTTGAGCTCGTCGGCGCGGTCAGTCTTCTCCCATGAGAACTCCGAACGTCCGAAATGGCCGTAGGCCGCGGTGTCCTGATAGATGGGACGACGCAGATCGAGGTGCTTGATGATGCCGGCGGGGCTCAGGTCAAATACCTTTTCAACTGCTTTCTCGATCCGGTCCTCGGGCACGGTGCCTGTTCCGAATGTGTCGACCATGATGGAGATGGGAAACGGTACGCCAATTGCGTAGGCGAGCTCGATCTCGCACCGTTCGGCAAATCCGGCGGCGACGATGTTTTTCGCAACGTGACGCGCCATGTAGGCTGCTGAACGGTCGACTTTTGACGGATCCTTCCCGCTGAATGCGCCGCCGCCGTGTCGCCCCATGCCGCCGTAGGTGTCTACAATGATTTTACGGCCGGTGAGGCCGCTATCGCCGCCCGGTCCTCCAATCACGAAGCGACCGGTCGGGTTTACGAAGAACTTCGTGTCCTTGTCGAGCAGGCCGGTCGGTTCGAGCACCGGGCGGATAATGCGCGCAATGATCTCTTCGCGCAGCTGATCGTAGCCGATGTCCTCGCCGTGCTGGTGGCTGACCACGACGGTATCGATGCGCCTGGGCACGTGTCCTTCGTATTCGATAGTGACCTGACTCTTCGAATCCGGTCGCAACCAGGTGATGGTGCCTTCCTTGCGAAGTTTTGCCGCCAGCATGAGAATCCGGTGCGAATACATGAGCGGGGCGGGCATAAGCTCCGGCGTCTCATTGCACGCAAAGCCGAACATCATTCCCTGGTCTCCGGCGCCCTGCTGTCCTTTGTACAACCCCTCTCCGGAAACACCCTGAGAGATATCCGGGCTCTGCGCGTGGATTGCGCTCAAGACCGCCATCGAAGCGTAGTCGAGTCCGTATTCAGGACGGTCATATCCGATCTTTTTTGCTACGCCGCGCGCAATCTCCTGCACATCAACGTAGGTCCGGGTGGTGATTTCGCCACCTACAAGCACCATGCCGGTCGTGGCGAACGTCTCGCACGCTACACGTGAGTCAGCGTCCTCGCGAAGGCACGCATCAAGCACCGCATCCGAAATCTGGTCGCATACCTTATCCGGATGACCTTCGCTTACCGACTCGGAAGTAAAAAGATACCGTTCGTTTCTCATATTTTCGCAGCTCCTTTTCCCGTTTGTATTATGTGTCTTCAGGGCAGTAGCGCAGAACCGGCGCTTTTGCCGCCCGAACTTCGTCCACGCGTGAAACCGGCGTTGTGACCGGCGCATCGTGCAGCGTTTCAGGATGCTCATGCGCTTCCCGTGCTATCTCGTGAAGTGCAGCCGCAAATGCTTCAAGAGTCTCGCGGCTCTCGGTCTCCGTCGGCTCGATCATCATTGCATCCTTCACGATCAACGGAAAGTAGACAGTGGGTGCGTGAAAGCCGTAGTCAAGGAGCCGCTTGGCAACATCCATGGTTTCGACTCCCTCGCCGATGTGTCCGCTCACCACGAACTCGTGCATGCACGAGCGCCTGTACCGTGCAGGAAACACATCAGCAAGCAGGTGCTTGAGATAGTTCGCGTTCAGCACGGCGTTTTCCGCCACCTCACGCAACCCGTCGGCGCCGTGCATCCGAATGTAGGTCAGTGCGCGCAGGATCATGCCGAAATTGCCGAAGAACGCTTTCATCGGCCCGATGCTGCTCGGCGGTTCGATCAGACTGTACCCGGTGGAAGTCTTCGCGACAACCGGTCCGGGAAGATAGGGCAGAAGCGGCTGGGCGGCTCCGACCGGACCTGATCCGGGACCACCGCCTCCGTGCGGTGTCGAGAAGGTCTTGTGCAGGTTGAAGTGCATGACATCGATTCCGATGTCACCTGGCCGCAGGACGCCGAGTATTGCGTTCAGGTTCGCGCCATCACCATAGACCAGGCCTCCGCAATCGTGGACGGCCGCGACAACCTCTTTGATATGCGCCTCGAAGAGTCCGAGCGTGTTCGGATTGGTGATCATGAGACCGGCAATCCGGTCGTCGCAGAGCGCACGCAACGCTGCCAGATCGACGTTTCCGCTCTGATCGGAGGGGATCTGAACCGCCTCGAAGCCGGCCATTGCGACTGAGGCGGGATTGGTGCCGTGCGCGCTGTCCGGAATAAGCATGCGCGTGCGATTCCGGTCACCGCGCGCATGATGATACGCGCGTATCATCAGAACGCCGGCGAGCTCACCATGCGCACCTGCGGCTGGCTGAAGGCTCACTCCGGCGAATCCGCCGATAGCACACAGTGCATCCTGCAGCTCCCATATCACCTGCAGGCTGCCCTGGACCGCATTTTCGGGTGCCAGTGGGTGGCTTGCGCCAAAGCCTTCGATCGCGGCAACCGTCTCGTTCACCTTCGGATTGTACTTCATGGTGCACGAGCCGAGCGGGTAGAACTGAGTATCGATGCTGAAGTTCAATTGCGATAGCCGGGTGAAGTGGCGGACAAGGTCAAGCTCGCTCACCTCCGGCAGCCGCAGGCTTCCTTCGCCGGATTCGGGACGCGCAAGATCGCCAGGAATCACTTCCTCAGGCACATCGAGTGCGGGAACCGATGTCGCGCTTCGACCTCTTCGTGAGTAGTCCCAGATGAGTGGTTCTGTCTGTTTCATGAGTTTACCCGTCCGGCCGCATTGGCGAGCGCCGAAACAAGTGCGTCGATCCGCTGCCGATCCTGCTTTTCCGTTACGCAGACAAGAAGTTCGTTTTTGCGATCCGGAAAGAAGCGGGACATATCGATCCCGGGCAGGATATTCTCCGATTGCAACTGCTCAATGATCTCGGCAGCCGGACGCGGTGTCCTGACAAGAAACTCGTTGAAGAAGCGTCCGGAAGGGAGCACGGGAACCGCGTATCCCGGGATTTCGGCAATCCGCCTGGCAGCATAATGCGCACGGCTGTAGCAGAGCTCAGCAACTCGTTTCAACCCCTGTCGGCCGAGAGCTGCAAGGTAGATCGCTGCACGCAACGCCATAAGCCCCTGATTGGTGCAGATGTTGCTTGTTGCCTTTTCACGTCTGATGTGCTGTTCCCGCGTGCTCAGCGTGAGGACGTAACTGCGGCGTCCCTGCCGGTCAACCGATTCACCGACAAGACGACCGGGCATGCGCCGCACGAGGGATTCGCGACAGGCAAAGATGCCCAGATAGGGACCACCGAAGGAGAGGGGGATGCCAAGCGGTTGCCCTTCGGCAACAACGATGTCGGCGCCGTATGAACCGGGGCTTCTGAAGGCACCAAGCATGATGGGATTCACCTGGATGACAAGAAGTGCTCCCTTCGCGTGTACTGCTTCTGCGACTCCGGAGAGATCGGGAATCCTGCCAAAGAAGTCAGGGTAGGGAATGACGACGCAGGCGGTTTTTTCATCAGCTTTCGCGGCAAGTTCCATGGCAGAGCCTGCTGCCGCCGTCTGATCACCGACAAAGTCGATGGTAATGCCGTCCATCCCCTGAACGTAGGTCTGCATAACCTTGTGGTACATCGGGTGAACCGACGCGGAGCACACCACTCGCTGGCGATTGCTGCGGGCTACTCGAAGGCTCATGAGGACAGCCTCGGCAAGTGCGGTCGCACCGTCGTAGTGAGAAGCGTTGACCACCTCCATGCCCAGAAGATCTGCGACCATGCTCTGGTATTCGAACATCGACTGCAGCGTGCCCTGGCTTACCTCAGGCTGGTAGGGGGTGTAACTCGTAGCGAACTCGCCGCGGGAGGCGAGATAGGGGACAACTGCGGGAATGAAGTGGTCATACGCTCCGCCGCCCGCAAAGCAGGGACCGGATGCGCTGTTTCGGTTCTTCGCAGCATCCAGGGCGAACTTCTCGAGCGCTTCAAGTTCCGAGAGAGGGGGAGGCAACTGGAGCCGTGGATATCTTGCGCTGGACGGTATGATGTCGAATAGTTCCCGGACGTCGCTCAATCCAAGAGCGGAGAGCATCACAGCCCGGTCATCAACGGTGTTGGGAATGTATGACATGATGTTTTAGTAAACTGTTATTCCTCAAGCTCTTCGGTGTACTTCTTGTACGCCGCCATTTCCATCAATTCCGACCACTCCTCCGGCGCCGTCGGCCGAAACTTGATAAGCCAGCCCTCGCCGAACGGTGATTCGTTGACCAGTGCAGGATTGTCATCGAGCTGAGTATTGACCTCGACGATTTCGCCACTCTGCGGCATGAATACATCGCTTGCGGCCTTCACACTTTCGACCACTCCGAATGCGTCGCCCTTTTTGAACGTTGCGCCAATCTCGGGCAACTCAACGAACACGACGTCCCCGAGACTATCCTGTGCATAGTCGGAGATGCCCGTTATCATGAGGTTCCCGTCCTTGCGGATCCATTCGTGGGATTTCATATAGCGAACTGTCTCGTCGAAATTCATCACTTCTCTCCTTTCGACTCTCACTGAATGTATCAGGCCGACCGGTAGGACGGCCGGTAGATCGGGCGTTTGACTACGATAGCAGATTTCAGCCGCCCGTGCACTTCGACAGAATAGGGAGTATCTCTTGCCGCTTTGTGAACCGGAACGTACGCATTTGCATAGTAACCATCCGCTGTAGGAGCGTACATACCGGAAACGACGATTCCGGCCCGTTCATTGTTGTCACCGGCCTCAAAGACCGGGCACCCTTCGCGGGGAACCGCTTTCTCGACCATCCGGAGTGTAACGAGCCGCACAGCGTCGTGACTCTGCGCACGGACAAGCATCGCATCGCTGCCTGAAAAGGGCTTCGAGAAATCGCAGGCCCACTTCAGACCGGCATCCAGAGGCGTCCGTGTTTCGGTGAGCTCATGACCATAGAGCGGAAAACCCGGCTCAAAACGCAGGCTGTCACGCGCAGCCAGTCCTATCGGTCCTGCATCGATTCCGGCTTGTTCGGCAGTCTGAAGGATCTTTTCCCACACACCGGCAGCCTTTCCCGCGTCAACGTAGAGCTCAACGCCGTCCTCGCCGGTATAACCTGTCCTGCCCATCAATGCCGCCACACCGTCGAGCACGCTCTCGCGGGAAAAGAAACGTTCGACAGAACCCGCCTGGCCATCGCAGAGCAGGTCAGTGAGCTCTATCGCACGCGGGCCCTGAACGGCAATCATGGCGATTTGCAGGGAAACATCTTCGACGGTGATGCCGGCATCCGCATGGGAACTCATCCATGACAGGTCCTTTTCCCGGTTGGACGCATTTACCACAACAAGCCAGCCCTCGTCCCCGAAGGTCTGTGTTGCGGGGATACGGTAGACGAACACGTCGTCGAGCACACCACCGTCGTCCCGGCACATGAGCGCGTAGCTCGACTGGCCCGAGATCAGTTTCGCAATGGGAGCAGTCAGCAACCGGTCGAGAAAGGCGGCACTTCGCTCTCCACGGACGATAAATCGCCCCATGTGCGATATGTCGAACAGACCGCAGGACGAGCGCACCAGACGGTGCTCCGCTACCGGTCCGCGCTCATACCGGATCGGCATATCCCAGCCTGCAAACTCGGTAAAGCGTGCACCATGGGCGGTGTGCCATGGGTGAAGAATGGTCTTGTTGAGCTTTTCGGACATCAGCAGGAAGTATATCGAGTTTGCTCCGGTCAGTACATGGTTTTGCGCGAGAGTGGAGTCTCGGCTCAGTCGGAAGGATGTCGTTTATTCACAAATTATCCACATCCTGTTGAAACTGGGCTGATGGAACGAGCGGAGGAAGTTGAGAGAGTGATGATAATACAAACAGGTTATTTTGTGCCAAGTCGAGCGCAGTTTTTAGTCATCCAGGCACTGTTTTTGCAGGATAAATCGTACCGCCCCACATCTGTTAGGGAACTGCGGACTGCCACGCGCAATTCTGTCCACAGCGCGAAGCAGTTATCCACAATTTGTCCACATCACACAGGTACTATCGATCGTATCCCTTATAGAATACCCGTACCTGCTTGTAGAGCCCATCGCCCTCACTTTTCGTGTCGATTCCTTCGATATTGCTGAGGGTCGTGTGAATGAGACGACGCTCAAACGGATTCATCGGATCCAGAAGACGAGAGCTCTTCGTGCGCTTTACCTGATCTCCGACCTGCTGTGCAAGGCGAATGAGGCTCTCTTCACGGCGCATGCGATAGTTTTCACTGTCTATGATCACGCGAAACTCGTTATCGGTCAGTCGTCCGGCAACGACGTTCACCAGAAGCTGAATTGCATCCAGGTTTTTGCCCTTCCGGCCAATAATCATGCCGGAGTGCTCGGAATCAAGCCGTACGCCGATTTTGGCCGATTCGCGATACATGACGCGCGGGTCGGCGGGAAAACCCATCTTCTCGGTGATATTCTTGAGAAAATCGCATATCGCATGCTCGAAGTCGTTTTCCGGATCCATATCACCCGCTGTCGTCATGGTGAACTGGCGTTCATCCGGAATATGAACCCGAATCAGAACCTTTTTCTGCAGATTGAGAAAGCCTGACTTCTGCGTTTCAACAATCTCGACGTCGAACTCATCGCGTTCGAGACCGAGCTCTGCAACCGCGTTGTCTATGGCCTCCTTTTCAGTTTTCCCCTCGAATTCCTTTACCATCTGTAACTCCCGGTCGCAGGCAGTTGCCCGCCCGAACCTCTTACTTTGATTTCAGTTTTGACGGCGGCCGCGTGCCCGGCTGCTTCTTCGTCGGCACGACTGCGCGCGGATGAAGATGCGGGTACCGGATCTTCGTGATGTAGTACTGCTGGGCCGCGCTCAGAACGTTCGTGACGATCCAGTACACGAGAAGTCCCGACGGAACGTTGTACAGAATGAAGAAGAAGACGACCGGAAGGCCGAACATCATGAGCTTCATCTGGCTGTTGCTCGCCGTCGTTGGTGCCTGGGTGAGCTTACTCGAGACGATCTGACTGGCGACATAGATGATCGGAAGCAGCCGCAGATCGGTCCATCCGAGGATGGGTAGCTGGAAATTGTTCCCGAAGTGCCAGATAGTCTCCGGCGCGGACAGGTCGGTTATCCATCCGGGAATGAAGACGGCACCGCGCAGGTCGAAATGGTTGTTGAACAGGCCATACATCGCGATAAAGATGGGAAACTGCAGCAGCATCGGAAGACAGCCGCCGATCGGATTGACCCCCTCTTTCTTGTAGAGGCCCGCCATCTCCTGGTTCATTTTTGTCGGATTGTCTTTGTATTTCGCGCGCAGCTCTTCGATCTTCGGTGTCAGCTGCTGCATCCGTGCGGTCGACTGGAAACTCTTTCGAGTCAGTGGATAGAGCAGCACTTTGACCAGTACGGTGAGCAGAATGATCGCGACGCCGTAGTTTGGAATGACACGGTAGAACAGCTGCATGAAGAATTTCAGGATGTTCTCGAGCCAGCCGAGGAGCACACGCGCATCAAGCGCATCGCTCAGGTTCAGGTTGGATAGTCCCCACGCATTGGAGCTTGCCTGCATGTACTTGTCCAGGTCGCGCTGGACCTTCGGACCCACATAGAAGCGGAACACGTCGGTCGCCTGCGAGCTGTGGATAAGTGAACGGGAGAAGTAGAGCCGGTCAGCGGCATTGACGCCGGTTACCGGTTTGGACGAAAAGGTTACCGTGTAGCCGGCATTATCCGGTACGCCTATGACGGTAAAGTACTTCCCGACGATTGATGCCCAATCTACCTGTTTGGTAACTTCCTGCGTTGTATCCGGCCGCAAGCTGACTTCGGACTTCTTTCCACTGACCACATAGATGAACTTCCGGAAATCGTTCCGTCCGTCAAGCGTGGTGAACGTCGGCCCAATCTGAGGCCCGTAGCCGAGCGTGTAGGAAACGTTGTTGTTCGACAGCGGGATAGACTCATTCACACTGTTACGGATCGAGATTGAAACATTGACCATGTAGTCGTTCGGTTTGAATGAGTAAGTCTTTGTGAGAGTGAACGGTTTGTCAGGATGTCCTTCGAGGTAGAACTGGCGCGTGAACTCAACGGTGTCCTTGTTAATCCTGCGGTACTGGAACAGCGCAGTCACTGCAGGTGCCTGGGGTCCGCCAAAATGCAGCTGGAACGCCGCCTGGTCGCTGGTGCCCCTGTCCACCATGTTCACCGGGATGTTGTTATCCTGATGCTTCACGAGGTCGAACTTCACCACGTCGCCGCCGCGGCTGCTGAAGGTCACGTTGAACAGATCGGTGCTGAGCTGATACTGCTTATCCACCAGTCCGCTTTCCGGCACCGGCACGACATTCGTTCCGCTCTGTGCGGCACCCACCTGCGCGTTCTGCTGCAGCGCCGGCGCCTCTCCGGCAGGAGCCGCATTCGTGCCTGTTGCGGTACCGGTCGACGATTGAGCCTGCTGCTGAGTTGTCTGGGGTGTCGTCGCTGACTGATCCGCTGAGGGCTTCGGGGTGAAAATGAGACTCTGTATGGTGAATCCCAAGGTTATGACGACAACCGAAATAACTACTGCGAGCAGCGTCTTCCTATCCATTCATTCTCCTGTAGGTCGAAGGATCCCGGCCTTGCGACAGAGTGATATCAACTGATTCTCTCTGACTGCGTAAGAATCATCAGCAGCGGCATACAAAATAAAAGCAAGATCCCATCCAGGCCTGAGTCTGTGCCGTATGCGCCGGTATATTTCTCTTCCGATTCTTTTGACCCGGTTTCGTTCGACCGCATTTCCGTATCCTCGAGACGGAGCGATCAGTACCCGGTTATGAGGCAGGTCATTCTGTTTCGCTATAAGACGCATGCCGTCGGTGCTGTGTCGCACCCGTGAAGCAAAAACCTCTCTAATCCTGCGGGTATCTTTTAATCGCTCCTGTCTCGGGAAAGTCTGATCAGTCACTCGTCAACTAGTACTTCTTCTGCTCGTCAGAAATCGAAAGCTTGGTGCGACCTTTCGCCCGACGTCTCTTCAACACCAGCCGCCCGCCTTTTGTCTTCATGCGAGCGCGAAAACCGAACTTGCGGTTTCTGCGGGTCTTGCTTGGCTGATATGTGCGTTTCATCTTCCTCTATCTCCTTGTATGGACCTAGTGTGTAAAATACGATACACCCGTTCAGCCGCTGCCACTCGCCGTGGTCACAGGACATTCGGACAGTTTGAACTGTCGCGCGAATAAACGGGTAGAGTAGTATACCGGGACGTTGGCGGTCGTGTCAAACGGCGCTGCAGCCTGCGAGCACCTCAGCCCGACAGTGCGATTACGAGTCATCCCGTGATATTTCGCCTTTCGCTGCCTTCCTTCGCTCGCGTTCCCGCTGGTCGACGCTCTTCTTCAGTCGCGACAGCAGTGTCGAAAGTTGCTCGGACTCCGGCCGCACGACAGCTGTCGGCTCACCAGGTGGCTGGGGGTCTTCGGCTGCAGGTTCATGAGGCTCGTGCTTCTGTTCGATCGGAGTTCGTGTGCCTTGCGACCATTTCGCTCGATCGACGAGCTTCATGTGAATACTCTTCACCCCCAGACCGGCATACTCCTGCTGAATGCGTCGAAGAATTGATGCCTGATGAAACTGGAATTGCTGCATCCACGCAGGATGATCGATTTCCACGATTGCGGCACCGTTTCTGATATCGGCGACCTGCGAGTGCGCTGCAAGATCCGTTCCGACCAGCTTCTGCCAGGACCCGAAGAATGTAACATATTGCTCGCCGGTGGATCCAAGCTTTGTGAAATCAAAGAATCGTTTCAGGATTTCGCCGGCACGCTCAGACTGATGCATGTGCTATTACTCCTGACCCTACCCTGTAGACAAGCGTATCAGCTCTTCGGTAGAAGGCATACTGCTCATCCGGCAGAAAAGTAAAGAATGCCTGATCGTATGCGGGAAGTTCGGCGAGAAACTGGATCCTCCGTTCACGATCGAGTTCGAGAAGAACGTCATCGAGCAGCAGCACGGGTTTCTGCCCTGTCTGATCCGCGTAGAAGCGTGCCTGCGCAACGCGAAGGATGAGCGACATGAGGCGCAGCTGACCGGTAGACGCGTACTGGGTAAAATCGCGTCCTGAGACGCTGAACTGGAATCGATCCCGGTGAGGGCCGGAGGTCGAAGTCCCCATTCGAATGTCGTAATTTCGAAGCGTTCGCAGATGCTCGAGGATCGCGCCGGCATCGAGCTCACTCTTCCAGGAGGGGCGGTAGCGGATTACCAGATCGTCGCCGACACGCGCAATTTTCTGAAAGATATCCGCCGACGGTACGTTGAATGCCACAATTGCGCGCAGACGATCGTCACGTATCCTCATGCCATGAGCAACGAGCTCGGTGTCGTAGACATCAAGCAGCGCATGCTCATCGGCGGCAGCAGGGTGCTCCTGCATTCGTTTCAACACCGCATTGCGAAGTTTCAGCACGCGGGTGAATGTGCGCAGCCGGTCGATGAATCCGGGATCGAACAGACTCAACGTCTGATTGAAAAACCAGCGCTGCATTTCGGGCGCGCCTCGGACAAACTCAATATCATCGTGACAGAAAACGATGCAGGGCGTGTGAGCGATCAGCTCCTTCCTGTCCGCGATGATCTTGTCATTGAGCCGTATTTCCCGCTTTCCTGCTTCCGCGGCCTGCTTGCCGAATCGAACCGATACTGTCTCACCGTTCTCCATCCAGCCGTGGAGCGAGCATTCAGATTCTCCGTTTCGTACCAGAATCTGCTCTTTGCGAGTGCGGAACGAGGAACCAAAACTGAGCATGTAGACTGCTTCGACGAAGTTCGTCTTGCCCTGACCGTTTTCTCCGACGAGAAAAATCTCGGGCGCATTGACGTCCACCTCGGCATCGGCAAGATTACGGAAATGAAACAGTCGTATTTTTCGGTAGCTCATCTGCCGATCTCAGGCGAACGCCTCAGAAGGCGCTATTCGAGCTGCATCGGCATGATGATGTGAAAGTAGTCATGTTCGGGTACCGAATAGAGGCTCACCGCCTTGTTCGATTCGGTGAACCGCATGATCACCTCATCGTCACCAATGACCTTCAGCGGTTCGCTCAGGTACTGGAAGTTCACGGCCATCGTCGTATCGGGTCCCTCGTACTTACAGGCAATCTCTTCACGGGCAACGCCGATGTCGCTCTCCTCTGAGCTCAGCACTATGGTGTTGTCGCTGATGGTGAGGTAGATTCTGCGCGATTTTTCGACCAGGAGCGATACGCGCTTTATTGCTTCGACAAGCTCGTTCTTGCTCAGCGTAACTGAGTACTGCTGCACTTCCGGTATGACCCGCTGATAGTTGGGAAACTGTCCCTCGATCAAAGCCGATGTCAGTTTCTGATTATCGAACTGAACGAACAGGTTCTTGTCGGTTACCGCAAGTGAGAACATACCCTCGCCGGATGCGAGCTTCTTTACCAGATTCAGCACTTTCGGCGGCACGATGACTCCGGCAAACTCCTTCAACGGCATCTCACTCTGACGGGTAATGAGCGAAAGCCGGCGTCCATCGGTAGCAACCATGACCAGTTTTCCGTCGTTGTTCTCGATGTAGACACCGTTCATGAAGTAGCGCGTCTCGTCATCAGATACTGCAAAGACAGTTTGTGAAATCATTTCAAGAAAATCGCTCTGAGGAAACTCGAAGAACATGTCGCTGGACGCGACCTGCATTTCGGGAAACTTGTCGGATGCGATGGTCTTGAGCCTGAAGTCAATTTTTTTGAAAAGAGGACGAATTACAAAAGTGTCAGCGTCCTTTCCGGTCGTTGCGGTGGACTGTTCGAACTCCACATCGCCTGCCGGAAGTGACCTGAGAATTCCAATGAACTTATCGCAGAAAACTGTCGTCGTGCCCGGCACCTGAACATCTGCGGGAATCCGGGTTTCGAATCCAACCTTGAGATCAGTCGCGCGAATAAGCACGGTGTTGTCACTCGCTTCAAGAAGAACATTCGAAAGGATCGAAAGTGCGTTTCGTGATGAGATGATCTCCTGGGCGATCGATATCTCTCGAATAATGACGTCTCGTTCACAGGTAAACTTCATGGTCAGGCTCCTTCCGGGGGTCTCCTAAAACACCTCAATATAGCTAAATTCTAGTAACAATGGTAGTAAGCTGTGTTGATATGTGGAAAACAGCTCTAAGTCTCATCGTTACAGAAAGATACGTTGTGCACTGTTTTCCTTCCGTGCGTTCACTCTTTCCACACTGTGCACAGGCATTCGTGTAGTCCACAGTTCATGGACAGGCTACGCACAGGATGTTCAATTCTTCGTGCTCTGTTCTTTGATAGTCCGGATCAGAAACTGAACTGTCGGATCGAGCGTCGGATCCGTGCGCATCCTGTTTTCAATTCGCTGATAGGCGTGCATGACGGTAGTATGGTCACGTCCACCGAACTCCAGACCGACCTCAGTAGTCGAAAACTCCGTAATCTCTCGCGTGACGTACATTGCAAGCTGTCGTGGAAAGGCTATGACCTTCGTCCGTTTCTTTCCTTTCAAGTCGTTCGCCGACAGATTGAAATAGTCGGCTACCACACGCTGGATGATGTCCATGGTTACGTTGTTCTGCTTCGGGCTGGAAAAGAAGTCCTTCAGTTGCTGCTGCGCAATTTCAAGCGTGATGTTCTTGTTCACCAGATCTGCGTATGCGATCAATTTCGTGAGGGCCGCTTCGAGATCGCGCACATTCGTGGTGACGTTGTTGCATACCAGTTCGATGACGGCTTCAGGTATGTCAAGCTTCGCACGCTCGATCTTCTTCTTGAGAATTGCATATCGTGTTTCGAAGGAAGGTGGCTGCAGGTCGACGTTCAGCCCGCGTTCAAATCTGCTGCGGAGTCGATCGGTGAGTTCCTTGAGTTCGGATACCGGACGGTCGCAGGTGAATACCATTTGTTTGTTCGCATCGTACAGAGCGTTGAATGTATGGAACAGTTCTTCCTGTGTTTCGGTCTTCTTTTGAAGAAAGTGGATGTCGTCAATCAGCAGCACGTCGGCGTACCGATACTTGTTCTTGAACAGGTGGGTCTTCTTTTCACGAATAGACTGGATGAACTCGTTCGTGAAGCTCTCCATGGTCACATACACGATCTTCAGATTGTCGAATTCCTGAAACACCTGGTTGCCAATTGACTGAATCAGGTGTGTTTTCCCGAGTCCGACTCCGCCGTAGATCAGACAGGGGTTGTAGCCGGTGCCCGGGTTCTTGGCGATAGCCATGGCGGCGTTTGCGGCAAATGAGTTGTTCGTACCGATCACAAAGTTGTCGAACGTGTATTCGTCCTTCAGGTTCTGATGCGAGCCTTTCTTCTGGCGCGGAAGAGGTGCGCCGTCCGAGCCGGTCGCGTTCGGCGTGTGTCGCCTGGGAGTTTTCTGTTCGTCGCTAACCATCTTGCTTATGGTGAAATCAAGTTTGAGATGCGTCCCCGAAAGCTCGAGCAGTTTCTCTTCGATCATCGCAAGGTAGCGTTGTTTGACCTGGTCACGGTAGAACGATGAAGGCACTCGTATGATGATCTCGGTCTCCGAAGCTCCGGCGTACTCCATGCGGTTGAACCACATCGTGTACTCCTGGTCAGAGAGCTCATTTCGGATCTGGCTCATCGTCTCATTCCAGAAGACCGTGTAATCCCAGCTCTCGTTACTCATTAACCTTTCCTCTATCAATTCACAGCTTTTCCACAGGACGCGCGACAGTGCGTCAAGGCGACAGAATATTCTTCATGCAAAGGCGAGCACCGATCATATCATAGGTCGCGTCGAATTTATAGCGAATTTCAGCTGATTTGCGCATTGTAAGTCTCTCCGGATGGAGATATTTTGCGTTATGACGCTATATAGTTTCCTTACAAGAATCTAACATTCATTCATCCACAAGTTATCCACAGGACTGGTTGATATCTGATCCTCAAGGCATTTGTCCGATTTTGTTGGGATTCTTCTAACTCTTTTTTTGGTAAATATTTGGTTCAAGCCTTCAGTCTTTACTTTCTTCAGTATAATAGGTATAATCTCATCACTGCTACGCAAGGAAACGAACGACAAAACATGCAACAGAAGTACTCTGCCCAGAACATTCAGGTCTTAAAGGGGCTCGATGCCGTACGCAAACGGCCCGGTATGTACATTGGTACTACGGGTCCCGACGGCCTGCATCATCTTGTCTACGAAGTCGTCGACAACAGTATTGATGAGGCTCTCGCAGGTCACTGTTCCGAGATCAACGTTGTTGTTGAAAAAGGGAATGTGATCTTCGTTGAGGACGACGGGCGAGGTATTCCAACCGACATTCATCCGGTCGAAAACATCAGCGCGCTCGAGGTGGTCATGACCCGGTTGCACGCAGGTGGCAAGTTCGACAAGGACAGCTACAAGGTGTCCGGCGGACTGCACGGTGTGGGTGTATCAGTCGTGAACGCGCTGTCGGAATGGTGCGAGGTAGTGGTACATCGCGACGGGGAAGCTGTCATGCAGCGGTACCAACGGGGCGTGCCTGTTGCGCCGGTAGAGGTGATCGGCCCGAGTGATAAGCATGGGACCGCGACCCGCTTTCTAGCCGATGACACCGTGTTCGAAACGACCATCTATAACTTCGATGTGCTCTCGCGCAGGCTCCGGGAACTCGCATTCCTGAACAAAGGAATTACCATCCACCTGACGGACACGCGTCTTCCGTCCGAGAAGCGCCATACCTTCAAGTTCGACGGCGGCGTCAAAGAGTTTGTCGAATATCTGAACAAAAACAAGACAACGGTTCAACGCACGCCGATCTATCTCGAAGGAGCAAAGGACGCAGTGCTCCTGGAGATCTCTCTTCAGTACAACGACGGTTACATCGAGAACATCTTTTCGTTTGCGAACAACATCAATACGCGTGAGGGCGGCACTCACCTTATTGGATTCAAGTCCGCGCTCACCCGATGCCTCAATGACTTTCTGAAGAAGTCGAAACTTGCAAAGAAGATCGACGAATCACTTTCGGGCGACGATGTGCGCGAGGGTCTGACGGCGGTAGTATCGGTGAAGGTACCGGAGCCGCAGTTTGAAGGCCAGACCAAGGCGAAACTCGGCAACTCCGAAGTGAAAGGCATTGTAGAGTCGTTCGTGAACGAGCAACTCACCTGGTACTTCGAGGAGCACCCTGATGAACTCGCCCAGGTGCTCGATAAGGTAGTGCTTGCGGCAAACGCGCGAGCAGCGGCGCGAAAGGCTCGTGACCTTACCCGGCGTAAGAGTGCGCTGGAAAGCGCAAGCCTGCCGGGCAAACTTGCCGACTGCAGCGAACGGGATCCGTCGAAGTGCGAGGTGTATATCGTCGAGGGTGACTCGGCCGGCGGAAGTGCAAAACAGGGACGGGATCGGCAGTTTCAGGCAATTCTTCCGCTCTGGGGGAAGATGCTCAATGTGGAAAAGACCCGCATCGAAAAGGTGATCGGGAACGACAAATTGCAGCCGATCATCTCAACCCTTGGTACCGGGGCGGGGCCTGACTTCGATGTTTCGCGGCTTCGATATCACAAGGTCATTATCATGGCCGATGCGGATGTTGACGGCTCGCACATTCGTACGCTGCTTCTGACGTTCTTCTATCGCTACATGAAAGAGCTCATTGAAAACGGTCATGTGTTTATCGCGATGCCGCCGCTCTACAAGCTATCCCTGGGCAAAAAGATCTGGTACGCGTATAACGATGAAGAACGCAAGCGCGTGCTCGAGGAGATCGGTGAGAATCCGGAGAAGGTCGGTATTCAACGCTACAAAGGCCTTGGAGAGATGAATCCGGATCAGTTGTGGGAAACAACCATGGACCCCTCGACCCGGAACATCATGCAGATCCATCTCGATGACGCGGTTGAAGCCGAGACGATGTTCACCACCCTCATGGGTGAGCAGGTCGGCCCCCGCAGGGAGTTCATAGAAGCGAACGCGCTGTCAGTCTCGAATCTTGATGTTTAGAACAACTCACTGGAGATGCCCGTGTCAGATCAAGGTCGCGTAATACCCGTATCGATTGAAGATGAGATAAAAGAGTCATACCTGAACTACGCCATGTCGGTCATAGTATCGCGGGCGCTGCCGGATGTTCGTGACGGACTGAAGCCCGTTCATCGCCGCATCCTGTTCTCAATGAGCGAAATGGGATTACGCTCGGACCGTCCGACAAAGAAGGCCGCGCGCATAGTGGGTGACGTGCTCGGCAAGTATCATCCCCACGGTGACCTGTCAGTCTATGATGCGCTTGTCCGGATGGCTCAGGAGTTTTCGCTCAGGTATCCGCTTGTCAACGGACAGGGCAACTTCGGTTCGGTCGAAGGGGATCCGCCTGCGGCAATGCGCTACACCGAAGCCCGGATGAGCGCCCTGGCCGAGGAGATGCTCGCCGACATCAAGAAGGAAACAGTCGATTTCGGGCCGAACTACGATGATTCGATGGAAGAGCCTCTGGTACTGCCGGCAGCGCTTCCTTTTCTGCTCGTAAACGGCGCAAGCGGGATCGCCGTTGGAATGGCGACCAACATGGCGCCCCATAATCTGCGTGAGGTCGCAAACGCAATAGCGGCTACCATCGACGATCCTGAGATCTCGATGGATGATCTGATGAAACACATCACCGGCCCGGACTTTCCGACAGGCGGAATCATCTTCGGCCGTCAGGGCATCCGTGAAGCGTTCAGGACCGGTCGCGGACGAATCACCGTTCGTTCCCGATTCGTCATTGAAACAACCAAGAGCGGTCGCGACGTCATCATCGTCACTGAAATTCCCTACCAGGTGAACCTTTCGACGCTGATGGTGAGGATCGCAGAACTCGTGCATGACCACCGGATCGACGGTATTTCCGATCTTCGCAACGAGTCTGACCGCAACGGTATGCGAGTGGTCATCGAGCTGAAGAAGGGTGCCAGCCCCAAGATCGTGCTGAATCAGCTGTTTGCCAATACGCAGCTCCAGGTCAACTTCAATGTAAACGCGCTCGCGCTTGTGCATGGACGCCCCAGGGTTCTCACGGTGCGGGAGATCATCCACTACTACATCGAGCACCGGAAAGAGGTAGTGACCCGCCGATCGCGCTACGATTTGCGAAAGGCCGAAGAGCGTGCGCACATACTCGAAGGGTTGAAGATTGCGCTGGACAACATCGACGAGGTGATCCAGCTTATCAGGCAGTCGGAAAATGTCGAGGTTGCGCGTACGGGCCTCATGACCCGATTCGGCCTGAGCGAGATCCAGTCGCAGGCAATTCTCGACATGCGGCTGCAGAAGCTGACCAGCCTCGAAACTCAGAAGATCATCGATGAACTGAATGAGGTTCTCGAGCTTATCCGCAAATTGAAAGAGTTGCTCTCAAGCGAAGAAAAGATCCTGAACGTCGTGAAGGAAGAGGTGCTCGCACTTTCGGAGAAGTACGGCGACGCGCGGCGCACCGAGATCGTGCTGAACGAGGTCGAAGAGATCAACATTGAGGATCTCATTGAGAAAGAGGACATGGTTGTCCTGATCTCGCACCGGGGATATATCAAGCGTGTTCCCTACTCCGCGTACCGCATTCAGGGACGGGGTGGTAAAGGGTCGCTTTCCGCAAAGCTGAAAGAGGATGATTTTGTGCAGCAGATCTTCATCGGCTCAACGCATGACTACATCCTGTTCATTACCAGCGCGGGCAAAGCGTACTGGCTCAAGGTGCACGAGATTCCCGAAGCGGCGCGGAATGCGCGCGGCCAGCATATCAAAAGCGTCCTTGCAATCTCCGCAAACGAAGAGATTGCGGCTGTCGTATCACTGACCGAATTCTCGGAAAACAGCTACGTGTTCATGGCTACCAGCCGCGGTGTGGTCAAGAAGGTCAGGACATCTGACTTTTCCAATGCGAAGACCCGCGGCATCATTGCGGTCAATCTCGATGAAGGTGACCGCATCGTCACCGCGCTGCTCACCACAGGCGATAGTCACCTCATGCTTGTCACCCGAAAGGGTCAGGGTTTGCGGATGGCTGAATCATCTGTACGGTCCATGGGTCGCGCGAGTCGCGGTGTGCAGGGTATCCGGCTCGGTTCGCAGGATGAACTTGCCGGAGTCGTGATGGTTCGCGAGGGTGAGCAGATGCTGATCGTGTCCGAGTTCGGCTACGGCAAAAGAACCGACTTTGATTTCTTCTCTCCGCACGGACGCGGCACCCGCGGACAGATCGCCTCGAGCGTGAACGAAAAGACCGGTGAGATCGTCGGAATACAGGCGGTAAAGGATGATGATGAACTCATCGTCATCACCTCGCAGGGAAACACGATCCGGCTCCGTGTGAACGGTTTGCGGCCACTCGGCCGTCAGGCGGCCGGCGTGAAGGTCGTGGATATCAACCAGCCCGATTTTGTAGTCGGTATCGATCGTGCGGATAACGCCGATGAGGATGAATCGCTGGATGAGGGTGTCCCGGATGGTGAAGGCGGTGTGGATGAGACTGTCGGCGATGAAGCCGAGGGCTCTGCACCCACTCTGGCGGAAGAAAGCGATCAGCAGGTCGATGAGAATCCATCCGATACAGACGAGTAGCGTTCACCCGGTACGGTCTTAGCCGTGCCGGATTGTTTCACGTGAAACATGACAGATCCCGTGCAACCTGACTTCAGTATACCTGCCGGTGAAGCGACCTCGGCCATCGAGGTGAGGAACTCCCGCTTCATCGGCTACGCGCGTACCGTACTTGCTTCAGGCGATGTGCGCCAGGCGATAGATTCCTGTCGCCTGCTCCATCCCGACGCCTCTCACGTGACTCACGCCTTCCTTATCGGTCCACCCAACAGCGAAGTAGCCGGATGCAGCGATGACGGTGAACCAAAAGGAACAGCCGGCCGGCCGATGCTCGAAGTGGTACGCGGCAGCCGCGTCGTGAACGTACTGGTCATGGTCGTGCGATACTTCGGCGGAACGAAGCTCGGCACCGGGGGACTCGTACGCGCCTACGGAGAGTGCACCCGGCGCACTCTCGAGGCGTTACCGCTGCAGCCCATGATCGTCACATTGGGATTTACCACGCTTCTGCCATACGACCTGCACGAAGCTGTCGTCCGACGGTTGAACGGGCATGGAGTACGCAATCTGCGGGAGCAGTACGATCTCCAGGTTCTGATAAGCGGCGAGCTCCCCGAACGGGAGTGGGATGCATGTGAACAGGCTATTCGGAATCTTTCACGGGGAAAATGTGGACTCAGACTGAACGGCTAGACTTCGTGAGTTGCCCGAAAATCATTGACCTTTCGCACGTACTCCTGGCCGAGCTTCATCTTCTCCTGGTCCGGCAGGAAGCTGCACTCAAGAGCGGTCATATTCATTCGCACAAGGTCATCAACTCCGAGGTCAAAGTATTTCACCGCCTTGATGTAGTCGTCGGTAAGGTCGGTGTCCTGAATGAAGGGGTCGTCCGAGTTGATGGTAACCGGCACTCGGTTGCGATAGAGAGTTCCAAGCGGGTGATTCGACTCGTCAACCCAGGATCCGGTCTGGTGATTGCTCGTGATGCACTGTTCGAGCGCAATTGAATGCTCCCGAAGATAGTTCTGAAGCTTCTGATCAGTAATTGCCGAGGTCCCGTGACCGATGCGGGATGCGTGCAGCAGGTTGATCGCGTCCCATATCTGGGTCGATGCGGTAACCTCACCGGCGTGAATCGTACAGCGATAGACACCGTCATTCTTGACTACATCGAAAAAGCTCTTGAACAGTTCAGGCGGGAAGTTCAGCTCGTCACCTGCCAGATCAATGCCCACGATCTCCGGCACGTCAAGCTTCAGCAGATCGCGATAGAGGACTGTCATCTGCTCCGCGTCCTGCTTGTTCCGGTTGAAGGTGATCAGGTACTTGATTGCGACACCAATTTCCGCGGCCGCCTTGTTTGCGGCCCGGACCACCACGCGGCTCACCTCTTTCCGGTCAAAACCGTTCTGAAGTGCAAAGTGTTCGGGGGAGAAACGCATTTCGATGTAGAAGATGCCGTCTTCAGTGAGCTCTCGTACCGCATCGTAGACGACATCATTCACGTCTTCCAGGCTGCGATACCAGTCAGTTCGAAATTTCGACAGGAACTTCAGAAAGTCAGGCCCTGAGTCCCTCGGAAATTGGACTTCTTGCTTGAATTTGCCGAATTCGCTCGGAAGAGGAAGACCATTTTTCATTGCAATCCGGTGCATCGTTGACAGCGCGAAAGTTCCTTCCAAATGGCGGTGAAGCTCAATTTTGGGAAAGGTTTTCATGACTTCTTTCTTGGTCAACGTGTCCATCTTTTTGCTGTCCACGTGTTCACTTTTCATGATACCGGTCCTGACGGCTCTCCCGTACGGTACAATAGTACAACGGTACTATAAATCTAACATATTTGCCATACGTTTTATTGGCTCTTTTTTTCATATGGCAACCAGATACGGTGAGAAATCCTCAATGCCTGTACCACAGGCAGGTCAGCGTCGGAGAACGCGTATCGTTCAAGATCTTCGACAGGCGCCCAGACAAGGCTGGAATGACTCGATGAAAGCGTGGCGACTGATCCAAGTACCGTTCGATATGTCCACAATCGGATCGTCCGGTCAGGATACGTGTGAACGGTTACCAGAAAGAGCTCTCCCGCCTGTGCGTCCGTACCGAGCTCTTCGGCTACCTCCCGTTCAATTGCCGTCTCGTGTGACTCTCCTGGTTCGACCTTTCCGCCGGGAAACTCCCACAGTGAAGCGCGTTCGATTGTACCCGCGCGCTGCGCTATCAGGCAGGCGGTTCTTCCGCCTTCGGTGCGCTCAATCAGCGCGGCCACAACATCGATCATAGATAGCCCTATCAAGGTATCGGCAATTGAGTGGCCGGAAATTACCACTTTGGCCTATGGTGACGATTATCGAACCCGGCATGACACTCCAGGTTGAATCGAGTATACTTCCTCTGCTTATGGGCAGAATCGTTGTGTTTGCAAATCAAAAAGGGGGCGTTGGGAAGACTACGAGCGCTGCCAATCTCGGTGCGTATGTTGCTGAGCTCGGCAAGACCGTGCTTCTTGTCGATTTTGACCCCCAGGGCAACCTGTCGAGCAGTGTCGGTGCGCGGAAGGATCGTCCCGGAATATACGAGCTTCTCACCGGCGCATCCGGTTTCAAACAGGTTGTGCAGACCACGGCCGTACCTGGTCTTTCAGCGATCTCGGCAAACAACGACCTGAGCGGCGCAAATGTAGAACTCGTCGATCAGGAGAAGCGGGAGTACTTTCTCAAGAACGTGCTCGAACCGCACCGTTCCGAATATGACTACATTTTTATCGATTCACCGCCATCACTCGGTGTACTTACCATAAATGGACTGGTTGCAGCGGATACTGTGTTCATTCCGCTGCAGTGTGAATACTTCGCGCTCGAAGGCCTGACGCAGCTCCTGCAGAGCATCAAGCGGGTCCAGCAGCACTTCAACACGCCGCTCGACATTGGCGGCATTATGTTCACCATGTACGATTCCCGCACGAGGCTTGCGCAGGACGTGGTGCAGGAGGTGATCGGCTACTTCGGAAAGCGCGTATTCAAGACGATAATTCCCCGCAACGTCCGTCTCTCCGAAGCGCCGTCACATGCAGTCCCCATTAACCTCTACGATCCCTCCTGCGTCGGCGCCAAGAGCTACCGTAAGCTTGCCGAAGAGGTGATCGCGCGTGGGTAAACGAGGGCTCGGTCGCGGCATCGACGCGCTCCTGCAGGGGTTGGAATCACAGGATTCCCACGTTCAGGCCGATTCAGGCGCAACGAACATGCTCCCGATCGATCGAATTGCCGCGAATCCGAATCAACCGCGCAAGAGTTTCTCCGAAGAGTCGCTCCAGGAACTTGCCGATTCGGTGAAATCACGCGGTATTCTGCAACCGATTCTTGTCGAACAGGTGGAAGACGGATCGTACATGATCATAGCGGGAGAACGTCGCTACCGCGCCGCACGGCGCGCGGGTCTTGCCGAAGTACCGGTCATTGTTCGTTCTTTTACCGAAGAAGAGAAGCTGGAAATTGCGCTCATCGAGAACATCCAGCGCGAGGATCTGAATCCGATTGAAGAGGCGCAAGCCTACCGCACGCTCATGGACAGGACGGGAGTGAGCCAGGACGAAATGTCCTCACGACTGGGCAAGAACCGTTCCACCGTAGCCAACAGTCTGAGGTTACTGAAATTGCCTGAAGAGGTGCAGCACGCTCTTGCGCGCGGCGAGCTGACAGCGGGGCATGCGCGTGCGCTGCTCGCTCTCCCGTCGGCGAATGATCTGCTCAGCCTGTTTCACCGGATCATCCGCGAGGGGCTTTCGGTTCGCGAGGCGGAGACTGAGGCGCGCGCGAAGAGCGGTGCCCGCCAGCCGGAACGCGCAAAGGCGGCTGCGACGCAGCCGCGAAAGTCGGTCGAACTGCGCGAGCTCGAAGAACGGCTCATCAACGCGCTCGGCACAAAAGTTATCGTTTCAGGATCACACGAAAAGGGTCGAATCGAAATCAGCTATTTCTCACTCGAGGATCTCGAGCGGCTCACCGATCTTCTCGATCGATAGGCCGCACGCGAGACCGTGAAACAGAACCGTTCTCGGCGATGAAGAAGCGCCACTCCCTCTCCTGAGCCACCGAAATACCGATCCTGACATCCCCGACAACCCGGTCAGGCGAATAGCCGTCGTCCTGAATCGTAAGTTCACCCGACAGAAGGCTCATGCCGCTGTGTCGTGCAACGTTCAGCCCCAGTGAGTGCGCGAGTTTACCCGGACCGTTCGCCAGCGACACGACAGCGCATCGCAGCCGGCGGTCTTCGGGCATGTGTGTCAGAGTGTCGGGCATACCGGGCGGTTCAGTGCCGGGAAACCGGTTCCGCCACATGGCGTGCAGGCCCGACAGCGGTTCGGCGGCGCGGATGAGTACGGCGCTTCCGTACCCTTCCCGATCGGTTACCACATTGAAGCAGTTATACATGCCGTAGATGAAGTAGACATACGCAACACCGCCGGGCTGATACATCGGTGCATTGCGAGAGGTTCTGCCGCAAAACGAGTGGGAGGCGGGGTCTTCCTCGTTGTATGCCTCTGTTTCCACAATACGGCAGACAAGGGGCCCGCCCTCCGACAGCCGAACGATGAGCTTACCGAGCAGCTCTTTTGCTACAGTAAGCGAATCTCTGAGGTAGAACGAGCGATCGAGCGGATACGGTGAGGGCACTCTTCCGGACTCGGTCATCGTGCCGCGCCGTCAACGAAGATCGATACAATCTGTTCGTCAAGCGTATCCAGATCGTTGCGTTCCGCGAGCACTTCGCCGTAGAAGAATGGATACATCATACCGAGCAGGATCCAGGTTGCGGCTTTTGGATCCATCGCGCGAAGTTCGCCGCGCGCAACCCCCTCCGCGAGAATCGTTTCCAACCTGCCGATGAACCGTCGATGGTAGCTTTCGAGAAAGGTTGCGCGAACCACCGGGTCGAGCTTTCCGCTCTCCTGGCTTGCAAGCCGCATGATTGCCCGCGTTCCCGGCGGCTGCGTGAAGACCAGCCGCACGAAGCTTCCGATCCGCTCGCGACAGGTTCGACGCGGCAGCACCTGCTCCTCGATGAGCCGTTCGATATCCACCAGGTAGCCTTCGAGGATTGCGAGCATGAGCGTCTGCTTGTCCGCGAAATGGTAGTACAGCGCGGCTTTCGACACCCCGAGTGATGCCGCGATTTCCCGCATGGATACACTGCTGTAGCCGGAGCGTACGAACATGGTCGTCGCCGCCTCTATAGCGCGTTCCCGCAGCCCGCTTTTCTCACCATCGGACTCCATCGCTCTACTCCCTATTTCTGCGCCGAGGCACGTTCTGCCGCTCTCCGTTTCAGCCGAAGCGCAGCGACGAGCATCACGACGCTTGCCGCGCAGACAACGAAGAACGCCGACGCGTATGATGAGGCGCTTCCGCCGCCTGACGCGGCAACAGCGCCGATGACTGCCGCCCCCGCAAGCTGCCCGGCGCTCGTGAAGACGGTAATCACACCCTGCGCCGCCGAGCGGTCTTCCTGCGCAACCTCATTCAGCGTGATGTACCTGATTGGCGCGCCGAGCAGGCTCGACAGCCCGAAGCCCATGAGTGCACCCGAAATGATGAACATTGTCAGCGAACCTGCGGTGATTGACAAGAGGAAGACTCCGACCGTGGTGACAGCGAGCCCAGAGACTATGACCGCCTTCGAACCGAATCGATCAAGAAGCCTTCCGGAGACCGGTGATGCAATTGCCATCGCGATAACCACCGGCAGCAGCAGAAAACTCGCCTGTCCCTGTTTCACCCCTGCAAGTGCGGCGATTGCGAAGAGCGGCATAAACACAACTGCCGCCTCCCCCACGCCTGCGCCGGTCGTCAGCGCGTATCCAATCCTCAGCTGTCGGGATTGAAACAGGCTCGCCGGAAGAATCGGATTTGCAGCTCTTCGCTCGATTTGCGACGTGATGAATCCAAACACGATCGCCGCAACAAGGAACGGAAGCACGCGCAGTCCGACAAGACTCGAACCGAAGTGAGCTGTGTCGATGTTGTTCAATCCGAATGTGAACGCGGAGAGCGTGAGTGAAAGTGCGGCCATCCCGAGCCAGTCGAACCGCTCGACCGGTCGATCGGCACGGCCGGGAAGGAGCTTCAATCCGAACGCCATGACGATGAGTGCGATCGGGACGTTTATCAGGAACAACCAGTGCCAGGAAGCAATGGAGAGGATGAGACCTGCAAGTGCAGGACCGATTACGAATGCCAGACCAAACACCGCACCGATCAGTCCGAGTGCCGAACCGCGCCGCTCCGGCGGAAACGTATCGCCGATGACTGCGCTTGCGACCGGGAAGATGCCGCCCGCTCCGAAACCCTGGATTGCCCGTCCGATGAACACGAATGAAAACGCGGGCGCCGAGGCAACGATCAGTGAACCGACGGCAAACAGGCCAATATCGATTGCATAGATCAATCTGCGGCCCGCGATGTCAGACAGTTTCGCCATAACCGGCGTACCTATCAGATTGAACAACACGTATGCTGAGAATATCCACGCAAGCGACCGTTCTCCGGTCCCGGCGAACGAGGAACGAATGGCCGGAAGCGCCGGACCGACGATGGCGATATCCAGGGCGCCCATGAGCACTCCAAAGAACAGCACCAGCAATACTCGTGAACTCTTCTGTTCCTTCATGTTTCTCCAGTTACCTCTCTGTCCAGAAATCTACTGACCGGTCGGTAAGTACCGGCTACTCCGAAAAGATACCGACGAACTGACGCCGGGACAAGCGTCGCGTGAACTTACCGATGCGAGCTGCGCAAAGTTGACAAATAGAGGCCCGATCGATATAGTATTGCTCTGGCCCAAAGCTGGAGAGGTGTCTGAGTGGTCGAAAGAGGCGGTCTTGAAAACCGTTGAGCCGCAAGGCTCCGTGGGTTCGAATCCCACTCTCTCCGTTTAGTCAGATCAGGAGAGG
>DATKUC010000134.1:0-48585 GCA_035530835.1 Spirochaetia bacterium
AGTCGTAGCAGGGCTTCCGACGTTCGTGTCCGAGCTAAAAGTCGGATCAGCATACGGCGACGTAAACTGCGTTGAATACGAACTGGATCCACCGGGGGCAGAGTTGTTGTCTGCTGACGGAAACGACATGTAGGAGTCGACCGTTGCCGCCGTTGAGTTCCACACGGTAATAAACGACAGTCCCGATACGTCGCTCGAGCTCAGTCTGAGTGCGGGTATGTCTCCGATATTGAGAGAGAATCCGTTCTGGTTCACGCGCGTCGGCGGAATAAAGTAGCCACTGTAGCTTGCAGTTATCTCGAAGGGCTGCTTGGACGAATCGAGCCCGGAGAATGAGAATTCACCCGAGCTGTCGGTTGTATCGGATTTTACGTAGCTGGAGTCGGATACCGACTGAAGGGTAACCAACGCTCCGCTCAATGCGGCGCCGTAGGCCCGGGCGTCGACAATCGTGCCGTTTACCGAGCTCAGCGCATTGGCGATAAGGCCGCAGCCTGTCATGCTCAGCGTCAGGCCGACTAACAGTGCAGCAAGTCCGCCCATTTGAAGAACTCGCTTATTCATACATCCTCCCGTATCCCGTTCTGCTTGCAATTGAATTATGACAATTTCGCATTTGTAATTGCGGGTCATGCGCTTTCACGGGCACACATCGAATTATAGCGCACGGGAGGGAGTTTTCCATTCCGGTGCCGCCTGCGCGTGCTTTGCTTCTCAGCGTTCCTGAACTTCGCTATACTGTGCGCCATGCAGGAATCGAGCTCTCCCAAGGCTGTTTTACTTCTTTCGTGTCCGGATACGCGCGGTATCGTCGCCGAGGTCTCGCACTTCATCTTCACCTACGGCGGGAACATTCTCCAGTCGGATCAGTACAGCGATCCGGAAACTTCGACGTTCTTCATGCGCGTCGTGTGGGATGTGAGCGAGTTCAAGATTCCGCAGGAGAAGCTTGAATCCGCGTTCGAGCCGGTGGCATTGAAGTTCAACATGAACTTTCGCATCGAGTTCTCATCGCGCAGGACCCGCATGGCGATATTTGTCTCGAAGTACGATCATTGTCTCTACGATCTGCTGCTGCGCAACAAAGAAGGCGAAACACACGCGGATATCGCGCTCATTGTGGGAAATCATCCTGACGCGGAACCGATCGCCCGATACTTCGAGATTCCGTTTCACCACATTCCGGTAACCAGCGAGACCAAGGAAGAAGCGGAGCAGGCTGAGATCGAGCTGCTGCACGAGCAGAAGATCGACCTCATCGTACTTGCCCGCTACATGCAGATCCTCGGAGAAGGATTCGTCGAAACCTTTCGCGACAGGATAATCAACATCCACCACAGCTTTTTACCCGCCTTCGTGGGAGCAAAACCGTATCACCAGGCGTACGCGCGCGGGGTGAAGATCATCGGCGCATCGAGCCACTACGTTACGGCGAACCTCGATCAGGGGCCGATCATCGAACAGGATGTCGCGCGCATCAGCCACAAGGACAGCGTGCATGATCTGATCATGAAGGGGCGGGCGCTTGAGAAGGCGGTACTCACCCGCGCGGTGAAACTGCACCTCGAGCATCGAATCCTGGTGTTCCGCAACAAGACGGTGGTGTTCGAGTAATCATGGCGACAGAGGTCGAACTTAAAGCGTGGGTGCGCGACCAAGCGGCAATGCAATTGCTGCTCAATCGCATCTGTGTTTTTGAATACGAGTATATAAAAAAAGACATCTATCTCCACGGTCCCGGCGGAAAGCCCGAAGAGTCCTGGGCGCACTGGAACGGTGGGCCGGGAGCGGCAGCCGGCGCCGACGGAACGGCTGCACAATTGCAGAAATCCGGCGCTGTTCCGGTGCCGTTTCATGCGCGGGATTTCAGACTGCGCATCGAGGAGAGCGGCGCTACCTGCACGTTCAAGGATCGCAGGCTCGACCAGGGAGTGGAGGTGAACCGCGAGGTTGAATTTTCAGTCTCAGACGCGCCTGCGTTCCTGGAGCTTGCACGCAGGATTGGCTGTGCGGTGTTCTCCTGCAAGGTGAAGCGCGGCAGGCGCTACCGGTACGAGCGCGACACTGCGGATGCTGCGCGGCTTCCCCTTGTCATCGAGATGAGCGCGATAGCGGGCCTGGGCGTGTTCATCGAGGTTGAATGCGTCGTCGATGACCCGGCGCTCCAGGAAGCCGCCGCGCGTGAGATCCGCCATTTTGCCGGGATTGCGGGAATAGATAGAGGCGATATCGAGGCGACTCCATACGCAAAACTGTTGTCAGACCGCGGAGTCAATCAGTGCAGTGAGATCGCCGAGCTTTCCGGCGGCGAATGATTGCGATCGATCGGCGCACTCGGCGTCGAACCTAACTGCGGAGCAGGTCACCGAGGTGCATGCGGGCGATTCGCTTCTGCTCGATCACAGCCTCGTTCCACCGGTAGAGATGGCTTGAGTAGAAGCCTGACTTCGCCCGGACCGGCCGCTTTTCGACAAGTTTCGTCTCGTGAAGCACCTCATTGCGCAGCCAGAGCAGCTTGTCGTAGGTTGAGCCGGTCTCCTCATCGCCGGTTGCCGCCGTCAGATGAAATGCTTCTCCGCGCCAGTCGGACCGTTTGAACTCGGGTATGTCCCGGTCGATGATGAAATCAAGCGCCCGCTCCTTTCCGCTTTTTCCGGAGCCCGGTTTGCCGATGAGCTCCTCGAGCTTCAACTGCACGATCTCCCAGTCGTCGAAGGATCGCCGGTTGTAGGTGCACAGGTAGGCATAGATCTTCTGCGCTGCGCCGAGGAACCGGTCGCGATTGCGCACGAGCCGGTCTGGTTGCAACAGCCGCGGATCTTCCCATACCGCATCAATGTCGTCCGGGGAGGCGAGCGCCTGGGCGTGACCGATCGGCGGTATGACCGAGTTAGGCTCAAGTCGGTTCCACTCCTCGTTGCGGCCGGAAAAGTTCTGGTGCGCCCAGGTGTCGGCGTAGGTGTGCAGCGCAATGCCGATCCGGTAGAGATCGCGGCTCTTGAGCGTTTCGATGAGGTACCGTTTCACCCGGCTCGAATTGGGCGTCACATTGTACCGGTTCGTTTTCCCGTCAAGGCGTCGCCCTGCCTCCCATGTGTCATCGCCCGGAAAGAAGTGAAAGGGAATCCAGACTTCCTCCTCCTGACGGTTGTTCCAGAACCCGAAGTGATGGGTCACCAGCGTGCTGTACTGCCCGCGATCGGTCTCGACGGTATAGGAGACGAGCGCGTTGTCCAGATACTGTGACGAGTATGCGAGAATGTACGCATCATCGGCAGAGAAGCCTGCCTGACCGGCAAGATAGTGGATCGTGTAGTAGTGAAACTCCTGGTTCATCGTACGCTCACAACAGTTAAGGTACGGTATCAGGAGGGAAGCGGGAAGTCCCTGTTGAGGGGCTACCGCAGGGAATTGCAGTTTGATCGCGGCTTCGCTAAGGTGGTTGCATGAAGCTATTTCATCTCCCCCCGGTCATCGAGGGACTCATCTTTGACATCGACAACACCCTGTACCGCGACGAACGCTACGTAAACGGTCAGATTGTACAGCTCATTGCGCGGCTCGCGCGGGAACGTGGCGAGAGTTTCGAGGTGACAAATGGCATGATTGAGACCTACCGGACCGGGCAGGCCGCGCAGAACGGCGGCAGGAAACCCTCGCTGGGAAACACCTTCCTGCATTTTGGCGTTCCCATCGAACAGAGTGTTCGCTGGCGGGAGGAGGAGCTGAATCCCGAAGAATACCTTTCGGTTGATCTTGAGCTCGATGCGCTGCTCGCCGAACTTGCAGGAAGGTACCGGATCGCCTGCGTGACCAACAATCCGTCCACAGTCGGCAGGAGGACGCTTGCAGCGCTTGGCGTCGAACACCACTTTCGGGTGGTGATTGGCCTGGAAAGTACGATGGTGTCGAAACCTCATGTTCTTCCGTTTCAGCTGGCGGCTGCCGAGCTTTCGTGCAGACCGGATCGCATGGTGAGCATTGGCGACCGGTATGAGATAGACATAGAGCCCGCGCTCTCGACCGGCATGGGCGGTATCCTCGTTGAGAGTCGCGAAGACCTTTTCAGTTTGCCTCTGGATTGACAAGGCGGACAAACGCACCTAACCTGAGGCAGGATTCACATGGACCTGAAACAGATCCGAGAGTTTTTCGACAGTATCGTGCATCTGCTTGCGTACTCTCAACGCCTGTCGACCACCCCGTATCAGGTCGATGTCATCGTCAATCCTGTCGCAGGCAGAGTCGCCCGCCATCACATTCTGACTCACGAACTTGCGGTTGTTCGTTCATTCCTCGACCGGCTCCGCACAATCTATCCGAATCACAACCCGCACGATGTGCTGCCGGCAGCAAACACCATGCTGCACATCTCCGAGCGGCCGGGAAACGCCGCGCTCATCACCCGCAACATTATAGACAGCATGCTGCCGACAGGAGGCGCGGCTCTCGCTGCGGATGCGCCCCGCAGACTTCTGGTGTCGGTTGGCGGGGATGGTACGCACGAGGAAGTGCTGAGCGTGCTCTACCAGGCCGACCCTTCGGTGCTCCAGCGGCTTGAGATCTTCCGGCTGCCGATGGGTACCGGAAACGATGCCGCAGACGCGGGTGAGGTGCAGGAGGCGTGCGAACTGCTCTACGGCGGGGAAAACAGCCGGAGGATTTCAGCACTGCGGGTACAGGCCACAGGCCTTGATCCGTTCTTCTCCTTCAACATCGCGTCGATGGGACTTGATGCATTCGTGACCGATGTCACGAATCGGCTGCGTGGCGTCGTGCCCGGCGATACGTACAAAGCAATTGCGGATGTCGCGACACTCTTCTACGAGCCCACCTTTCGGCGCGGACCGATGGAGATCAGGATCGAATCGCCGGAAGGTTCTCAAGAGACGCTTTCGGGAAGATTTGTGCTTCTTGCGATGGGCGTCAGTGGACATCGTGTCTACGGCGGGGCAAAACCGGTGCTTCCGGGAGATGAAAATCTCTGCATCGTGAGCAGCGTAAGTGTGATACGAAAGATTCAGCTGAAGAAGCTGTTCTACTCAGGCACTCACGTCGATCAGCCTGAAACGACGATGCGGAAGGCACGGCGCATTGTCGTCCAGTACGATGGCAAGATCCCCGTGCAGGTGGACGGCGAATCCCGATGGCTGCACCCGGAGCACTTTCCGGTGAGTATCGAGATACTCGAGCCGCGGGTTCACGTTCTGACCCACCCGAAAGTTACGGAAAGTCGTAGAATCGATTCTGAATCACGAAGCCCGCAAAACCGAGCTCTTTGACCCGATCGGTATACTGCTCGTAATTATCTGAATAGTGCATGAGATACATTTTCTTGCGGGTTGCCGGCGGCAGCGTTGCCAGATCCTCCAGGAATGCATGAATCCCTTTTGGATAGAACTGCACGTCGTGGAAGATCGCTTCGATTTTGAACTTTTTCTGGAACTCCTGAACCATTTCCGGGTCGAACTTGGTGTCTCCGGTGAACAGGAATCGATCGTCTACCAGAATCCCGACGCTGTAGTAGCTGGTCTGCCAGGATTCGGCCTGTTCCGGGTAGTGGTTCGTGCGAAAGATCTTCAGGTTGATCGATCCGATCTGCGCTTCATAGGTCTCGCGCGGATACCCTGAGAGCCAGGTTGGTCGCACAACTTCCCACAGGTCGGAAAAATCAAGCGTCTTTCCGTCGTGAACTTCGTTGTAGCTTGCTCCGCCTTTCAGCGAAAAATCCCACAGCAGCTTCTGGTACTGGCTGGTTATGATGATGTTCGGTCGTTTTCGGCTCACGTAGCGCCCCATGAGCATCGCCTCTTCGAGGCCACCGATATGATCGGCATGCGAATGGGTAATGAGGAACGTGCGAATGTCGGTAATTGAGAGTCCCAGCTGGAAGAGGGCCTGCGGAGCCTTCGTTCCGCAATCAACCATGATGTGGTCGTCGCCCTTTATGAGAATAACGTTGTTCTGATTCAGCTTCTTGGAAAACGCGCTGCCGCAACCGAGTGTATATACGCTGAGTGCCCCGTCATTTGTCAGCGGGAGTGGTGTTTCCTGCAGCTCTCGAACCTTCATCAGCCTTCCCTTTTGTGATAGGAGCTCCGGTAATCAACCCCAGATCAGGTGCGCCGAGGGCGTACCGGATAATTTTACTCCCGTTGACACCGGAATTCTCGTTTTTTTTCAATGTCGAAGTATCACTGTTTCTGTTTCGTCAGATCGGGGTACAGACTATAACTGTCCCGTCATTATTGTAAGCGATTGCCATAAGTAAGTGCGAAAAAATCACCGCAATTTGATTTCCGGTCTTCAGCTGATTTCCTGATCGGTAAGTACCAGAAGGTCCGTACACACGGTTGTTAGCTTTGCGGGGCAGTCTGAAGCCGGTACCGACGGATCACGGAACAGCCTGAGCGCCTCCTTTTTGCCTGCGCCGATAAACAGAAGCACAATCGATGAACTTCCCTGGATGAGCCGTTGCGACGCGCTGACTCTGCGCGGTGGTGGTTTCGGCGAGTTCTCCACATCGATGAAGAACCCCGGATCCTCGGTTGCGCCGATTCTCCCGGGGAACAGCGAGGCGATGTGACCATCTTCACCGACCCCGAGCACAAGCACATCGAAGTGATTTCCGGTTGCGCCGAATTCGGCCGAATACTCAGGCGCGCCGGCGACGCAGGGGTGGACATTTGCCGCCGGCATGCGTCCGGTTGACGAAAGTGGCTCAGCGAGGTGCTCAAGTATCTCCCGGTAGTTGCTTTCCGGGTCAGTCACCGGCACTTTCCGTTCATCAGCAAGGAAGATATGCACCCGCGGCCAGTCGATCGGCGCTTTCACAAGGCCGTCGAGGATGCCGGAGACCGAGCGGCCACCCGGCAGCCCGAGGATTGCACTGCCGGCGTTCGGCCGAGCCAGGCGATCGGCGATGAATCTCACACCAGCCTGATCCAGGGAACTCTTTTCAGCTGTTACTATGCGCACGTCTTCCTCTCTGTCCGGCGGACTTTTTTGATCGAACCCTATCAGAAGGTTATGCAGCGAACAATCGGGAGTCAACCCGCACGTTTGATCGAGATCGATAAAATCGATACTCTGTCCATATATCTATAGCTAAATGGGGGAAGAGAAGATGGAGTATGTTCGCCTCGGCAGCACAGGAATGAAAGTGTCACGTATCTGCCTCGGGACTATGACCTATGGCACCCCGAGGTGGAGAGACTGGGTTCTCTCCGAAGAGGATTCGCTTCCGTTTTTCCAGCGGGCAATCGAGGCCGGTATCAACTTCTTTGACACCGCCGACATGTATTCAGGCGGGGTAAGTGAGCAGGTTACCGGTGTGGCGCTGAAAAAGTTCGCGAAACGCGATCAGGTGGTACTTGCGACCAAAGTTTACAACGCGATGGGCAATGGACCGAATGATCGGGGATTATCCCGCAAGCACATCCTGGATGCCATAGATGCATCCTTGCGTCGATTGGGCACCGATTACGTCGATCTGTACCAGATCCACCGATGGGATGCAGAAACCCCGATAGAGGAGACGCTCGAAGCGCTGAACGATGTCGTGCGGAGCGGCAAGGCGCGGTACATCGGCGCATCGAGCATGTACGCGTGGCAGTTTGCCGAGGCGCTCTACAAGGCGGACCTCCACGGCTACGCCCGATTCGTAACGATGCAGAATCACTACAACCTGGTCTATCGCGAAGAGGAACGGGAGATGATTCCGCTGTGCACCCACGAAGGGGTCGGCATCATTCCGTGGTCGCCGCTTGCACGAGGCTTCCTCGCAGGAAACCGAACTGCGGACCATTCCGGCCAGACCACGCGGAGCAAAAGTGACGAGTTTGCGCACCAGCTCTACTACAGCCCGGCGGACTTCAGTGTGCTCGATCATGTCAAAACGATCGCCGAAAATCATGGAAAACAGAACGCCCAGATAGCACTGGCGTGGATGCTGCATAAACCGGGGATCACGTCACCTATCATCGGAGCGAGCAAGATGATACACCTCGACCAGGCACTCGATGCACTCGATATATCGCTCAGCGCCGACGAGATGGCTCAGCTCGAGGCGCCCTACGTACCGCACGCGGTTCTCGGCCACTGAACAGGCTGATGCGCCCCGGGGCGGGATCCGGATACGGCTCTCAGCGGCCTACGGCGAATCAGCGCAGCGTGACCCCGGGTGTGCAGGCGCCATGATAGCAGGTGGTAAGCGGCGTTCCGGGAAATTGGAAAAGGTTGATCGGAACGCCCGTTTCGTCGATCGGCCGCGGAGTCTCGACAACGTAGAACTCGCCGTTCTGAAGCAGCGCGGTGAGATTCGCGAAATCATTCTCATGTGCCGCGCCGAAGCCGCGCGGCATGTAGGGTTCGTGCAGAATGATCGCAGCTTCGAGCAGTGCCCGCGCGGCAAGCGCCGAGCTTGACGGCGTCGGGTGATCGTAGTGTTCGGCACGGACTGCTACGAAATCCTCGTTTTCCGATTCAAGAAAGTGACCGTCACGGCGGTAGGATTCGACACGTGATTTGAAGTACCTGATCTGTTCGAGTGACTCTCCGGTGAGCTGGTGGATCGTCGTCAGGAGCAGGAGCATGGCCGCATAGTCTTCGAGAAAGTGTTCCGGCTGGACCTGTCCGTCGATTGAGCTGTGGTGCAGCCTGCCCTCTCTGAAATGCGTTTCGAGCAGCGCGTCACGGATATCCTGAGCCTGCCTGAGACAGGCATCGTGGCCGGCCTCACCGCTTCCGGACGGCGCGTGCAGGTAACGGTGAGCTGCAACGAAGGCTACTCCTGCAAGCGCGTTCCACGATGTTACGATCTTGGTGTCGCGGGCGGGCTGGGGCCGGAGACGACGCGCTGCGATCAGCTTCTGCCTTACCGGTTCGAACGATTCCCGATCGCCGGCCGAAGTGCCGCGGACAAGATGATTACGACCTTCGAAATTCCCCCTGATTCCCAGCTCAAACCCGGCTGACAGATGCCTGAACTCGTCGGCCGAAAGAAGCGACTCGAGCTCATCGATTGACCAGACGTAGGTCGCGCCCTCCTTGTGATTCGTATCAGCATCGTGCGCTGAAATGAAAAGAGGGCCCGAACTGAAGGTCTCCCGCAGACACCGGATGATCGATCGGGCAGTCTGCGCGTATTCGGGGTTGTGAAACCGGGCTGATGCTGCCGAGTAAACCCAGAGCAGCATTGCCTGATCGTAGAGCATCTTCTCGAAGTGCGGAATTGTCCAGTTCCTGTCAACGCAATAGCGAAAGAAGCCCCCCTGCAGGTGGTCGTGCAGTCCGCGCCGCATCATCACATCGAGCGTCGATGCGGCCATTTCCGCGGCTTCCGATCGTTCGGGCGCGGAGGGCAGGCTGGTCGCGCACAAATAGGTCAGGAAGAGAAGCGTGCTGTGCGGAGGGAACTTCTGCCCGCTGCCGAAACCGGCAAACTCCCGGTCGAATCGGCTGCCGTACGCCGAGAGTAGCTCACCGACTGCCACTTCGGTGCGCGAGTCCGGTCCGTCGTGCACGTCAGGCTCGGGCGAACTCATCGTACCGTAGTCGAAGGGAACGATCTGCTCACGGTGTGCTTCGTAGAACTCGAAAATCTGCCGCAGTATATCGACAAAAGCCGGCATGCCGTAGCGCGGAGTAACTGAAGCGTACGTCATTGCGAAAAAGGGGCGGGGAACCGTACCGTGACCCGATGGGGCAAGGAACGCATTCAGCGGCCAGCCGCCCTGTCCGGTCGTGGCCGTGAGATATCCCATGAGATATCGGTCGATATCGGGTCGCTGCTCGCGGTCGATCTTTACGCAGACAAAGTTCTGGTTCAGGTAGAGCGCGACATCGTCATCTGAGAACGCTTCGGCTGCCATGACGTGGCACCAGTGGCAGGTCGAGTACCCGACCGAAGCCAGGATCACCCTGTCGGTCTTGCTGGCGTATTCGAGAGTCTGCTCGTTCCATTCCTGCCAGTGCACCGGATTTCCCGCGTGCTGGCGCAGATATGGCGATGGTGAACGTTCCAGGTTGTTTCTCTGGAAGTCCGGATCGTCAGACATCGTAGAACTTGGCGAGAATCTGATGGAAAAGTCTGTCCGGAAGGATCTTTCGGACCGTTGCACCGAAGCGTTGCAGGAACATCGCCGGCTTGTATCGAAACCCGGGATTCTTCATGCCGATGATTTTCACCACCTTTTTCGCCACAGCTTCCGCCGGCCAGCCCTCCTGTTCGGACTTCGATGCTGCAGCCATAACTCGCCTGAAGCGCTCGGTGTAGGGTGAGCCGTCCGCCATCCCGCCCGTGTCCCGCCGATTTGCGGTAAAGCCCGTTTTCGTGTCACCCGGTTCCACGACGACAATCCTGATGCCAAACGGTTCAACTTCCAGCTGAAGCGCTTCGGAAAGCCCCAGAATGGCTGCCTTGCACGCCGAGTAGGTAGACTGGAATGGAATTGCCATTACGCCCGCAAGCGAACCGACGTTTACTATCAGCCCCTTGCGTTGTCCGCGCATTCCCGGAAGTACGGCTCTGCAGACGTGAAGTGTGCCGTAAAAATCCGTATTAACCTGGTCTCGCACTTCGTCCATCGTCGTCTCTTCGACGGAACCGGCAACCGAAATTGCGGCATTGTTCACGACCGCGTCGATGTGCCCCTCGCGCTCGAGCATGAACGAAATGCCTTTCCTGACCGACTCCTCGTCGCGAACATCCATGCGAAAGAGAGTATAGGGCAGTTTTGCTGTTGCCGGTCCGGCCATTGCCTCTGAAGCGGTCAATTCCTCGATGGAAGGTGCATTGCGGGCGGTACCATAGACTCGGTAACCGAGTTCCGACAGCTGCAGTGCACACGCCTTTCCGATTCCCGATGTCGCCCCTGTTATGAAAACATTGCCGCGCTCAGGCAAGATGTGCCTCCAATGATTGACTTTCAATGTTATAACGGACCTTTGTCGATTGCACAAGTAATTTCACTCTGAGTGCGGAAACAGGGACGTCCGGCGGGCATCTCGAGCTGCAACTTCGCTGCAGCTGTCAACAAAAAGAAAAGCCGGTCAGCGTTTTGCCAACCGGCTTTCCTGTTTAGCAGGGGCAGGACTCGAACCTGCGACCTCCGGGTTATGAGCCCGACGAGCTGCCAACTGCTCTACCCTGCGTCGTGTGAGGCTAATGTAACTGTTGAGCGGAAAAACGTCAAGCACATGGCGAAATCAATTTGCCGGATTCGGTAATCAGGAGAGCCGTTCTGCGTCCACATCGTCGGCAATGGCGCGCCTGTAGAGACGAAGCAGAATGACGCCGAAAACGAGCAGCAGCGGGAGCACCATGAATGAGAGCCAGCCACCGGTAAACAGGAGGAAATTGTAGGTTCCATGAATCGCTGCGGCGAACAGAAGTCCACGAAGGATCTGCGGGTTATCGGCGAATTTGGATTTTCCGATATAGTATCCCATGATTCCTGAAGCGATCGCGTGAAGCGGCACGGCGGTGAATCCGCGCATCAGCAGGTCGGGAACCGTACCGAAGCCGTACAGGATATTTTCGAAGAACGCGAGCCCCATGCTCGCGGTTACCGCGTAGATAATGCCGTCACTTTCTTCATCGAAGTAGGGTTCCCGGTAGATGAACAGCATCACGACCAGGAGCTTTATCCCTTCTTCGACCAGACCGGAGACGATGTATGCGTGGAAAAGATGGTATCCGGTGCCGGTCAGGTCGAACGGCAGGGCGGCAAGGCCCAGCTCGATTCCCGCCGCAGGCAGCAGCGCGACGAAGCCGAGCGCAAACGCGCGCCAGATGTAGAGTGGTGATTCCTTCTTCCGGCGATCCCGTCTCAGAAAGAATGCAAGGATCAGCACGCTTGGAATTCCTGCAAGCAGGATGTTGAGAAGGATTTGTACCATCTCAGCCGGGGAGCCTCGACTCGGAGAGTGCCTGCTCGAAGCATTGAAGGAACAGCGTGAGCTGTTCCGGGGTTCCGATGGTCACCCGGATCGCTGTGGGAAGTCCAAATGACGCGAGCGGGCGAATGGTAACGCCGAGTTCGGCTACGCGACGGAAGAGCGCCTTTGCGTCGGTGTTGGTCTCGATGCAGACGAAATTGGACTGAGTTCTGTAGTAACTCAGGCCAAGATCGTCGAGTGCTTTGTAGAGAGTCTCCTTTCCGGCGCGGTTGTTCGCGAGTGACCGTTCGACAAACGCCGAATCGTCGAGTGCTGCGGCGGCGGCAATCTGGGAGAGAAGTCCGACGTTGAACGGCTGTTTGACGCGGTTCAGGTCGGCAATCATCGATGTGGAAGCGATTCCGTAGCCCACCCGCAGACCCGCGAGTCCGTAGATTTTTGAGAAAGTGCGCAGCACGATGAGGTTCGGATATTCGGCAAGGAGCGAGAGCGAGTCCGGGAAGTCAGACGCCGTGGCAAACTCGACGTACGCTTCATCGAGCACGACCACGACAGACTTCGGCACCTTTTCGAGAAAACTGCGGAGTTCCGCGTCGGTCACATAGGTACCGGTCGGATTATTCGGGTTGCAGATGAACGTAGCCCGCGTGCGACTGTCGATCGCGGCTGCGATTGCCGGGAGGTCAAAACGCCCTTCGGCGAGCGGGACGGTGCGCATCTGTCCGCCAAACAGCAACGTTGCGTAGGTGTAGGTAGAAAACGTGTTTGCCGCGGTAATCACATTGTCACCCGATTCGAGGTAGGTACCGGTGATCATCGCCATGATCTCATCGGAGCCGTCGCCGATAATCAGCTGATCGGCAGGGATGTTGTGCACGGCGGAAAGCTTCTGCCGCAGCCGGTTCGCGTGCTGGTCCGGATAGAGATTCACCGTGGCCGCATCGCGCACGATCGCATCGATTGCAAGAGGTGAGGGGCCAAACGGGTTTTCGTTCGAAGCGAGTTTTACTGCTCCGGCCTTCAGCGCACCGGGAATATACGGGTCAAGCCGCGTGACCGCCGATCGGACTTTCATGGATGCCTCTTTCAAGATGGGTGAAGTGTAGTGAAAACGTTCGGCCGCGGTCAAGGCTGACCGATACCTGTATCAGTCCTGAGGCGCCGGGCGCCTGTTCGGCGGATTCTTCTTCAGGTATTCGTGATCATTCGACATGTCGACGATGAGGTCCTTCACTTTGGTGTTGAGCGATCGTTCGGTAGTCATGGCAAAGATGAGGTCTCCGGGCTTTTCGAAGAGAGCCTTCACCGCTTTCATAATCCGCGAGATCTCCTCATGTGAAAATCCGTTCATGATGATGACCTTGTTGGCGAGTTCGGCCGGCCTGTCGTCCATGAATATCCTCCGCGCATACAGTACGGGAAAAAATTGATGCCTTCAAGCTATTTCACTATATTAGATATATCCCGGTCAAACGGTCAGACTCGCCGGCACGCATATGATTCGCCGAAAATGCAGATTGACGCCGGAGTACGCCCGTCGAGGTGAGAATGAACTACGACAAGATGACAACAAAGGCGCAGGAAGCGGTTCAGGCCGCAACATCACTGGCAAACAGGTACGATCATCAGCTTCTTGAACCCGAACATCTGCTGCTCGCCCTGGTGGAACAGCAGGACGGAGTAGTCCCGCAGCTCGTGTCGCGCATGGGTGCATCGATACCCGAGCTGAAGGGCAGGATCGAGGAGCTGATCAGTTCGCGGCCGAAGGTGTACGGCGAAACGGCGCAGATGCAGCTTGGACCACAGACCGGCCGCATCCTCTCCAAGGCGGAGAAGGAGGCGAGTGACCTGAAGGATGAGTACGTGAGCACCGAGCACATCCTGCTTGCAATGCTCGCCGAGAAGATCAAGGTCGCAGAGGTACTTGAGGCTGCAGGAATCAACCGAAAAGGTGTGCTCGATGCGCTCAAATCGGTTCGCGGCAATCAGCGCGTGACCGATCAGAACCCGGAGAACCGTTACCAGGTGCTCGAAAAGTACTGCAAGGATCTGACAGCACTCGCACGCCGCGAGAAGCTCGACCCGGTCATCGGCCGCGACGAGGAGATCCGCCGTGTAATGCAGGTGCTCTCCCGCAGAACGAAGAACAATCCGGTGCTCATTGGCGAACCGGGAGTCGGCAAGACAGCTATAGCTGAGGGACTCGCACGGCGGATTGTGTCCGGGGACGTGCCCGATTCGCTGAAGGACAAGAAGCTCCTGTCACTCGACCTCGGTTCTCTGCTCGCGGGAACCAAGTTCCGCGGTGAGTTCGAAGAGCGGCTCAAAGCGGTAATCCACGAAATAGCGCAGTCTGACGGGCAGATCATCCTCTTCATCGACGAGCTGCACACCCTGGTCGGCGCCGGTGCCGCCGAGGGTGCCATGGACGCAAGCAACCTGCTCAAGCCGGCGCTCGCCCGCGGAGAGCTGCGCGCAATCGGGGCAACGACGCTTGATGAGTTCCGCAAACATATCGAAAAGGATCCAGCGCTCGAGCGCCGGTTTCAGCCGGTATTCACCTCCGAGCCGTCGGTCGAGGATTCGATCGCCATTCTGCGCGGACTGAAGGAGCGGTATGAGGTGCACCACGGCGTGCGGATAAAGGATGAGGCGCTCATCGCGGCGGCGGTGCTCTCCGACCGGTACATCACGGCACGCTTCCTGCCGGACAAGGCAATTGATCTCGTAGATGAGGCGGCAAGCAGACTGAAGATGGAAATCGAGAGTCAGCCAACCGAACTTGATCAGCTCCAGCGGAAGATACTCCAGCTCGACATCGAAAAGCAGGCTCTGTCCAAGGAGACTGACGTTGCCTCCGCGGAGCGGCTCGCGAAACTCGATAAGGAACTCTCCGAACTGAAGGTGAGCAGGGATGCGATGCAGCTTCAGTGGCAGAACGAGAAATCGGTCATCGAGGAGATCCGTTCGCTCAAGCAGCGCCTCGAGGAGCTTTCCGCGCAGGAGCTACAATACGAACGGGAGGGCAGCCTCGCCAAGGCGGCCGAGGTAAAGCACGGTCTCATCCCGCAGACTCAGAAGCAACTTGACGACAAGACACGCTCGATCGAAGAGCTCGAGGGGCGGAACCGGTTGCTGCGCGAAGAGGTGTCCGAGGAGGACATTGCACGTGTGGTGTCCGCGTGGACCGGCATCCCGGTAAGCAAGATGATGGCCTCGGAGATGCAGAAGCTTCTCCAGCTCGAGACGATCCTTGCGCGGCGGGTCGTCGGGCAGGAGCGGGCAATCACTGCAGTGTCGGATGCGATCAGACGCAACAAAAGCGGTATCGGGGACGTCAATCGACCGCTTGGCACGTTCATGTTCATCGGTCCGACCGGTGTCGGCAAGACCGAGCTTGCGAAAACGCTCGCGGAGTTCCTGTTTAACGACGACAAGGCACTTACTCGCATCGACATGAGCGAGTACATGGAGAAGTTTTCCGTGTCGCGTCTCATTGGCGCGCCTCCCGGCTATGTCGGCTACGATCAGGGAGGACAGCTTACTGAAGCCGTGCGAAGACGCCCCTATTCGGTCGTGCTGTTCGATGAAATCGAGAAGGCGCATCCTGAGGTGTTCAACATCCTGCTTCAGCTTCTTGACGAAGGCAGGCTCACCGACGGGCAGGGCAGGCTTGTTGATTTCAGAAATTCGATAGTGATCATGACGAGCAACGTGGGAAGCGATCTTGTGCTGAAGGCCGAGGATCTGGAATCAATCAGGCCGCAGATCGATCAGATCCTGAAGGCAACCTTCAAGCCTGAGTTCCTGAACCGCCTGGATGAGATCATCACCTTCCATCGCCTCGGAAAGGATCAGATTCTTCGCATAGTCGACATCGAGCTTGCCCGCGTTGCGCGACGCCTGTCCGAACGGAAGGTGACTCTTGCAGTGCAGCCTGACGCGAAGGCACGGCTTGCGGACCTCGGATTTGATCCGGCATTCGGGGCACGGCCTCTGAAGCGGACAATTCAGAATGAGATCCAGAATCCGCTCGCCCGAAAGCTTCTCGCCGGTGAGATCAAAGATGGCGATACCATTGCCGTAACGCTCGGCCCCGACGGGTTTGCATTCGCGGTCAAAGCGGGTGTTCCGGCAAAAAGCGCTCCATCCTGAACGCAGATTTCAGCTTCGCATTGACAGCGCCGCAATCGCGCGGCTATGCTCTGCATCATACCGAAACGGCGCGGGGGTTACATGGCAAAGCTCTGGCAGAAAGACCATACATTGAACGAGCTTATCGAGCGGTTTACCGTGGGCACCGACTATCTTCTGGATGTTCAGCTTGTCCCTTCGGATTGCATGGCAAGCCTCGCGCATGCCGAGATGCTCGGGAAAATCGGCATTCTGACGAATGAGGAAGTTGCGGAGCTTCGCACTGGTCTGTTATCGATTCTCTCTGACGCCGAGAATCAGAGCTTTCATATCCGCCGGGAAGATGAGGACTGCCACACAGCCATCGAAAACCGGCTTACCGCCGAACTCGGTGAGGTCGGCAAGAAGATCCATACCGGACGATCGCGAAACGATCAGGTAATCGCCGCACTCCGTCTGTATGCACGTTCGCGGCTGTCGGATATCGCGCGATCGCTGATCGAACTCGCGAAGGCACTTACCGATTTCGCCGAACGGTTTCAGGACATACCGATGCCGGGCCGGACACATATGCAGATTGCAATGCCGAGCTCGGTTGGACTGTGGGCCGCCTCCTTCGCGGAGCTCATTCTGGACGATGGGACGCTCATCGATACAGCTTACGTACTGAATAACCGTTCACCGCTTGGCTCGGCAGCAAGCTACGGCGTGCCGCTTCCGCTTGACCGGGAGCTGGTCGCCCGGAAGCTCGGCTTCACCGGCATTCAGAACAACGTACTTGCGGTCAACAATTCACGGGGAAAGCTTGAATCGATAATCCTCGATGCGCTCGATCAGGTCGGATTGACACTCGGAAAGTTTGCCGAGGATCTGATCATCTTCTCGATGCCTGAGTTCGGGTACTTCAGCCTTCCGCCCGACCTGTGCTCCGGCTCGAGCATCATGCCGCAGAAGCGTAATCCGGACGGTCTCGAACTGCTGCGTGCCCGAAGCGGTACGCTGCACGGCGCCGCGGAGCAGGTGAAGTCGATCATCAGGTCCCTCCCGTCCGGCTACAACCGCGACTTCCAGGAGACCAAGGAACCGTTCCTGCGCGGCCTGCAGGTCGCCTACGAATGCATCCAGATTGCGCGCCTGACCATCGATCGGCTGGAGGTGCATCCGGATCGGCTTCGCGCAGCATTTACCCCTGAGATATTCGCAACTGATGCCGCAATCGAGAAGGTGCGTGACGGCATGAGTTTCCGCGACGCGTACCGCGAAGTTGGAAAATCGCTGTCGAGCCTTGTTGATCGGGACCCCGACGGGACCGTCGCGCAGAGAACCGCTTCGGGAACGGCGGGGAATCTCAAGCTGGAGTCGGTGTTCGCCGAAATCGCCGCGCGCACGCGCGACATGGAATCGGAGGAGCGACGGGTTCAGGAGGCGCTCTCGTCACTGGCCGGCGGCCCGGTTCGGCTCTGACATCCGGCTTACCGAGGAGACTGAGGTGGACAATCCCGGGAAATACCTTCTCTGCATCGACGTGGGAACCTCGTCAGTCAAAGCTGCCTGCGTCGACCAGGAGGGCAGGGCCGAGGGGTTGAGCCGCGAGCCGGTTCTATTCGCCGAGCATGAGTTGCTGGCGTTTCCGCCGGGACGGTGGACCGAGGCAATGAGAAGCCTCATAGCGCGGATGCCGATGCGCGGTCTGGTAGCGGGCGTCATAGTGAGCGGAAACGGTCCGACACTCGTGCCGCTCGACGGCGACGGCCACGAGATCGGACCGGCGTTGATGTGGGTTGACAACCGCGCGCACCGAATTGACGGGCAGCCATCCTTCTTCCTGCCGAAGGCTGCCTGGATGCGGGACACCGATCCGGCTTCCTTCGAGCGAGTCCGCACCTTCGTCTCCTGCCCCGAGTACCTTGGTTTCATTCTGACCGGTAATGCGGTTACCGTCACCCCATCGGCCGACTTTTCTCCCTACATCTGGACAAACGAAGGAATCGATGCGTACCGCATGGACCGGGGGCTCTTTCCTCCCTTTGTTCATCCCGGCGATATGACCGGGACTGTCAGCCTGCAGGCGTCGGCAACCTACGGGCTCCCTGCCGGAATTCCCGTCTTTGCCGGTGGATCGGATTTCCTCATGAGCCTGCTGGGAACCGCGACCGTCGTGCCGGGCAGGACCTGTGACCGCGCCGGTACCTCTGAAGGCATAAACGCCTGCTCGTCGCATCCAATTTCCGACCGCCGGCTGCGAAGCCTTCCGCACGTCATTCCGGGTCTGTTCAATAACGCCGGAATCCTCACTTCGACGGGCAGGATGTTCGAGTGGTTTCGCGGAATTTCAGGGCAGACCCATGTCAACTACGACATGATGCTCCGGGACGTAGTTCACCTCGAACACGGGCGGGATATTCCCTGGTTCTTCCCGACACTTCGCCCGGGTGAAACGTGGGAGTTCAGTCGCGGTATGTTCATCGGGCTCGGACCGATGCATGGCCGTGAGGAGATGGGACGGGCGGTTGTCGAGTCGATAGGATACTCGGTGCGGGAGGCCATCGAACTACTCGAGGAGAATGGCGAAGATATCAGCGACCTTCGGGCGTCAGGTGGACAGGCAAAAAACGTAGTCTGGAACCAGATGAAGGCGAATATCGTCGGCAAACCGATTCTCGTGCCGCGGGTCGAGGATGCGGAGCTTGTCGGGAACGCTGCCGCCGGTTTTTTCGGACTTGGAGCGTACCAGTCGCTCGCGGAGGCCGCTGAAACGCTTGTGCATATCAAGGCTGAATATCTGCCCGACACTGAAGAACATAACCGGTTCACCGCCCGATACCAGGAGTATCTGCATGTTTATCAGAAGTTGCGTGAGGGGCTGCGCGGCCTGCAGCAATAGCAATTTGATCGGCCTGCGGTCTTTGCTTTTTCACCTGATTCGCAGTATACTGGATTTGGTGACGTAGAGGCGTGTATGTTATTTTTCTTCGGCGGTCCCTTCCTTTTTCTGTTCCCGCTCCTCTTTCTGGTGTTCGGAGTACGTCTGCTCGCCAGGCTTTTTGGTAAGGGCCAGCGGAAGGATTTCCGCCAGGTTCCGCCACGGCAAGACTTTGTTCAGCACTACATTCCCGATCTGTTCAATTCCGCAGGTCTTCCGGAAGTCCACGGTCAAAGCTACGAAGTGACCATATTCAAGCTCGCTTATCGGTTGAAGGGGCGGATTACGATCTCCGACCTCGTGATCGAGACCGGACTGGCAGTAGCGGAGGCCGAGGAGCTGATTCAGAACATGGTCGATGGCTCACGCGTGAAGATGGAGGTGGATGACCGCGGAATGGTTGTCTACGAGTTCCCCGAAATCATAGCGCGATTCGAGCAGTCTACCGATCCCGGATCAATCAACCCGCAGGATTAGCGATTCCCTGTCCATACGATTTTTTCTCACTCTTCCCCGTTGAACAGCAGTTTGATGTAGGCGGCGTGCACGCGGTCGAACGTCTGCTCAATCCGCTCGAAGAACAGTTCGACCGAATCCTCCCCATTTGGGATATCTGGCTCACCGAGTGACAGACATCGCAGCGCGAAGGCCCGGCGCGCTTCTTCGCTCACCGGCAGCGTGTGTACCTGCCGGTCTTCGAACAACTGCAGGACATGCTCCACGCGGCGAAGAAAGATATAGTCGCCGGTCAGGGTCTGCGCGGTATCAGAGGTAACGATGCTGGCCGCTGCAAGGCGGGCGATCGCGTTAATGGTGTTGCCGGTCAGAAGTTCAGGATGCTGCCTGCTATGCAGGAGCTGCAGTCCCTGAACCGCGAACTCGATATCCCGAATGCCGCCTCTGCCTGACTTCACATCCCGCCCTGCTGCGCGGGATGAGCTCTTCTGTGCTGATGTGTCGCGCATCTGTCTGATCGCCGCGAGGATCGTGGTGCGATCCCACGTTGCCACAAACGCAGGCTTTACCTCCTCGAGAAACTCAGTTCCGATCGCAAGGTTGCCTGCAAGCGGGGACAATTTCAGCAGTGCCTGGAACTCCCACGACGAGGCAGTTTCGAGATAGTAGCGCACTATTGACTGAACTGATTGAACAAGGCGGCCGGCAGACCCGTAGGGCCTGAGGCGAAGGTCCACCCGATAGCAGTATCCCTCTTCATTGTGTGCTGACAGATCGACACTGAGCTGCTCCATCACTCGCGAATAGAGCGCAAGCTCCTGTTCCGACTCTTCGGTCCCGGTTCTGCGATATATTGCGAGAAGGTCCACATCTGATGAGTAGTTGAGCTCGCGTCCGCCGAGTTTGCCAAAGGCAAGAACGCAGAAATCGTTCGCGCACGGCCGCGCCGGCTCCGGCTGCTCGGACCAGACGAAATCGAGTGATGTCTGAATGATCGCCGCAGCCAGATTTGAAAGCTCTGCCGTGATTTCACGAATGTCGACGCCGAGACAGATATCGCGCGTACCGATTCGGAGTATTTCACGCTTGCGGAATCTCCGGATCGCCCTGAGCCAGGCGTCGTGCTTTTCCGGGGCAGGTGCTGCCGATGCTGCAAACGCTCGCAGGTCCGCTTCCAGGATTTCACGCGTGCGCGCCGAATTGATCACCTGCGGCGTTGTTGCCCACGAAAAGAAGTCAGGATTCAGAATCAGGGTATCGGCGAGAAACTGGCTTGCCGACAGAATCTGGAGCAGAACTTCCAGTCTTCGTGGTTGTGAAAGCAGTTCGCTATAGTGCAGATAGGGATCCTCCAGTGCGTCAACGAGTTTGTCCCAGTTGTTGAGCGCCATGTCCGGGTCCGGCATCTGCGGCAGAAAATCCCACGCAAGGACCGCGAGCTCTGCAAACCGTTCCACCACGGATCGCGAAGCACCGGATCGGTGTAAGGTGATGTCCGCATCCCCCGCGTTTCGGAGCGACCGCAGGTTATGGTAGCTGCGCTCGGGATTTCTGAACCCCGCCGATGAAAGTACGCTGAGCGCTGCGTCGAGTTCAGGGGTGTCGGCGAGCACGATGTCGGCAATTGTAGGCGACCTCGGACCGGGCAGTGCCTCGCGCCCGAGGTGGTTCTCCACAAAAACGCGGATTGCAGCGGTGAGGGTTTCAAATTCGATATGCAACTCTTCAGCAGGACTCAGCGAATCGCGCCCCTCGTACCCCATCCTTCGGGCAAGGTGCAGGTACTCCGGTGAGTTCACCTCCGGCAGGAAAAGATCCTTTGCATTGCCCCGCAGCATGCGGAGACCGTTTATCAGGTTTCGAAGGAATCGGTAAGCATGCACGATTCGAGCAGCCTCGTCAGTTGCGATGGTCCCTGCGGCGGCAAGTGCTTCAAGCGCCTTGTGGATACGAGGGGTGCGGAGCGAGAGGTTTGACTGGCCGTGAATGACCTGCAGGATCTGTACGCTGTATTCCAGATCGACCAGCGCCCCCGGACTGAACTTCGCGTTGAGGCCTCCAGTTGCAGTCTTTTCGGTGAGCTGCAGTTTTCGCAGCTCTCCTATCTGCTTCGGGTCGATGCCTGATCCCGAATAGACAAACTCATTCCTGAATCGTTCGACCTGCCGTCCGAGTGTCTCATCGCCCCCGATCCATCTGAGTCGCACGAGCGAAAGCCGCTCGTAGCTGTGAGCTTCGCCGGCAGGGGAGTAGTAGCGGATGAAGTTTTCGAGGCTGCACGCGACCGGACCTGCGTTGCCGTGCGGACGCAGCCGCAGGTCAACCTGGTAGATGCCCTCACGTTTGGAGGTGATACTGCTGGCGGAGGCCGAGAAGAGGCGTTCGAAAAACTCCGCGTTTGGAATCTGCTCGGGGCCGTCGGTTCTGCCGTTGTCGCTGTAGACAAAGAGCACTTCGATATCGGACGCATAGCCAAGCGCGGCTCCTCCCATCTTCCCGAGGCCAAAGATTGCAAAGCGGGCAGGAAGTCCTGCCACGGTCCGCGGCACGCCGAAGCGGGGAGTGATCTCACCGAGCGTAATGTCCACAGCTTTGCGGATCACGAGTTCCGCGATTCCCGAGAGGCGTCGGCTGAGGAAGAAGAAGTCGAGCTTCGGATTGAGAATGTGATCGACGTCAACAAGGTAGGATTGACGATCCTTGAAGTCATTGAGCACTGAACGCTGCTCAGCCGCCGTCAGCCGGGTCCCACGCTGGAGTTCCGCCTTCTCCATCTCCCGTTCGAGCAGGGCAGGCATTTGCGCGCGCGATGGGCTGAGCATTCTCTCCCTGTCGCCAGGATCTATCATGGGAAGGATATTTTCGTACTGAACCCGGAGGAAATCCTCCCAGAGAAAGTCGCTTGCGCCAAGCAGGCGGGCAAGTCCCTGTAACATGCGGGGATTTCCGAGCATCTCCTGCAGGCTCCGGCTTTCCGGCATGCGGAAGACATCTTCGGCAAGGCGCTCGAATCGCAGAAGTGCATGATAGGGGTCCGGCGCACTGCTGAAGAAGTAGGTGAACTGCTTTGTGAGCAACACCGAAAGCTTGATCCGGTTCAGCGTCAGCTCATCGGTGACAGGCTGTCCGATGCCGTCCACGAAGTCAAACTCATCCTCCACATGGTGTCCGCTGGTGTGAATGCTGACTCGCTGAATCGAAATATCCTGTATTGAGAGTGCGTTGCTCAGGGCGAAAAGAAAGAATGGGGTATCCTCGGTCACCACACTCATTCGCGTGAAGCGAGCCGACACAGTGGATACCGTAATCTGCACCGGGTAGAGTTTCTGTGACTCCTGCGGCGCAACTTTCTCCATTGCACGTGCCACCGCCTCGTTCGTCTCCTGCTTCACCTGATTGCGGGATGTCGCGCTGTTCTCAAAGAGCAGTGAAAGATTCCGGCAGAGCGTTTCGCGTACCTGTTGCGCCCAGATCCCGAACGGCTCTTGTCCGGTCAGTCGCCCCTCCATCACGTCTACAATGCGCCGCTCCGGAAGGACCGCCGCGGGCCGCGGACCAAACGGACCAAAGAGCGCTCGTTTCGTTCCTGAGGAATCGCCGAGACGGAACGTGAACGCCGCACCAGACTGTATGTCCATCCCCGATGATCCGAGAACCCCCGAGAGGACTGAAAACTCGCCGGGAAAATCGAAGGCAACAATCGCTACCGATACGCCTGCATCGGCAACTTGCTCCAGATGAACGACAAACGGTTTTGAGGTTGAGAGGCGGGTCAGCTCCGTGGCGTGGCGGGCAATTTCGGTGGGCGAAAACCGGGAGAGATAGCCCTCCGGCGCCACCGAGAGTATGAGGTTTGCCTCACTCTCGGTAAGCTCCGGGCTCAGTGCGATGAGCTGTTCAGCGCGGACCCGCGGTTGCACAGGCATTCTTTCATCCTGTACCGGACCGGTTCATTCGTCAACGATACTGTCGGGAATCAAGTCCGTGCTTGTGCACTCGTAATCCCATGATACGCTCGGAAATGCCAAGCAATCGTGCAGCCTTTGCCATGTTTCCTTTTGTCGACTTCATCGCGTCCAGGATCAGCTCCCGCTCGAGATTATCGACAGCCTCGGAGAGCGTACCGGTCAGCCGCGTATTCGTCGATTCGGCACTCTGCAGAGTCGGAGGCAGATGATGGCTGTGGATCACTTCGTCCATGGAGAGCAGCACAGCACGTTCCACGCAGTTCTCGAGCTCTCGCACGTTTCCGGGCCAGTGATAGTTCATCAGAAGGTCGATTGCGGGCGTCGAGATGCGACGGATCGATACGTGATTCTGCTGGGAGTATTTTTCGATGAAGAAATCCGCGAGCAGTAGAATGTCACTCTTGCGTTCCCGGAGCGGCGGGATATGGATCGGAAAGACGTTCAGCCGATAATAGAGGTCTTCCCGGAAGAGGTTTTGTTCCATGAACTTTTCGAGGTTTCGATTCGTCGCGGTAATCACCCGTACGTTTGTCCGGATCGTCTCGTTTCCGCCAACGCGTTCGAACTCTTTCTCCTGAAGCACGCGCAGCAGCTTAACCTGCGTCATGGGCGAAAGGTCGCCGATCTCGTCGAGAAATATCGTGCCGCCGTTTGCAAGCTCGAATCGCCCCTTCCTCGTTGCAATCGCGCCGGTAAATGCTCCGCGTTCGTGTCCGAAAAGCTCGCTCTCGATTACCGTCTCGGGTAGTGCGGCGCAGTTGACCTTGATGAACGGTTTTGATGCGCGGGGGCTGTTATAGTGAATTGCGTGAGCAACAAGTTCCTTGCCGGTTCCACTCTCACCCCGGATGAGTACTGTAGCGTCGCTTCGGGAGACCTGCGCAATCATATCGAAAACTGACTGCATAACCTTGGAGTTGCCGATGATATTCGACGGGCGGAATTTCTCACGCAGTTCCTGCTGCAGTCGCGAATTCTCCTCCTGCAGCTGTCGCTTCTCCTCCATGACTGTCTGTCGAATTCGGACGGCCTGGGATATCATCGAGGAGATAATCGAGAGCACCCGGACGTCGTCGGCCAGCTTCTCGGTTGTTGCAGGAGGCGTGTCGACACTGAGCGCCCCAATTGTCTCGTTGCCAAGCTTGATGGGAACGCAGATGAAGGAGAGGTCCTTATTGTGAACTCCCTTGCGAGCGCCGGTCTTGTTGAGGAACTGAGGATCATCGGAGATGCGCGGAATTACCATAGGCTTTCCGGTCTGAACGACCTTACCCGTTATTCCCTCGCCGAGACGGTACCGTCCCCGTTCGCGCTGGCTCTCTGAGAGGCCGTAGGCGGCCTCTATAATGATGTCGCCTGTTGGTCGGTTGAGCAGGGTAATGGTGCCTCGCACCATGTTCAGCTGATCGGCTACCGCTTTGAGCACCGGGTGGATGATCTGCTTCAGATCCATGCTCTGATCCAGGATCTGGCTGATCTCGAAAAGCAGTGTGAGCTCTTCCACCTTGCTGCTGAATGCCACTGGTTGCGACTTCTCCATGCAGTAAGCCTCCTGAGCTGCATATACTACATTTTCGTATGGAGGTGTGCAAGTGCGCGGACAATTATGTAGGATTTCCGGTCTAGATGATCCCTTCGTAGACGAGTTTTTCGTCGCCGTTCAGGCTCACGTACAGGCCGTCTTCGAGCTGGGAGTAGGCGTCCGGGACTTCCGCAATGACGGTTAACCGGGAACTCGCAATCTGGATCTCTTCGCGGGATATCTGCGATTTCTCTTCCACAATGACTCCACGTACACGGTTGAGCAGGTGAGTGAACGATCGGGAGAGCGTACGGGTAAGCAGGATCTCATCCCCGTCCTCCCGGATCTGTCGTTCCGCATCTTCCGGTGTCTCCGCTTTTACGATTCGTCCGCTGACCACCGGCCCGAAGCCTCGCTGACCGCGGCTCAGGATGGTGCCCATGAAGTGCACCTTGATCGTGTTCATCGGGATGGGTGAGTTCAGCGGAATACCCATCGCGGTGACCACCTTGTCGAGAACCCTGAAGAATCCGCTCTGCATTGCTACGCGAAGCGCATTCTGGATCATCATATCCGAGTCGTTCATCATTTTCGTAAGGATAGGATAGATCCCCCAGTGGATCAGAAGCTGCCGCTGTACCTGTTCGCTGACGGTGACTGCGACAATGCTCTGGATTGGGCGGTACTTCGAAAGCATCCGCGGCGTATTCCCCCGAAGTGACGGCGCTACGATCGACGTTGCGCGTATATCACTTGCGAGCACGTAGACCGCTTTAGCGGCGGCGCTGCCGATATCTGTGCTCTCCTCGTGCATCCCGAAGTAGGTGCGACACTTTTCCTGGTATTCAGGCGAACCTTCGACAGTGAGCGCAATCCGGTGGAGCATTGCGCACGCCTGAGTAGGATACTTTCCGTTTGCCGTCTCTCCGGAGAGCATGACAGCGTCGGTCCCGTCGAAGATCGCGTTTGCAACGTCGGTCAATTCCGCGCGGGTCGGGCGCGGATTCTCGATCATCGAGTCGAGCATCTGCGTTGCGGTAATGACCGGCTTGTTCTGCAGATTGCACTTCTGGATGATGCGCTTCTGGGCGAGTGGAACCTCTTCGGTCGAAAGTTGTACGCCGAGGTCGCCGCGAGCGACCATGATTCCGTGAGATACGCGGATGATCTCATCGATGTTGGCGAGACCTTCAGTGTCCTCGATTTTTGCAATAACCCGGATCGAGGAGTTCTCCCGCGAAAGTATCTCAAGAATGGATACGACGTCTTCAGGTTTGCGAATGAAGGATGCAGCGATGAAGTCCAGCCCCTCGTCAATTGCGAACTGGATGTCGGCAAGGTCCTTTTCCGTCACTGCCGGCAGCGAGGTACGTACACCCTGAACATTCACATTCTTATGTTCGCCCATTGTGCCGCCTGCCACCACGCAGCAGCTGATATCGGTTTCATTCGAGCTGACCACTTCCAGGTCGATGAGTCCGTCGGCGATCAGGACGTGCGTTCCCGGGTTGACCTCCGATGGGAGCCGGGAATAGCTGATCGAGAGGCGAGAAGCGGTGCCTTCAATCTGCTCTGATGTGAGGACTATACTGGATCCGTTTTTGAGAACTATCGGCGCATGCCCGGCGAGCAGACCGGTTCGAATTTCCGGCCCCTTTGTATCAAGCATGATGGCGACCGGCATTCCGGTTCCTGCTGATGCCTGCCTGATCAGATGCACGCGCCTCCGATGTTCGTCGTGAGATCCATGCGAAAAGTTCAGGCGGGCTACATTCATTCCCGCCTGCATGAGGAGTCTGAGCGCATCGACGTTATCTACCGCAGGGCCTATGGTACAAACGATCTTTGTCTTACGTAGTTGTGTCATTCTGTTGCGTACCCTGGGGAGAAATATGGGTACAAAAGGCAAAAGTTGTCAAACGGGAGTCACAGGTCGTCCGACTGGTCGTCCGACTGGAACAGGAACCGGTATTCATCCCGCGAGATGATGTCCCCCTGTTCGACGTTTTCCGACTGTGGCTGATCGAGCATATGGTTAATCTCCTGGATGTCGGCAAGCTGTTCACTGCGCGATGCGCGAAACTTTGTCGAATATTGATCGAGGCTCGAAGCAAACGAGTATCCGCCCTCCAGCGTTTCGGTCAGAAAGTCGGCAAAGATTCGCTTTGCACGGGCAAGATTTCTCAGGTACTCACTTCGTTTGATCAGATGGATGCCCTCTTTCAGCGCGGAGTAGATGCGCGAAAGGCTCGAGTCTACAAACAGGATGTCTTCGACCATCTTTTCGCGGAAATACTCAGGATCGATGTCAAGCGCGATGCCTGCTCTCAGGGATTTTACCAGTGTGCTGAGGTAGAAGATGTTGTCTTCAAAGTTTGTTTTTGCTGCCATGACTGCTACCTAGAATGATCGGTGCGGCACGTGCGTTACTTGACAGCCCCCGATCGATGTGATAGCTTCGGTGAACCTTCTTACCATTACCAAATTAACATACTATGTATGACGGGTGGTGGTCATTAGACGCACCGCGTGTTTCGCGGTGGCTATAGTCCGCAGGGAGGATACATGCGAACGTACGAAGCAATGTGCGTCTTTCGCTCCGAGGATGACGTGTTCACCAAGGGCAAAGACGTTGTGCGCGAAGAACTTGTCAAACTTGACGGTACTGTTGTCAAGGAAGAGGACATGGGGCTGCGAGCCCTCGCGTACCCCATCCAGAATGCCAATCAGGCACACTACTATTACTTTGTCGTGGAGATGTCTCCAGACAATGCTCACCAGATCGAACATGCCCTAAAACTGAAAACTGAGCTCTTGCGGTTTCTCATGATTCGACAGGAGAACTGAACCGTCGTTGCACTCGCCATGCGGTTCAGTCCGGTCACCGTCACGGTAGCCGACGGGTTGCTGCTGCAGCCGACCGCAGGCGCGGGGACGCCGTCGGAGCCCAACGCTCGTTCACGGGAGGACGGATATGGCTGACATAAACCACGTCACACTTGTGGGTCGACTGACACGCGACGCGGAACTGAAGTACACCAATTCCGGACTTGCGGTGTGCAAGTTCTCGCTGGCCATAAACCGCCGCAGGAAGAACGGTGATCAGTGGGTCGACGAGGCGCACTTTTTTGACGTTGTCCTTATGGGCCGCACCGGTGAAGCGATCCATCGCTATCTGCAGAAAGGTAAGCAGGTCGGCGTGGAGGGAGAGCTCCGCCAGAGTCGCTGGGAACATGAGGGGCAGACAAGAAGCCGCGTGGAGATCTTTGCGATCAACGTCCAGCTGCTCGGAGGAGCAGGTGGCGGAAGTGGCGGCGGGGCACCACGGCCTGCCGGCGGAGCAGCCGAAGCAAGTCAGGACGGACCCGACTATTCGTCCTATGGCGGTGAGGAATCATCCGGCAGTTTTGAAGATGATGTGCCGTTCTGAATCGGCTCATCGAACAAGATTTATCAATGAATTTGAAGGAGGATGGAATGTCCGACGATAAACCTGAAAGTGAATACCTCGATACAAGTGACTCTACGCCAGCGGTGAGCAGTCAGTCTGAGCGTACCCCGGGCGGCGACGCGGATTCCGGTTACTCATCTGACCGCCCGCGTGCTCCGCGCGACCGAGGCGACATGCGCGACCGGGGTGACCGGGATGGGCGCGACAGTCGGGACGGTCGGGATGGCGGCTTCCGGGGTCGTGGAAAGGTCTATTTCCGCAAGAAGATCGACAAGATAAAGGCACAGAACCTCACAGTTGACTACAAGCACCCGGAGATTCTCCGCCGCTTTGTCACCGAGAAGGGGAAGATTCTGCCGCGCCGGATCACCGGAACATCCGCAAAGAATCAGCGGAAGCTCATCCGCGAAATCAAGCGCGCCCGATTCCTCGGCTTCCTGCCGATGGGCTGACCGACATGGGGGAGGCCAGGTCGACATGGACAGAGATTATCCTGCTCGCTGTTATTGCAGTTGCTCTGTACAATGTCGGTATTTTCCTGGTGTTTTCTCTCCTGCCGCTGCAGATTCTGCTTGTGCGGCGTGGTGAGGCGTTTTTCAAGTACGGTTCGCTTGTCTTTCTCGCGGGGATTCTGGGAGTGAAGCTGGTCTCATATGCGGTCATGCCGGATGCAAGCATTCCATCGCTTCTTGTCTCCCTGGACTTCCTGCTGCCGCTTGCTCTGGTGGCATCGCTTGCCGTTGTCAATCTGGAACGAATCGGCAGGGTGCAGCTTGATTCGCCTACTGCGCTTGCTCAGTATCCGGGTTCCGAAAACGGACATGCGACACGGCATGTCAGTATTCCGACTCGGCTGCTGCTGGCTGTCATTGTCGGTGCGGTTGTGTCGCTTCCGTTGGTTATCTACCTTCTGGACACCGATGTGCTTTCACGGGTATTGAAGCCACAGTTTCAGGCTGCGGTGAACCTCCTTCAATCGGAAGGAGACACAACTGCCGGTCCACAGGGTATTTCAGCCGAGCAGCTTTCGAAGTTTGCCATTGCCGTTTTCGGACGAGTGTACGCGTTTGGATTTTTCGTCATGGTGTACCTGAACTGGTACCTTGGAACCCGGTTCGCCCGACGAACGCTCTTCGGGGCAGTTCGACTTGCGGCATTCGATGACAGACTCAGGAACGACAATATCCGCGTTCCCGACTATATGCTGTGGCCGCTCATTGCAGGATGGGGCTCCGTACTGCTCTCGGTTTATGTGCACATCGGATTTGCCGAGTATATTGCCTGGAACCTCGCACTCGTGGTGGGATTCCTCTACGGCATGCAGGGTATCGGCATCGTGCAGTATCTGTTTCGCACGAAGAATCTGTCACGAGGACTGCGCTATCTGGTAATAATCGGCGCTGTTGTATTGCTATTTGTCCCGGGAGCCAATCTGATAGTTCTGGTTGGATTCCCGTTGCTGGGTGTGTCGGAGACCTGGATCCACTATCGAAGTCGAAGAAATGAGAGGAGTGAGAAATAGATGAAAGTCATCCTGAATACAGATGTTCCCAACCTCGGAGAAGAGGGAGACATTCGCGAAGTGAAGCGCGGATACGCGCGCAATTTCCTTGTTCCCCGTATGCTTGCGATGCCCTACAACAAGCAGAGCATGGCCGAAATTGACTCGCGGCGAGCGGCAATTGAGAAAAGGAAAGAGACTAAGAAGCAGCAGGCAGCGAGCATGAAGGAGCGTATTGAAGGACTCCTTGTGAACCTCACGATGCCTGCCGGTGACAACGGCCGACTCTTCGGCGCAGTTACCAGTGCTACGATCGCTGACGAACTCGCGAAGCTTGACCTCGCGACTGAAAGAAAGCGAATTGAGATCCCGGAGCATACTATCAAGGCATCGGGCAACTACCGGGTAAAGATCCGTTTGTACGGAAACGAAGAGGCATCACTCCGTGTTGCAGTCAACCAGCCCGTGAAGGCTGAAGATGGTCCGGTTGCCGACGCGCCCGCGACAAGCGAAGCTGCAACCGAAGCGGGGGCCTCCGAAGCACCAACCGAAGGGTGAGTGTGAAGAGGCAGGATGATGCTGACTCCTGCACCGCTGAAAGATCGGATTCCACCGCACAACCTTGACGCCGAGGTCGCATGCCTCGGCGCAATCCTTCTGGATCCAAGTGCGCTCGAGCGGGTAATTCCCTATCTTCGCGGAGAGGACTTCTACAAAGGCGCCCACGCGAAAATCTATCAGTCAATACTCGAACTTTCGGACAAGAACGAGGCGATCGACCTTATCACGCTGACTGAGGCATTACGGGCGACCGCATCGCTTGACTCAGTCGGCGGTCCCGGTTACGTGTCAGCGCTTACCTCGTCGGTTCCGACGAGCGCGAACGTCGAGTACTACGCGCGAATCGTGCGCGAGATGAGCGTCCGCAGACGACTGCTCCGCATCGCTTCTGAGATTACCGCTTCGGCGTTCGATGACCGGCTTGAATCGCGCTTTGTGATTGAGGAAGCTGAGCGAAAGATCTTCGAAGTAACAGACCTCCAGCGCACCGTCACCTACAAGCAGGCGCGGGAAATTGTTCTGAAGACAATTGAAGCGATTGAGAAGCTCTACCACACCAAGGAGAGCTACACCGGAATTCCCTCCGGATTTCCCGCGCTGGACAATATGACGAGTGGCTTTCAGAACTCCGAGTTCATAATCATTGGTGCTCGGCCATCGGTTGGAAAGACCGCGCTCGCGTTGACCATGGCTTCCAACATTTCGATTCATCACAAAGTTCCCGTCGGATTCTTTACGCTTGAAATGTCGGACATGCAGCTCATGCAGCGGCTCGTCGCGAGTGAGGCGAGAATCGGCAGCCAGATGATTCGAACCGGTATGCTGCGTCCTTCGGACTTCAAGAATCTGACCGATGCAGCGGGTCTCATCTACGAGGCACCGCTCTACATTGTGGACATGCCGAATATGCGTCTGCTCGACCTGCGAGCTCAGGCTCGACGTATGAAGGCGCAGCTTGATATTCGCATCATCTTCATCGACTACCTGACGCTGGTCGGTTCTGAGAATCCCGATCTGCCGCGCCATGAACAGATCGCCGAAATCTCACGGTCGCTGAAGGCACTTGCCCGGGAGCTTGAGATTCCTGTTGTCGCACTGAGCCAGGTGAGCCGTGACAGCGAGGGGAAACGCCCAAATCTCGCGAACATCAGGGAATCCGGTTCAATCGAACAGGATGCGGACGTCGTGATGTTCCTGCACCGGGAGCGTGGTGGCGAACGGTCTGTCGAGGAGAACACCGGCGTGATCGAGACTGAGTTGATTGTCGCGAAGCAGAGAAACGGTCCTGTCGGCACGATAAAAATCGCGTTCCTGCCGCAGTACACCAAGTTCGAATCTCTTGCCGATGAGCCGATATAGTAAGCGGGGGGTATCCTATGGCGCTTGAAGAGCAGTACAATTTCGAAGATCTGAAGAACGAAGCTGAACGGCTTGTCCTCGATGAGCTTGAGGTCCAGCTCGCCGCGGCTCCGCGAGAGATCTGCAGGACGGAAGAGTGCGTCCTGGATATGGCAGCTTACGCGTTGAATCTGGTCAAGCCGATCTATCGGGTCACGCTTCTTGGGAGGGTCTACACCGCGCATCTGGACGAGAAGTACATGCAACAGGTACACGACGCGGTTGCACGTGCAATCCAGAAGATCAGCTCAAACCCTGCATAACTGCCACCCTGCTACTGTCCGGAATTGGCGCCGAAGACCGCCGTGGAGGCATCCACTCCCTTGATCTTCAGCATGAAATCCTGAAGCGCCATGTTCGATGTGACAGTCGATCCGGCAGTTGAAGAGAGGGGCCGTACGATTCTCAGGTACTGTGTTGGATTTCCCACCGACGAGGGCAGGAAATAGCCGTTCGGCGAGAGAATTACCCAGCTGCCGTCGGTGAGTACATAGAAGTTGAAAAGGTGCCTGCCTGAATCACTGTCCCAGACAGACACACTGCCGTCCCGGTTGACTCCGTACACACGCCCGTTCCACGTCACCACTTTTCGCGGTATCTTGCCGCTATTTGCAAGCTGGGTCAGTTTCTGTCCATCCCATACCTGAACGCGATCGAATCCGATAGTTGTGAATACCTTCTGGCTATGCTGGTCGTAGGTAAGTGTTGCCTGCAGATCTTCACCGGAATAGGTGGCGATAGTTGTTGCCTGCGTGAAGTCGGTACCGGTGTATTGCGTAAGAACCGTGACTTCGTTGCCGTTTCGGTGCTGGAGACCGAGGGAGTACAGGACGTTGTGCACCGGATCGAATGCAAGATCGAAGGTCAGGAAATCCTGGGAGTCAATTTTTACTGTTTCCCCAGTGGTGGGTGAAACGCGAATGAGAGATGAGCCGAAAATATTCGCATCGTTCTTTCCGAGTACTATCCAGTTCTTCGTATACGTGGCGCAGATAGTACCAACCGATGAGAAGGTAAAGATTGTATTGAATGAGTAGGGATCAATTAGTCGGGTAACGCCGTTCTGTTCGAGAGAGAGGATTTGGTTCGCGGCAGGATCGAGATTCTCGATTGAAGCGGCGAAGGTAGCTGTTGTGTTTGTTACTCCGAGTGTCGCGGGGTCAAGCTGCATGAGCTGTCCGCCAGTCGACCCATTGTCCCAGAGAAACAGCCGGTTATTTGAAAGTGAAAGTAACCCGCTCCGGGCTGCCAGCGGGTTTGGAGCACTGGTCTGAACAAGTCTGCTGATCTGATCGAGCTGCGGACGGCTGGAATTGAAGAAGTCGGACTGAATGCTTACCAGACCGTCATTGGTCGCTGCAAAGAAGCGATCGTCGCTGAAGGCGATGTCGGTCACCGGGACAATGACATTTTTCGAAAAGATCTGTGGGTCAGTCGAGTAGGGTGACTGACTCCAGATCTCACCCTTATGGTTTCCATATAGAATATTCCCGTTCACCATGCTGAGCGCAGAAACGTCTTCGGGGGCTGTCGCGGCAGCAAGATAGCTCTGATTCAGGTTGCCGTTCTGCAGCGAATAGAGCGCAAACGCATTGCCACCTGCGGCCGGACCGGTTGGCGTGTTTGAGGCGCCGGGTGACGTCTGAGCGCCCGCAGTGGTTGTCGAAGTAGTCTGACCGGCAGTTCCTGGTCCGGTTGAAGTGTAGAGTACGGCGATCTGTCTGGTGTTCGGATCACAGGTAATGCTCTGGATCGAGGATCCCAGCGGAATCTGCGCGACGACTGCGCCGGTAACGATATTTACCACCGTCAGCGCGTTCCCGATCGAACCTGCTACGTATGCGTCGCTTACGGTAACCAGATTGGTGAGGTTCGCTACCGATGGCACGGTCGCCTTTCTCGTGCCGGTGTCGAGATCCCAGTAGGTGAAATCACCACTTGAGGGCGCATAGGTCATGATCGTGCGTTCACTCGAAGAGATGAGTGCGAACTGGACAATTCCGAATCCATTCGTGAGATAGTCAAGCTGATGCCCGTCGGAGCTGTCGAGGAAGACGAGGCTGTCCCATTGGGTGCGGCCGTAGAGGAGGAACGAACCCTGCGGACTGTACTGAAGGAACAGCGGAATCTCGGTGAGCGTCCGGGAGAACAGCTTCTTTCCTGTCTCCCAATTCCATGTGCTGAGGTTGAAATAGACCCCACCGTCGCTCACGACCGCCGCAAGTTCATTTCGCGAGCTGTTTACGGCAAGCTCCACTACCGGCAGGTGAGAGACCCGCAGTGTTGTCATGAGATCGCCGGTCTGCGCATTCCAGACCTTCACGCTGCCGTCGTCGGATGCAGTGAACAGGTAGCGTCCGTTTGAATCGGTAGTTATGCTGTTTATCGTTTTTGTGTGTCCCGAGTCCAACACCACGTGCGGCACGTTGAGCGAAACATTATCGGCGGCAAACAGAGAGCTTGTCGCACAGCTTGAGAAACTTGCGCCGATTACGATTATCCACACCAGCGGAAGCACTTTTTGCCACGTGCGCGGTTTGTCTCTATTGTTCATCGCTACTGCCTCACGAAATAGATGATATCATTGAAGAACGCGAAGAATATGAGCATGAATACGATGACCACGCCGACCATCTGATATCGATGCACATAGCGCGGTCGCAGAGGACGTCGCGAGACTCCTTCAATTACTGAAAGCAGGATCTGTCCTCCGTCGAGCAGTGGGATCGGCAGGAGGTTCATGAAGAAGAGCACGACGCTGAGCAGACTCAGGAAGTTGAAGAACGAGACGAAACCCTCTTTCACGCCTGCTGCAAATCCCTGGGTTGCAGCCTCTCCGACAAGGTAGGTAATACGCACCGGGCCGGCAACTGCGTTCGTTACGTTCACACCGCGAAACAGCAGTCCGATTCCGCTGATGGTCAGTCTCAGAGTTCGAAATGTCTCGTGCGTGCCCTTGCCGATTGCCTGGAACACCGAGTAGTGCGGTGTCTGTACGGTGAGTGCCTTGAACGATACACCCAGTATTGGCGGCCGCGCGTTCTTGCCACCGGTCACGGCGGGTGTAATAGGTGCGGTGAACGACTTACGCTGTCCGTCGCGCATGACGTCTACGGTAACCGAGGTGCTTTTCGAGGCGATGGATTCTAGTAGATGCTGATACTGTATTGACTGGGTGACCGGTTGTCCGTCAAGGGCAACAATGCGATCACCGGGAAGAAATCCGGCCGCGGATGCAGCGGGTTGGGTCGTCGAGACGATTGGCGCAATCCACGGATAGACACCGATGCGACCTGCGCCGCTGTTCTTGTTGAGCGCCGGATCTACGGTAAGCGACTGAACTTCCCCATTCGGAGTCCGTACTTTAAACACCAGAGGTGTTCCCGGATTCGGCGCTACCGCCTGCTCTATGTCCCGGAAGTCCGTAATTGAGGTTCCGCCAATCGAAAGTATCGTATCACCCGTCTTGAGCCCGGCCTCTGTCGCCGGATAGGGAGGGGCGCTCGTGGATGATGGGTAGTCGGACTCAAGGACAACTTTGTTGCCGTATGTCTGGATTGTGAATCCGGAATACCAGACGATCGAAAGCACAACCAGAGCGAAGAGCAGATTCATCGCAGGGCCGGCGAGGAGCACCAGTACACGTTGCCACGGTCTGGCCGTATAGAAGGCGCCCTTGTCCTTGGGAATTTCGTCATCGTCGTTTTCGAATGCCTTCTGAAGTGCCGTTTCGCCCTTCATTTTGCAGTATCCACCGAGTGGGATCAGCGACAGGCGGTAATCGGTGCCTCGATAGGTGAATCCGGTCAATCTCTTGCCCCAACCTATGGAAAACGCTTCGACCTCTATACCTACGAGTTTTGCGACTATGAGATGACCGGCTTCATGTACGAAAATAACAAGGCCAAGTCCGAAAAGGCCTATGAGAATTTGAAGAATCATGCACTTCCTTTACGATAGAAAGAATACCTTGTAAAGATAATAAAAAACAGGTGCCGTAAATATCGGCGAGTCGATCGAATCGAGTATACCTCCGCGGCCGGGAATAATCTGTCCTGAATCTTTCATCGTCGCCGATCGTTTCATTGCAGACTCAACAAGATCGCCCAGTATTACGACTATGCCGATGATGCCGCCGAACAGCAGTCGGGCAGCGGTCGTGCCGGGAAACAGTGATGGGCGCAGCGCATGGGCTACGACGACAACGATTGGTGAGAGGATGAACCCGCCGATAAATCCCGGAACACTCTTGTTGGGACTGATTGCTACCAGACCGCGGCTTGATTTCCCGAACAGTCTGCCGGCAATGTAGGCCATTGTGTCGTTGAAATAGACAACGCACACGTAGGAGAAGAGTAAGAAAGTTGCATCCGGAAGCGAACTGAGGCGCACGACGTAGGACATGAAGAGCCCGGGGTATATGAGTACCGTGGTACTTGCGGAGACCGCCGGGAGGATCAGTCCGAAATGCAATTCATTTCTGCGGAACACCTGTGCTGCAAGATTCAACCCCGCCACCGAGACTATTGCAACCAGTGTGACCTCTATGCTGATCAGTCCGAAGAGTTCGAGAATTGCCAGTGCGGGAAGCAGCGCACCGATCAGGATTACCGACAGAATATGCGGCTTGTTGCCACCGTTGCGGGAAAACAGCTGGGAGACTTCAACGGCCGCAAGTGAGGAGGCCGGGACCGTCAGAAGATTGAAAACCAGATGGTGCGGCTCCGGAAAGAAGTAGACCAGCACGAAGAGCAGGGGAATTGCGACAAACCAGAGCAGAATGCGAAGCAGCAGATTGCTCATTGCGCACCGCCAAATCTTCTCGAACGATGCTGGAACTCGACTATCGAGTCCGAGAGATCCTCGGCTGTCCAGTCCTGCCACTCTTTTTCACTGAAGAGAAACTCGCTGTAGGTGGACTGCCACACCGGAAAACCGGTAAGTCGGCAGTCACCGCCGGTACGGATTATCAGATCAGGTTCGGGCAGTTCCGGCAGATCGAGCGAGTCTGCCAGCTGCTGCTCTGTCAGGAGCGGTTCGGCAGCTGCGTTTGTTCCGGTGCCGGGTGTGTGCTTGCGCCGCTGTTCGATGATTCTGTTGGCCGCCCGCACGAGTTCCGACCTACCACCGCCGCTCAGGCAGAGGTTAACGATCATTCCGTCGTTGCCGGCAGACGCCAGGCGCAACTGTTCGAGTTTTGAATAGAGATTTGCGGGCAGCGAACTCAGGTTTCCGCTCAGAACTACTCTGAGGTTGTGAGCCTGAAGAAAGTGGAGCTCATCTGCTATATGGTGAGCAAGATGAGCGGCCGGGAATGCGCCTTCCAGTTCGGTCTCTTCGGTCGCGGAACAGTACAGTGATAGTGAACTCACCGAGAACTTTGCAGCGGCCTCAATGAGTCGCCGCGCGGCAGCCAGGCTGCCGCGATAGCGGGAGGCTCCTGCCGATCCGTTATCGCGCCTGTTGCCCATTAGAATACCGATATGCCGGGGGGGACTAACCGGATCAAGCGGCTTTTTCGCTGTCGTCTGCATTGAGTCTCCCCGTGTCCTCTGCCTCTCCTCAGATCTCCATAATCTCGCGTTCTTTTGCTTCGAGGTGTTTGTTGATCTCCTCGATGTAGTGGTCGGTGAGTTTCTGAATTTCTTCGGTTCCGCGCTTTTCCTGATCTTCACTCAATTCTCCCTCTTTCTGAAGGTTCTTGAGTTCATCGTTACCGTCGCGGCGGACATTCCGAATCGCAACGCGGCACTGTTCGGCCACGTTCTTCGCTATCTTCACGTACTCTTTCCGCCGCTCTTCGGTGAGCGGTGGAATGTTGATCCGAATGACTTTACCGTCGTTGCTGGGATTCAGTGACAGCTCGGACTTCTGAATCGATTTCTCGATTTCGCCGAGAATCCCTTTGTCCCAGGGTTGAATGACCACCAGACGCGCTTCGGGGATGGAGACAGTTGCAACCTGATTCAGGGGAGTGGGGGTACCGTAGTAATCAACCCGGATTTTGTCAAAGAGTGCTGCTGAAGCTCGTCCCGTACGGATGCCGTTCAGGTCATCCGCGAGGGACTTCAGCGTCTTCTTCATCTTTTCTTCGGTTTCTTTATTGACGCTATCCATTGGTCTTTCTCCTTCACGGTTGCTCTGCCGCGCCGCGCGCGGCAGGACGTGGTCAAGAAATGAGCATACCCCTAAATCTCTTCTCCGACTCGATAGTAGACGAAACCGGCGACCGTCACTTTGCCGCCTACCTCTTTGCCGAGGTCTTCAGCAACTTTGGAAACCGATCGCTTGTCGTCCTTCACGAATGGTTGATCGTAGAGACAGATTTCGGAGTAAAGCTTCTTGAGTTTTCCTTTGACAATTCCCTGAAGGACGTTCTCCGGCTTTCCCATGTTTTTCGCCTGAACCCAGAAGATCTGCTCCTGTTCCGTGCGGTACTTTTCATCCACAGCATCTTCCGAAAGATACATCGGGTTGTATGCAGCAACGTGGAGTGCGCAGTCAAATGCGAACTCTTTCACCTTCGGGTTGTTTGCAGTCTCCGGCTTGTCGGTCTTCACCGTGACGATGACGCCGATTCTGCCTGTTTCGCCGTGAATGTAGTCGACCGCGAACTGACCTTCGGTAAGCTCGAATACCGTGAAACGGCGCAACGTCATGTTCTCTTTGATGAGAGCAACCGCATCGGTTACCTTTTCCTGCAGCTTTCCGTCGTCGGCAGCGGGGCGGCGCTCGATGACATCCTCCACCAGTTCCTCGCCAAGCGCGATGAATTTCTCGTTTCGCGCGACAAAGTCGGTTTCACAGGAGAGTTCGAGCATTGCGGCCCGCGTGCCACGAATGCGCGTGAATACGCGCCCTTCGTTGGTGGCCCGTCCGCTGCGTTTTGCAGCAGCGGCAAGGCCAAGTTCCTTCAGGATTGTTTCTGCCCGGGCGAAGTTTCCATCGGCGTCGGATAGCGCCTTCTTGCAATCCATCATTCCGGCTCCGGTTTTCTCCCGCAGCCGTCGTACATCTTCCGCCTTGATTTCAGCCAAGTCCGTGCTCCTTATTCTTCGTACAGTTCTTCTTCGTCAATTCCAGCGACCACTTCGCTCGCAGGTTCCTCCACGGTGCGTGGTGCCTTCTCGGTGTCATCCGGAGTGTAATCCGAATAGTCTTCGGAAGAGAAAGTTTCCTCTTCCGCAGGATGAGTTGCACCCATCTGTGCTGCCACCGGTGCGCGCTCGACATCGTCCTCGGATTCCTCGTCCCGACCGTCTCGAGGAGCGGCCTCAATATCGGTTGAGCCTTCCTCATCTTCGTTCAGACTCTCAATGACTTCGAGACCAATCTCATTGTCTGCCTCGATGACAGCCTTGGAAATGATCTGAGTAAAGAGCGTAATCGAACGAATAGCGTCGTCGTTGCCTGGAATTGGATAGGTAATGCCTTCCGGATTACAGTTCGTGTCGACAACGGCAACAATCGGAATGCCCATTCGCGCTGCTTCCGCAACCGCGATCGCTTCCTTGCGGGTATCGATGATGAAGATGATTCCCGGCGGATCCTTCATCTCTTTGATTCCACCAAGGTTCTTGTCAAGCTTGCCCTTTTCTTTCATGAGGCGGGCAACCTCTTTCTTGGTAAGGCTTTCGAAAGTGCCGTCGATTTCCATCTTCTCGATCTTCTTCAAACGAAGAATCGATTTCTTGATGGTTGAAAAGTTCGTGAGCATTCCACCGAGCCAGCGGTTGTTCACATAGAACATGCCGCATTTCTGCGCTTCCCGCTCGATTGCCTGCTGGGCCTGCTTCTTCGTGCCGACAAAGAGTACCGACTTGTTCGCCAGCACTGTCTTGCGCACCGCCTCGTAGGCATCCTTGATGCAGACGATGGTTTTCTGCAGATCGATGATGTGAATACCGTTCCGCGCAGTGAAGATGAACTTCTTCATTCGCGGATCCCACCGTTTGGTCTGATGTCCGAAATGGACGCCGGACTCAAGCAGGTTCTTCATGGTAACAACTGCCAAAGTGTCCTCCTGAATCCCCGTGCACGGGCTCGCCCGACAGGCGACAATTCCCATACAAACCGCAGCGTTGTAATGGCTGCGTCAGGGTCCCTCTCTGATTCTCGGATTTGTTCGCAACCGCGAAACGTACCGGAAGATTTGCTCCGGCCGTCAGGCCGAGAGCATATATTGATGTTGCCTTAACATGCCATATAAACGGTGAATTGGCAAGCCCACCACATTTGTGTAGGAGCCCTCGATCCTGTCGATCAGACAGGCGCCGCGGCCCTGAATGCGATAGGATCCGGCCGCGCCCTGCCACTCCTCGGTGTCCAGATACCATTCTATATCGACGTCGGTGAGCGGAGCGACTGACACGCGTGTAGTTTCGACGATTGTCTCGATCGATCGGCCGCCGCCGACCGCAAGCGCGACGCCGGTGATAACTGCATGTTCACGGCCGGAGATCATCGCAAGGTGGCGTCTCGCGTCGTCGCGGTCCTTCGGCTTTCCAACTCGCATGTCGTCGACCAATACCACCGTGTCCGCGCCGATGATCCAGTTTCCGGTGAGTCGGTACGCTTTGCGAACCGCTTCCACCTTCTCGCGTGCCAGAGTCTGCACGAGCTCCTCAGGCGTAGCACCGCGGGAGATATCCTCGTCGACTGAGACCGTCAGTACGCGAAATGGAATGCCGAGCTTCTGAAGGATTTCCCTCCGTTGCGGAGAGGTGGATGCGAGAGTGACTGTTTCCATGATGTGGTCCTACAGGTTGCGGAAGATGAGTATGCCGGGAAAGAAGCCGAGCAGGGTTCCCGGATTGACGTGGATCGATGCTGCAATCACCCCGATATCGAATCCGACAGGTCCCACTTCCAGGCTGATGGGAATTCCGGCGAGCGTCAGGATACGTTCGATGATTGCCCACGCGAACGTGCCGATTATCATGCTCAAGCCGGTTATCAGTAGAAAGAGGCCGCGGTTTCGCGAGTTGAGTTTCATCGACCGGTATTGTACCCGGACGCAGGACGCTGTCAAGCGAGTGACCGCCCGAGCGCCGGGCGGTCGGCGGTGAGCCCGGTTGACACCGGCCGATGATCCGGATTACCGTAGTGCTCGGTCCGCCGCATTTTTTGGCGGTCCGCCGCATTTTTTGGCGGTCTGCCGCATTTTTTGGCGGTCTGCCGCCAAAAACGGGCACGTAGCTCAGTTGGATAGAGCGTCAGCCTCCGGAGCTGAAGGTCGCGCGTTCGAGCCGCGCCGTGCTCATACAAACCCGTTTCGCTTTTATGGCCACTTCCAGTCGACGGTGTCGGGTCGATCGACACCAAACTCACGAGCATAGTTGAGGCAGTCGATCTGTTCCTTGCGGAGCGTCTCTCGGGCATGAGCCCCGATTGCCGTGAGGCGTGGAACGCGGTCGATCACGTCCATCGCAATGCTGAACCGGTCGATCTGATTGATGATCGCAAGTTCGAGCGGTGTATTGATACTTCCTTTCTCCTTGTAACCCCGTACGTGGAAATTGGCGTGGTTTTTCCGGCGGTAGGTCATACGATGAATCATCCACGGGTAGGCGTGGAAGTTGAAGATTACCGGTTTGTCGGTGGTGAAAAGGCTGTCGAACTCGCGATCGCTCAGACCGTGCGGATGCTCGGTACTCGGCACAAGCTTGAACAGGTCGACGACATTCACAAAGCGTATCTTCAGATCGGGAAACTCGTCGCGCAGAAACACGCTTGCAGCCAGCGCTTCGACAGTCGGAACATCTCCAGCTGTCGCAAGAACGATGTCCGGTTCGGTTCCCTGATCGGTGCACGCCCACTCCCAGATTCCCAGCCCCTTTGTACAGTGGACAATGGCGTCCTCCATGCTCAGGAACTGAAGATGCATCTGTTTATCCGACACTATTACGTTGATGTAGTTCTTGCTCTTCAGGCAGTGGTCTGCAACCGACAGCAGCGAGTTCACGTCCGGCGGCAGATAGATCCGCACAACATCCGGGCTCTTGTTGAGCGCGAGATCGAGAAAGCCGGGGTCCTGGTGGGTGAAGCCGTTGTGGTCCTGCCGCCAGACCGTCGAGGTGATCAGCCAGTTGAGCGACGAAATTTCGGATCGCCACGCGATATGATTGCAGATCTCGAGCCACTTGGCGTGCTGGTTGAACATCGAGTCGATGACATGGACGAAGCTTTCGTAAGTCGAGAGGAATCCGTGACGGCCGGTCAGCAGGTATCCTTCGAGCCAGCCCTCCAGAGTGTGCTCGCTGAGTATCTCCATCACGTGTCCGTCCGCTGAAAGTTCGCCTCCGTCTGCGTCCTCCGGAAAGCGTTCGGCTATCCAGAACTTCTTGCTCGCCTCATAGACTGCGTTCAGCTTGTTCGATGTGGTTTCGTCCGGACCGAATACGCGAAAGTTTTCGGAGTTCATCTTCATGACATCGCGCAAAAAGTTCCCGAGCGGTTTGGTGTTTTCAATCTCTACCGTCCCCGGGGATTCAAACTCGGCGCCGAACTTGCGGAAATCCGGGAGGTGGAGGTCACGACGTAACAGGCCGCCATTTGCATGAGGATTGCTGCCGAGACGCCGTACGCCCTGCGGGGCCAGTGACCGCAATTCGGGAACGAGTCGACCCTGATCGTCGAATGCAGTCTCCGGGTGATAGGAACGCAGCCAGGTTTCGAGAATTTTCAGATGCGCGGGATTCTCATGGATTCCGGTCAGCGGCACCTGATGTGCTCTCCACGATCCTTCGATCTTGTGTCCGTCAACCTCCGCGGGTGCGGTCCAGCCTTTGGGCGTGCGCAGCACAATCATCGGATATCGGGGGAGCGTGGGCTCCTTTCCACTCCGAGCTTCAGACTGGATCCTGCGGAGGTCTTTCAGGCAGCGGTCGAGGGTTGCCGCCATCGCCTGATGCATCGATTCAGCGTCTGATCCTTCGACGAAGTAGGGTTTGTATCCGTAGCCGAGGAACAGATGCTCGAGGTCGGCGCGGCTTGTGCGGGCAAGGATTGTCGGATTGTTGATCTTGTAGCCATTCAGATGGAGAATGGGCAGCACCGCTCCGTCGCGCGCAGGGTTTATAAATTTGTTCGAGTGCCACGCCGTTGCGAGAGGGCCGGTTTCCGCCTCGCCGTCACCGACCACGACTGCAGCGATCAGGTCCGGGTTATCGAAGACCGCGCCAAAGCCGTGCGAGAGACTGTAACCGAGCTCGCCACCTTCATGGATCGAGCCGGGAGTTTCGGGCGTGCAGTGGCTTCCGATGCCGCCCGGGAAAGAAAACTGCCGGAAGAACTTTCCGAGCCCTTCGATATCCTCGCCGATACCACCGTAAATCTCCGAATAGCTTCCCTCAAGGTAGACCGGGGCGAGCACCCCCGGCGCTCCATGTCCGGGCCCGGAGAGGTAGATCATATCCAGATTGTGCCTGGCGATGAGGCGACTGAGATGGGTCCATATGAAGGCCTGCCCGGGACTCGATCCCCAGTGGCCGAGCAGCCGGGACTTTACATGTTCGGACTTGAGCGGCTCCCTCAGGAGCGGATTGTCCTTGAGATAGATCATACCGGCCGCAACGTAGCAGGCGGCTTGCCAGAACCGATGAATCCGGCCCAGATCGTTCGGCGAAAGTGGCGCACCGGCCACAGTTGATCGTGCTGGGCCAAACGCCGACAGGGAATCGTTGCTTGATACCATGCTCTTTTCCTCCGTTCCGATAGACTCAACTATCATAAACCAGCATGAGCGGATTGTCCCGGTGCGGGTGGCAGAAATGCGGCAAAGGTGACAGTCGATTTTCGCTTTCGGTTGACCCACTCATGACTATTTGGGTATATTGCCAAATAGAAGATCGTCGTCGTTTTTGGACGACAAAGAGGCAATGCGAATGAATACACTGAAGGTTGATGTTGTGGTGTTTGGGGGTGGGCCAGCGGGAACTCCGTTAGCCATGGCTCTGTCGAAAGCCGGCCAGCAGGTACTGCTGGTGGAAGATGGACCGGGCCTGGGCGGAACGTGTCTGTTTCATGGCTGTGTTCCGTCAAAGATATTTCGCGAGTCTGCCCGGGTACGGGCATTCGTTGAGCGTGCCGGGGAGTTCGGGATCTCCGGAACCGACGGCATACCGACAGTGGACTGGAACACCGTACAGGGCAGGAAAGGCGCAATTCTATCCGCCCGCGCAGCAGGTGCTCTGCAAACCGCGAATCAGATACCCTTACTCAAGGTACTTTTCGGACGCGCACGGTTCAGCGGACCCCACAACGCACTGGTCGACGGCCCGGACGGGCAAATTGAGGTCCAGTTCGATCGAGCGGCGATCGCGACAGGTTCAGTCTCGAACCGACTCTCAGTGCCAGGCGCCGATACAACCGGTGTCCTCACATCCGAAGAGTTCATCGGCATCGACTACCTGCCCGAGTCTCTGGTCGTGGTGGGCGGAGGACCGATCGGTGTGGAAATGGCACAGATCTTTCATATGCTGGGCACGAGCGTCACGATACTCGAGGTGTTGCCGGACATTCTTCAGCCGATCGATCGGGTTCTCACGCGACGTCTTGAGGAGACGCTTCTGAAATCCGGGATTCGGGTCGAGACCGGAGTGAGGATCCACAGGATCGAAACCACTCCGGTGGGACCGCGAGTTCATTTCCAAAAAGACGGAACAGATGTGAGCGTTGGCGCACAGGTGGTGCTGAGCGTAGTCGGGCGAAGGCCGAACGTCGACAATCTGGGGCTAGAGACGACAAAGGTAGCGTTCGATTCGCACGGCATCAAGGTGGACGAACATCTTGCGACTGCGGAGCCGAACATCTATGCCGTCGGCGATGTAACCGGACAGCCCATGTTCGCCCACTGGGCAACTGCCCAGGCTCAGGCCCTCGCGTCCCACCTCCTGGGGCGGAAGACCGAGTTCCCAAAACGCGAGCACAATCCTGCAGTCATTTTCTCCTATCCGGAAATTGGAACTGTCGGTCTCACTGAGGAAGCGGCTCGTGCCGCCGGACTCTGCGTAGCAGTTGCCGAGTACAACTTCGCTACCGACGCCCGGGCACAGATCGCGGCCGAGGCTCAAGGCCTGCTGCGCATCGTCTATCGGACCGACAACGGGATCGTGGTTGGAGTGCACGTGCTCGTCGAGGGTGCTGCCGACCTGATGGGGGAGGCGGCTCTTGCGGTGAGAACCGGAGCGCGGATTTCGGACATCATGAACACGATTCACCCACATCCGACCCTGACCGAGTCGTTCGGAGTTGCCGCCCGGCAGGCGGTGAACATGCAACTTGCCGCAGCAATGGCCGGTGGCGGAACCAAATAATCTGCGATGGAGAGGGTGTTATAAAATGAGAAAGTTGCTTGAGAACTTCAATCCATCCTGGGGCGCTGCGGTCATGGGAACCGGTGCCCTGAGTATAGTGCTTGCGAGCCTGGGCGGCGGATTTGCAGTCGCAGCGTTTGTCCTGTTCTGGCTGAACACCCTCGTTCTGATCTACGCACTTGTGTGCTGGGTCCTCATGTGGTTTGTCACGCCGGGCAAGATCAAGTCGATCGTCGACAATGCGAATATGCTCGTCTTCCTTCCGACAGTACCCATTGGTGTCATTGTCTATGCGATCAATCTGATGGCACTGCGCGGCCGTTATTTCCCCGGCTTGTCTGAAGGTTTCCCGGCCGTCCTCTGGCTCGCAGCGAGTATCATCATCATTGTCCTTGCGGTTCACTTCATAGATCGGGTCTTTTCGAGCGCGCAGATCGAAATCCAGCACTCGACATTCGGGTGGTTGATTCCTCCTGTTGCTCTGCTTGTCGTCCCGCTCGGAGCCCCGCACTTTCTGCACGCGTTCGGAGCAGGAGCGGTACCGACGATCATGGTGTTCTCATTCGCAATGTGGGGGGCGGGCTTCTTCGCCTACCTTTTCGTGAACGCCGCAGTGACGCACCGGTACTTCTTTCACGAGATGCCGGTCAACCAGATGACACCTTCAGTCTGGGTCGGTCTTGGACCGATTGGTGCGGGAGCAGCGGGGCTCATCTCATTGAGTCACGCCGCGCAGTCGATGGCCGGTCTGAAGTCGCTCGCCGATCTTGGCTCGGCGTTTTCGCTGCTCCTGTGGGGCTTCGGCCTCATCTGGTATCTGATATCGATTGTCCTTACGCTTCGCAAGGCGTTCTTCGAGAACATACCCTACACAATGGGATGGTGGGCATTCACCTTTCCCCTTGCGGCTTTTGCACTCGCTACGCGGCTCCTCTTCGTTCAAACCGGTGTCACCGCGCTTGCGGTCATCTTCTGGGCATTACTCGTGAATCTTGTGATCTTCTGGCTCATTACCGCCTATCGAACTGCGAAGTTCGTCTTCCGGAAGAGCTGAAGGTGAGGTGATTCCGCGACAGGTGAAGCTGCCGCCTGAGGCCCTTATGCACCCGGCGCGAGGAGTGTCGCATCTACCGCGGCTTTTGCAGGTTCTTTGTCCTCCCCGGCTGCATTCTGCGTCAACCGGCTCTTCCCGAAGTTGAGCCGGTACACAGTCTGAGGTGCCGAGATTCCCTTCAGCGTCACGACCCGTTTCGTCACGCTCTCCATCCGTGCGCGCAGCAACTGCACCGAATCCTCGTCCTGTCGAATTGCATGTGAGATGATCACCTCATCGTTCTGCGCGACCCCCTGTACCCGGGCGGCCATGTTGACGGTCTGGCCGAAGTAATCGACGCGATTGTTCAGGTTCACCATGATGGTGCTTCCGGCGTGGAGTCCGATCTTTACCTGGATTTCGTTGCGGATGCCCTTCCGCCGGTTGAATATCTCGAACGCTTCATGGATGGAAAGAGCCGCGGCAACTCCGTTGCGTGGCGATCGGAAGGACGCCATGACCGCATCACCGATGGTCTTGACCACGACACCTTCGTTGCGCTCGATGCATTCGAAAAGAATGTCAAAATGGTCGCGGATGAGTCCGTACGCGACTGAATCACCGAATCGATCGTACAGCTCGGTCGACCCTTTGATATCGGTGAACATGATGCAGACCTGCTTGATCTGAAGGCTCTCCCGAAGCGAGAGTGTCTCCGACTCGAATATTTCCCGAAAGAGCGGAACATGCAGGCAATCCATCCCCGAAACGTAGACATCGGGCAATCGGATCTGCTGCTTCGCGTGCAGTTCAACCGTTTTCGCGAGCTGTTCTTTCTGGAATCTGTCACTTACGCGGTACAGGTTCTCCGCGGGCGTGAAAGTCACTTCGACATTCCGGTCGAGCGTGTTGCGAAAATCGACGTTGCAAAGCGGGCAGTGGTCGACGGCAGTCGCGTCCGAAAGGTGTCGATGGGAACCTGCCACCGCGTTACACTGGGTGCAGTGAAAGTCCCAGTTCAGGTTCATGACACCCTCTTTCACCAGGCGGACAAACGTTGCAAGCAATTTATCGCGGAGGAAACCTCGCGAATCTGCGACGGCGAACGCATTGATGCGGGCAAGGTCCGCTTCACCTGTCTCCTGCAGCCAGTCGATCAGCGGCTGTCCGGGATAAAAATCAGCTGGGTGAGCCTGTACAAGTTGTGCGACCGTTCGCACAAGATTTCTCGTTTGCATCGGGGAATTCCTCCTCTTGCTCTATTATCGACATCATGAATCTACTTGTTGCAGATCACATTTGTGTCACAAACTGATAAATGTTCTCTGCCTGCCGCAGCGTGAACGCATTTTGTTGTTCAGGTGATCTGTTTCCCGTATAATCGGACTGATCGATGAACGAGTCCGGAGGTCATCTGTGTGCATGCTGGCAAGCTTCATGAGGAGTGAAGCCCAGAACGCGGTCATTGCGTGGCTCACGCAGCGGAACGTGCTGAGCGAGGAGTTCCCGACCTACTTTATTGCGACAGCCTATGATCATCCGCTCTGGCCGGTGCTTCGGCCGGACGGGCAGGTCACGCTCATGAGCTGGGGCCTGATACCGCACTGGTCAGGTTCGATTGAAGACGCCCGTCAGCGGCAGAATCAACTGATCAATGCGCGCTCGGAGACGATGTTCGAAAAACCGTCGTTTCGCGCATCGGCGCGTGCCGGCCGTGCTGTCATGATCACTTCGGGATTCTTCGAGTTTCACAAACACGATGGCAAATCCTATCCGTTTTACATCTATCCTGCCGATGGCCGGCCGCTCTTCCTGGGAGCGCTCTGGTCGCACTGGACCGAACCCTCTACTGCCGATGCAATTGACACATTCTCCGTGGTAACCACTGCGGCAAACCGGCTCATGGAGATAGTCCATAACGTCAAGAAGCGAATGCCGGTCGTGCTTGAGGAATCGCAGATCAACAGCTGGATCGATCCTGCAGCGGATGTCGCTGAAATCAGCGCGCTTGCCGCCTCCCGCGACATTCCGTGGCTCCGGGCGCACCCGGTTGATCGCCGAGCGAACTCGAATCAGCGAGCGGCGAACGTTCCGGATATCCAGCTTCCGTTCGCCTATTCCGAGCTCGACGCGGTGGTAGAATCCATTCATGAGTTGGAAGGTTGAGCCGGCAGGCTCCACTTCGAAGCTCTTCATTCTGACGGTTCCGGCTTCTCTACATTTCCTGATTTCGCTATCATGGGTTGATGGCGCGGCGGCTATGCATAATTACTCACGTTCCATTCGAGGGTCCGGGCAGTATTGCGGATTGGGCGGATTTGAACGGAGTCCTTCCTCAGTCGGTCCCCATGTACGAAGGCGGTATCCTGCCCCGTGCATCTGATGTTGATCTTGTAGTTGTTATGGGCGGGTCAATGGGAG
>DATKUC010000135.1:0-10349 GCA_035530835.1 Spirochaetia bacterium
GCATCGCTTACGGGAGAGGTCATTATGGAAGGACATAAGCTTTTCGAAGGGTTTGATGTGGATGCAGCTCTCGAGCAGCAGAAGCAGTACGATGAGGAGACAGACGCCCGCTTCGATCCTGCAACAGTGGCGGAGAGTAGAAGAAGGACCGCTCGCTACTCGAAGGCGGAGTGGGGACGCATTCTGAAGGAGGGTGCCGCTCTTCAGACGGCGATGGGCGAGCTCTTCGCTGAGGGCGCGGCCCCGGACAGCGAGAGGATGCAGCAACTTGTGCGACAGCACCATCTGTACATTAACGACCGTTTCTACACCTGTCCGATAGCAGTCTGTCGTGGACTGGGTGAGATGTATGCGAATGATCCGAGATTCGCCGCGAATTACGAGAAGGTGCAGCCTGGCCTATCCCGGTTCGTGTCGGAGGCAATCAGGATTTACGCCGACAGTCAGCGGGAATGATTTCAACGGGGCGCTGCATGAGCCGAATCCTCGTCAGTAAGCTGATACGCGAATGTGTAGTGATGCTTCCCTTCGATAACCTCGATCTGGAGCGTCCCCTATCTCGCCTCAAGCGCGCTGGATTTTTTCGCGAGCGCCGTAATGCGCTCTCGTTCCTTCCAGAGGCTGCACCCACCTGAGGTGTCGTCGAACTGCTCGTGCGAATCCCGAAGCAGCCGGAGCAGGGGGGAGCCGAGTGCTTCCCGGAATGAAACTGATGTCAGGCTTCTATCCGAAAACGGCGCGAGGGGACAAGCTTCGAGCTTTCCGTCCGCGCTTATGTGAACAAATCCCCGCCCTGCGGCGAGGCAACCGCCGACATCCTCCTCATCCCACGGAACAGCAATGAACACTGCCCGATACCGGGAGCGGAGATCCTTGACGATCTCTCCCATGCGCATTCTCTGTTCTTCGGTTATAACCCAGCTTTCGGTTCCCTCTCTGACCGGTGTGTACTCGAGGAAGAGGAAGAAACCACAGCCTGAATCGATTGCATCATCAATGAATTGAAGATCAGTGACCGTGTCGAAGTTCGCCCGATTGACAGTGAGGGAGAGGCTGAAGAAGATCCCCGCCTGCTTAAGTTCGCTCATTCGCGCACGCAGTCGTTCATGGACTCCCTGCCCGCGACGAGCATCCGTCTCTGGCTCGTTCCCTTCTATACTGAGTACCGGGATGGTATTCGGCTGCCGTCGCAGACGGGCCACAAGTGGAGCACCGAGCAGCAGTCCGTTGGTGACCAGCAGGAATATCGTTCGGGGAAACGAGCCGACAATGTCGAGAATCTCAGGACGCATCAGCGGTTCACCTCCCGCCACAATAACAAACGATACGCCGAGCTCTACCGACTCTCCGATAATTCGCGATATGTCGGAGGCGGAAAGCTCATCAGTCGGTTCGGTCCGGATTGCCTGCGCAAAACAACCTTTGCAGTGCAGGTTGCATCTGTCGGTAACGCTGAAGATGACGATCGGCGGCACATGAAGCTGCTCGCGCGCCCACTTCGCTCGAACTTGAGCCGATCGCAGCTGACGGACCACGGTGGCCGCAAAGAACGCAGCAAGTCTCGGACGGGTCAGGCTTGCACGCACGAACTGCGAGAAGAATACGCGCAATCCGCGGTTGAGCGTCGGAACATAGCTTTCTCCTGAGAACATGGAATCCTCCGTGGGACAAAGCTGCAAAGGGTCTATTTGGGTGAAGCTTACCCATTGTACATCAGGTATTGCGGATGGGAAAGGCGTGTCCGTTGTCGATTTCAGGGACCCCCGTTCGTCGTACAGATTAGGAGGCGATCGACATGAGATTCATGATGCTGATGATACCTGCAGTCTACCAGGGGCCGGGTGAGTCACCCGCTGCACCGACGCCCGAAGCTATCGCAGAGATGTCTGTGTACAATGAGGCGCTCGTGAAGGCGGGTATTCTTCTTGCCGGTGATGGCCTGCATCCGCCGGAGAAGGGTGCCCGGGTAAAGTTTGCCGCCGGCAGGAAACCGGTGATCTCAGATGGGCCGTTCTCGGAAGCCAAGGAGGTGCTCGGCGGGTTCTGGATGATCCAGGTTCGCTCGAAGGACGAGGCTGTCGAATGGGCGCGTCGATGTCCGGCGGGCGACGGCGATGTCATAGAGGTCCGCCAGGTGTTCGAGCCGGCCGATTTCGAGTCGTAGAGGTCGCAGGCTTGTCCCGATGTGCCGCCGACTGGTAAGTTCTTTCTGTGAACGAATCAGCGATTCAAAGAACGCTCGATGCGGTGTGGCGAATCGAGTCCGCGGCGGTGATCGGGGCGGTTGCGCGCATCGTGCGCGACCTCGATCTTGCAGAGGAGATTGCACACGATGCGCTGATAGTCGCGCTCGAACGGTGGCCGGTGTCGGGGGTTCCTGATAATCCGGGTGCGTGGCTCGTGGTTACAGCGCGCAGACGCGCAATCGACGCGGTACGCAGGACGCGCAGACTATCCGAAAAGCAGGCGGCGCTCGGGCGGGAGTTATCGCTTCGGCATGATGGAGAGGAAGATTCGGTGGAACGGGTCGCGCTCGATGAGTTCGGCGATGACCTGCTGAGGCTCATGTTTACCGCGTGTCATCCGGTACTGGCTGCCGAGTCGAGGGTCGCCCTCACACTCCGCCTTCTCGGCGGGCTTTCGACCGACGAGATCGCTCGCGCTTTTCTCGTCTCCGAGTCCACCATCGCCCAGCGTATAGTACGCGCAAAGCGTACGCTTTCCCGCGCGAAGGTTCAGTTCGAAGTTCCGCAGGGAGCCGAACTCGCAGAGCGGCTTGAATCGGTGCTGGGTGTGATATATCTCATCTACAACGAAGGATATACCGCCACTGCCGGCAGCGCGTGGATGCGTCCGGAATTGTGTGACGAGGCCCTGCGGCTCGGAAGAATGCTCGCAGAACGGACGCCGGCCGAACCTGAGGTTCACGGCCTCGTGGCGCTCATGGAGCTTCAATCCTCCCGCGCCCGTGCCCGTGCGGGATCCAACGGGGAGCCGGTGATGCTGCTTGAACAGAACCGTGCCGCCTGGGACCCCCTCCTTATCCGGCGGGGACTTGCAGCGCTCGACCGTGCGCTGAAGGCGGGAAGCGTTGCCGGGAGCTATACGCTTCAAGCCGCAATTGCCGCATGCCATGCGCGTGCGTTGACTGCAGAACAGACCGACTGGAATGAGATTGCGCGACTCTACATGCTCCTTGGCCGCGTTTCCCCATCACCCGTAATCGAGCTTAACCGGGCAGTTGCTGTATCCATGGCCTCCGGGCCTGAAGCGGGTCTCGCAATTCTCGAGGCCGTAGCGACGCACCCTGCACTGCAAAACTACCATCATCTGCCAAGCGTCCGGGGCGACATCCTGTTCAAACTCGGCAGACTGCCTGAGGCCCGGGAGGAGTTCAACCGGGCTGCTGCTCTCACGAGGAACGAACGCGAGCGGAAATTGCTTCTTTCGCGTGCTCAGGCGTGTCTGCAGGTTTAGTCAGCCACGCTCACTGAGGCTTCCCCATCGCTTCGGGAAATCGTATAATAGCGTTTGCATGCGAGTGTAACTTGCCCCGAAGACGAGTACCGGCGAACGGACCGACAGAGAGAAACCCCCGCGGCTGAGAGGGGTTTCCGGAACCGCGTTGAGAAAACCCCTTCGGGATTCCCCCCGGAAACCGGAGCCAGCACCTGTGGCAGACGTGACTAAGGGGGGCGGCCGGTCTGTGAACCGGAGACCCTCCGTCAGCGGGTGAAGAGAGCGCCGGTCTTTGCTGACCGGTGAAGCGGGGTGGTACCGCGGGAAAGAGTGTTTTCCCGTCCCGGCGAAATCGCAAGAGAGCTGGAGTACCACATGGCAGTAACCGCTACCGCCCAGAAACGTCTCGAACAGGACGAATCACTCTTCAAGAAGCGTCACAGTCTTGCCCACGTCATGGCAGAGGCAGTGTTGCAGATCTTTCCCGATGCGCAAATCGCAATCGGACCGCCCGTGGACAACGGGTTCTACTACGACTTCGGACTGCCACGTCCCCTGAACGAAGAAGATTTTCCCATCATTGAAGCGAAGATGCGGGAGATCATCAAATCCCGTTCGCCCTTTGTGAAGGAAGTTGTCGACAAGAAGACCGCAGCGCAGGTGTTCTCCGGTCAGATCTACAAGCTTGCCATACTCGAGGGACTTCCGGAGAACGAAGAGATCAGTCTCTACCGTTCTCACGAGTTCGTCGACCTGTGTCGCGGTCCGCACGTTGAGGATATGGCGCGCCTCGATCCGACCAGCTTCAAGCTGGTCAAGGTCGCCGGAGCCTACTGGAAGGGCGACGAGAAGAACGCCCAGCTTCAGCGCATCTACGCCTACGCGTTCCACAACCGCAAGGACCTCGAAGCGTACCTCAAACAGCTCGAAGAGGCGGAAAAACGGGATCACCGGAAGCTCGGCCGTCAGCTCGATCTGTTTCATCTCGATGCGGAGAATCCGGGGCAGGTCTACTGGCACGCGAATGGGTGGACCATCTGGCGCGTGGTCGAGGACTATGTTCGCGTCAAGGTTCGTGAGGCCGGGTACCAGGAGATAAAGACTCCGTCGGTGATGCCGCAATCGCTGTGGGAGAAGTCCGGGCACTGGGCAAAGTTTCGCGAGAACATGTTGGTCACCGAAAGCGAAAAGCGACTCTTTGCGCTTAAGCCGATGAACTGTCCCGGACACGTTGAAGTATTCAAACAGGGACTGAAGAGCTATCGCGACCTCCCCCTGCGCCTGGCGGAGTTCGGTTCCTGCGTTCGCAACGAACCTTCAGGTGCTCTCCACGGTATCATGCGCGTTCGCGGCTTTGTTCAGGACGACGCGCACATCTTCTGCACTGAAGAGCAGGTGGAAACCGAGATCGTAGCGTTTACCGATCTCCTGCGTGAAATCTACCGTGATTTCGGCTTTGATCCGGAGAAGGTCCTTGTCCGGCTTTCACTGCGCCCCGATGTTCGAGCGGGAAGTGACGCAGACTGGGACCGGGCTGAGGCAAACCTCGCCAACGCGTGCCGTGCCTCGGGATATGAATACCAAGAAGCACCGGGTGAAGGCGCGTTCTACGGGCCAAAACTCGAGTTCACCCTCTACGACGCGCTCGGACGGGGCTGGCAATGCGGCACCATGCAGATTGACTACCAGTTGCCCTCTGCGGAACGCCTTGATGCCGAATACGTCGACGCTGACGGGAGTCGCAAGGTGCCGGTTATGCTGCACCGGGCAATTCTCGGGTCTCTTGAACGGTTCATCGGCATTCTCCTTGAGAATTACGGTGGCGCGCTGCCGGTGTGGCTCTCACCGGTGCAGGCTATCGTTGTTTCTGTCGGCGAGAAGTTCAACCCCTATGCACAGAAGGTAGCCGCCGATCTCAGGGCTGCCGGGTTCCGGGCTGAAGCCGATGTTGCAGATCAGAAAATGGGCGCGAAAATCCGCGAGGCGCAAATGCGCAAGGTGCCCTATATGGTCATAGTCGGCGGAGAGGAAGAGGAGCACGGATCGGTCAGCCTGCGTACCCGGACCGGAGAACAGAAGAACGGCATTCCCCGCGACGAGTTCATCGCGTTTATGAAGGGAAAAATCAATAACAAGGAACTAGTTTAGGTGGGAACAAACTGACGGCATTGCCTGAATAGCACGATACACAATGTGCACCGCCAATCGAGTGTAACTGAATATCCAAAAAAAGGCGGCCGCCCGGGGAAGGAGGTAGGAGGACCCCGGTGCGGCCGCAACTGCTCGGAAAGCAAAGCTCGTGTGGCCTTGTGCTTCGTTACACTATATAAACTCCGACGTGGACGGAGAGTTACACAATTAATGGCGGCTTCGATCCGCTAACTGAGGTTTGTAGAAGGTATGTGACTCCGGGTGCGCGGGAGACCTCCAAGCGTGCATTCAGCTGGTCGGCAAGCGCCCGGATTATCTGAAGTCCGGTTCCATCGACGTTGTCGCTCATGCCGGATCCGTTGTCCTTGATCCGTATCTGCACCGTGCTGTCGAGTTCAAAGTGCTCGGCCCGGACTGATATTTGTCCATCCGCCCTTCCGCAGAACGCATGTTTTGTTGCATTCCTCAGCATCTCATTGATCATGACAGTCAGTGCCACCGCGAAGTCACCGTTCACAGAGATTTGCGTTCCGTTCCACTCATACGAGAAGTTGACATCGGGATTCTCCGAACCAAACTGCCTCACCGTCGAGTGCAGGACTTCGTCGAGCGCGATGAGGTGATTTCCGCTCTCCTTGTAGAGGAGCCGGTGGATACGGGAGATCGACCCGATGGCAGATCGAATATTGTCCAGAGCTCGCCCCGGATCCGAACCGTTGCTCGAGCGAAGATTCACGAGGCTTGATACAACCTGCAGATTGTTCCGCACCCGGTGTTCGAGCTCCATGATTGATGACTGTTCGGACTCGCGAAGCCGTTTTTCTGCGGATGCCGATTCGGCGTATTCACGAAGAAGATAGTTCGCTGCAAAAGAGAGTATCAGCGAAACAAACGTGAAATTGAAAGTCAAAATGAGCAGAGTTACACTGTCCTGCTTCCATGGGAGAAGCTGGGCCGTACATCCAAGCGAAAATGCGACGAGAGTAAGAGTGGCGACCGAGTTCGCGAGGATAATTGCGCTGCGGGGTCCAAATAGTGCAGTCAGAAAGACGACCGCAAAGAGGTACATGTTGCCCGCCCCGAAGTGCCCGGTGTAGATGAGCAGAACCACGCCGATACCGTAGAACACCGCCACACATGAAAAGACTCGGACTGCGTAACTGAACCGGGTCGAGAATATGGCCAGCACACTCGCGTAGGCTATGCCTATCGAGTCAGCAGCGAAAACGATCCACAAGCCGCTTCGGATCGCAAGATAGGCACTCGGCAGATAGGCGATTGTGCCTCCCACGAGCACCACTACAATGACACGCCCCAGTAACTGTTCACGCAGTTCCTGAATGCCGGAGATCGTCCTGCTACGCGGCACAGGCTTGTGCTTTGCGTTTCCCGGATTCGCTTTCAACGCCTTCCTCGGATTTGACCGTAATATCCATAATATACACTATCTGCAAAAAAGTCGCAAGACAATCGCGAAGACCCAAAAAAAGCGCCCCACTGTGGGACGCTATGGAAAGACAGGCCGATCGTGTCAGGCGCGTTTCTTCAACTATATCTGCATTCCCGCAGGAAGCATTGAATTGATTTTTGCCTTGTTTTTGTTCACAAATTGCTCGGCGCTCGCGTGGGGATCCAAGCCATTCTTGTTTGCCACCAGAACTGAACCCAGGTCAAACTTGGTCCAGTCAAAGTTTGCAAGGAACTTGTAGACACCCGGTTTCTTCTGCTGGAGGTCCTTGGTGACGATGGTATCGATATGCTCGGCGCTCCCGTAAATGCCTGCGTTATCCTTGAGGATCTTCAGATCCCACCGTCCGAACATCCAGTGCGGTTTCCACCCGGTCACGACTATGGGCTGCTTATCCTTGATGGCCGCACCCAGAGCTGCAGTCATCGCCGGACCGCTCCCTTCAACGACCTTGAACTTTCCAAGTCCTTCCACATTGTTCTTGACCGCTTTCTCGGTCTCGATCATCTCTCCGGCTCCCGGATCAATGCCGATGATCTTGTTGTCGAATTGTGCTGCATGCGCGGAGAGCTCCGCGATCGTGTTGTAGGGTACATATGAGGGAACAACCAGTCCGAGTTTGGCGCCGTTGTAGTTGTGGCCAACGTCAACAACATCATTCCTGTACTTGGCGTAAAGCTCTTTGTGAGTATTCGGCAACCATGCGCACAGGAGTGCATCCGCATCACCTGAGGCAACTGATGCCCACATTGCGGCATTCGCCACTGAATTGGTCTTTACCGTGTAGCCGAGGTCCTGCAGGATGACCCCTGCGACATTGGTGATAGCCACCGCGCGTGCCCACTGTACGTACACCAGCTCGACATTGCCTTTGCTCTTTGGAGCCGGGCTCTTTTCCGGTGATCCGTTTGCAAAGGCCATACCTGCCGTAATGCCCGAGACGAGCATCGAAATGAGAATGAATCGCAACATGCGTTTCATGCTTCCCTCCTGTAAAGTAGTGTTTTAAGGAACGAAGACCTCTGTCTCCGTCCGTTAGTTACCCGTTGAGTAATGCGATCGAAGACCATCGCGACAATCACCACCGCGAGTCCTGCGGTAAATCCCTGACCAGGCTGCAACCGCTGGATGGCCCGCCATACTTCGCCGCCGAGGCCTCCGGCTCCGATCATTGCCGAGATAACCACCATTGAAAGCGACAGCATGATGGTCTGGTTTATGCCTGCCATAATTGTAGGAAGTGCAAGCGGCAGCTGAACCTTCATGAGCTTCTGCATCGTAGTCGATCCGAATGAGTCGGAGGCTTCGATCAGTTCAGAATTGATCTGTCGAATGCCGAGACCGGTCAGCCTGATCGACGGTGGAATTGCGAAGATAACTGTGGCAAATACAGCCGCAACCGGACCGAGTCCGAAGAAGGGAATTGCCGGGATGAGATAGACGAATGCCGGCATGGTCTGCATGAAATCAAGGATCGGTGTCATGATTTTGTAGAACCGCGGCGAAAGTGCTGAGGCTATTCCCACAGGTACGCCGATCAGCACTGCAATGAGAGTGGCGATAAGGACGAGCGCGATTGTCGAAAGTGTCGGATCCCAGAGCCTTACGTTCCAGACGAACAGCAGACCGATAACCGCGAATATTGCAACGTTCCTGCCGGCAAGGCGCCACGCCATAATGCCGATTACCAGAATCAGGAGCCACGGGGGGACGAATCCGAGCGCACTCACGATAGCGTTGATTCCATTTTCAATCACATGGGAGATCGCCCGCGTAGCGGGGGAGAGCACCGTGGTCAACCAGTTCAAAAGCAGGTCGATGCCGTGAGCTATAGGGATCTTTGGAATATCAATCATGTGGTTCTCCTCGTTCTGCAAGCGCTGCAAGCACCGAACCGCGCACCACCACGCCTCGCAGGACGCGCTCGCCATCTACAACGGCCACCGGGTCGGTGGAGCCTGCTACCACTGAGAAGAGCTGGCGGACCGGAGTATCCAGGTCGGTTGTCAGGACCTGGTCGTAGTCCACCACGTGAACCAGCCAGTGATCATCCCGCTGCGCCGCAATCGACGCGTTCTCCGCTGTAACGTACCCGACAAGTTCGTGATTCTGCCGCACGACAAAGAGCCCTGAAAGTCCCTCCTCTTTCATCTTCCGCAGCGCAGTCCGGGGACCATCCTTGACGAATGCTACCTGCTTCGGTCGTCTCATCACTTCTGCTGCGGTAAGCACTTTCGTGATGTCCACGTTTTCGAGGAACCTGGCAACGTAGTCGTTGGCCGGATGCGCGAGGATATCCTCCGGAGTCCCGATCTGCACAACCTCTCCATCTTTCATAAGCACAATTCGGTCGCCCATTTTCAGCGCTTCATCAAGATCGTGAGTGATGAACAGAATCGTCTTTCTTACCTTCGACTCGAGTGAGATGAGTTGATCCTGCATCTCAGCGCGGATGAGCGGATCAAGCGCGCTGAACGCTTCATCCATGAGGAGGATGTCCGGGTCAATCGCAAGGGCGCGGGCTAGTCCCACCCGCTGCTTCATGCCGCCAGATAACTGGTGAGGCATTGAGGCGCCCCAACCATCGAGTCCGACCTGACTCAATGACTCCTCGGCGGCTCTTCTGCGCACGGCGGGGTCCACGTTCTGGATCTCAAGGCCGAACTCGACGTTTTCCAGTACGGTCCGATGCGGAAAGAGCGCAAAGCTCTGAAACACCATGCCGAACTTCCGGCGCCGTACGCTTCGCAGACCGTTCTCATCCAGCTTCGTGACATCTTCGCCGTCGATCAGGACGGACCCCGACGTCGGCTCGATGAGGCGATTTATGCAGCGGATCAACGTTGATTTTCCGCTACCCGAGAGCCCCATGACAACAAGTATTTCGCCCTCGTATACATCAAAGGAGACATGTGAGATGCCCACGGCAAGCCCGGTCTTTGCAAGTATGTCCGTCTTGGTTACTCCGCTCTTCAGAAGGCTCAGTGCCCGTTCCGGATGCCGACCGAAAACCTTGGATAGATTACGAACTTCGATCTTCACTTTTGTGGGCTCACCCACGTTTTTGTTACTCAATCCTTTTTCCCATATCACTAGCATGACCGGGAACCGATCAATTCGGTTCCGGAATGCCCGAGTACGCTGCATAAGAGAAATAGTGGCGATCATCACACGTGGAGATTGCTCACGGGACCATTCACGGAATGATTGTACGAGCGAAATGCGAGATCACACTGAAGTTTGCCGGGTTCTCCCCGGCGCGTGGTCTCAA
>DATKUC010000136.1:0-11986 GCA_035530835.1 Spirochaetia bacterium
AAGCCCGTCATTGACTGGTCCACTGCCAAAGAGTCGAATCCCGCCCGGTTCCGCGCCTACTTCGACGCCATGATGCAGCGGGGCGTCTACTTCGCCCCATCAGCCTATGAAGCTGGATTCGTCTCGGCTGCACACAGCGACGAGGACATCGACCAGACGGTTTCGGCCGCCCGATTTGCATTTGAACGGATGGGATCACTGGGAGTTTGACGATGCGCTCCTCAAACCGCGATCTTTAGCTGAGTATTTTAGAAAGCTATGGAGGAGCAGCATGGCACTGAACATCACGTTTCTTGGTCACTCAGGGTTCCAGTTCGACGATGGCACGCATCAGCTGGTCATCGATCCGTTCCTTACCGGAAATCCGGTAGCAACGCAGAAGGCCGCGGATCTGAGCTGTCAGTACATTGCGTTGAGTCACGGGCATTCCGACCATTTTGGAGACACGCTGGAAATCGCCAAGAAGAACGACGCAACCGTAATCGCATCGTTCGAGATTTGCAGCTATGTCGCCTCGAAAGGGATCCAGAAGATCGAGCCCGCAAATCCGGGCGGACGGGTCAAGACGGACTTCGGCTGGGTCGCGCTCACGCAGGCGTTCCACTCTTCATCACTCGATGGACAGTACATGGGACTCGCGTGCGGTCTGGTCGTGCGCATCGGAGGCATCACCATTTACCACACCGGAGACACCGCGCTTTTCTCCGACATGAAGCTTATCGGTGAGATGTACAAACCCGATGTTGCGATGATTCCCTGCGGCGACCGGTTCACCATGGGTGTGGAGGCCGCAACAATGGCCGCCGAGTTCATTCGACCGAAGTACGCGGTACCGATCCACTATGGAACCTTCGGCCTGATCGCGCCGACCAGCGAAGGATTTTCACCGAAGGGCGTGCAGGTCAGGGAGATGAAGCCCGGGTCGTCCTGGAAATACTCCGGTTAGTCCTGCTTGCCTGCATCGAGTTTTCGCTGGGAGACGCCGTACCGTTCACTGTGTTCGACGTTTCCTAGCGGCTCCACGTGCACCAGGACGTCATAGACATTCTCGATCCGTTCGGTGATCTTCCGCTCGGTCAACTGCGCAATTCGATGTGCCTCCAGCACAGTCATGGAACCGTCCACCTCGATATCCAGATCTACGATGTACATATTGCCGATCTCCCGGATACGCGCCCGATGCGGATGGTTTGTACCTTCAATTTCCGCAACAGCGTCAAAGATGCGCTGGTAGGTCGCCCGGTCTTCGTGACCCTCCATCAGCTCGGCGTTGGTCTCGAGGAAGATTCCGAAGGCAACGCGCATGATCCAGAGGCTGACCACAAGCGCCGTGATAGCGTCAATAATCGCCGTGCGCAGGATGAACGTACAGGCGAGGCCGAACAGAACCGCGACGGAGACGACGATATCGTTCCGCATGTTCTTGCCGTCGGCGATGAGCATCGGGCTCGAGACCCGCTTGCCCACGCGGAACTTGTATGCCGCAAGGAAGATTTTTCCGAAGATCGAGAGGATCGTGACGTAGACGGCGATCGGTTCCGGGAGAATCGGATCGCCGCCCTGCCTGAGTCTTCCGATTGCCGACAGTGCAAGCTGCGCCCCGGCGAAAAAGATCACGAACGAAAGGCTCTTGGTGGCGATGGTCTCCGCCCGCGTGTGGCCATACGGATGTTCGATGTCCGGTGGCTTTGCGACGATGCGCCCGGTCACCAGCGTTATGATCGACGTGATGATGTCCGTCGATGAATCGATGCCGTCACTGATTACTGCCATGCTTCCGGCTACAAAGCCGACCACAATCTTCAGGATCGCGAGAAGTCCATTTCCGACGATTCCGATCCAAGAGGCCTGGACGATGGAACTGGTCCGATTGTCTGTCAAATCCTCCACTCCATTTTCGCCAGGAATTTTCCGCTCGATCCGTTCAATCAGGGCGGAGTTCATGATAGGTGTTCCGCACCCCCGGCGTCAAGAAAGAACACTTGAGCATTCCGGTCCAGCGCGTCTACAATCAGCCCATGCGAAGAACAGAAGCGAATCATCCAGCGTGTCCACCACGGAACTACATATGAAGCATCACGCAGTACTAACGGCGCTCGGTCACGACCGGGTCGGAATTGTCGACGATCTCTCCCTTGCTGTGCTTGAACGAAAGTGCAATATCGAAGAGAGTCGGATGGCGCTGCTCGGCGGCGAGTTCGTTTCGATTCTTCTCGTCTCCGGGGATGCTTCCGACGTTGACCGGCTGATCGGTGAACTTCCCGCTCTCGGCAGCGCACTTGATCTGCATATCGAGCTGAAGGGAACCGAACCGAGGCAGCAGAGCGGCATGAGCCGTCCCTATCTTCTCGAGTCGATATCGCTCGACACTCCGGGCATTGTGCACGCGGTCACCTCCATACTCAGGCGCGAGGCGATCAATATCGAGAACCTCGAGACAGAGACGAGCGCGGCACCGTGGACCGGTGCGCCGATGTTCCTGATGAGGGCGAGAATATCCATTCCACCGGAGGTTTCGGTCCGCAGGCTCCGAGGAGAGTTCGAGGAGCTCACCTCCCAGCACGATCTGGATATCAGGCTTTCGCCCGTCCAGTCGGCCTCCGCCGACTGACCCTGGCTCCGCCACTGCGGTTCGGCTCTACCAGGGCAAAATCAGCCTTCCTGTCGGCTACCGACACTCGTTCGATGCGCACCGTGACCCGATCACCGAGACGGTAGACCTTGCCGCTCTTTTCTCCCACGCACCGGAAGTTCGGCCCATCATATCGATAGGTGTCATCGGGAAGTTGCGTGATCTTCACGAGCCCCTCGATCAGGTACCGCGACAGTTCGACGAACAATCCGAATGAAGTCACGCCCGATATGATGCCATCGTATACCTTCCCCACCTTCCGCTCGAGAAACTCGAGGCTCTTGAGTTTCGAATACTCGCGTTCTGCGCCGGTTGCGACCTTTTCAGCATCCGAGCAGCGGATGCAGACATCGTCGAGATAGGCCGAAAGCACCTTGCCGTTGTGTGGGCGTGTCCTGCCGCCCTCCCCGGTTTGCTCGGTGGCCAGATATCCGCGCATCAACCGGTGAACGACGAGGTCCGCGTACCGCCTGATCGGTGAAGTGAAGTGTGTGTAGGCGTCGAACGCCAGTCCGAAGTGCCCTTCGTTCACCCTGCGGTACTCCGCTTTCGTCATCGAAGAGAACGCTACCCGTTCCACAAAGTCCTTGAACTCGAAGTTTTCGATTACGCGGAGTATGTTGCGATAGTCATCGGGGGTGACAGTCTGTTCGACCTTGTACGGAAGGCCCAGCTCGTGCAGGTTGCGAACCATCTGCTCGACGTCTTCGGCAGCCGGGCGCTCGTGCACCCGGTAGACGAACGGGAGCACTACCTTGCGCTGCTTTCCGAGCTGCACCGCGTGACCGGCTACGATCCGGTTGGCAAGAAGCATGAACTCCGCGACCAGACGCTGGGAATCGATCTGTTCAACCGTATTTACCGACAGGGGAACTCCGTCCTTGTCCAGCACAATTGCCCTCTCGGGCACGTCGAAATCGATGCTGCCCATCTGTTTGCGCAATCCGCCCAGCACGCTGGCAAGGAGCTCGAGAAGATGGAGCATGCGGCCGAACTGATGCGCCTCTCCTGCAAGGACCGACTGAGCTTCGCGGTATGTGAACCGATGCTTGCTGCGGATAACCGACGGCGCTATCCGGTAGTCGTGGATCGTGCCGAGGGAGTCAAGCGTGACGAGCACGCTGAATGCCAGTCGATCCTGCCCGGGCATGAGACTGCACAGATCGGAGGAGAGCCTCTCGGGCAGCATGGGCAGAGCGGACTGAACGAAATAGACACTCGTGCCCCGGCGGTACGCTTCCCTGTCAATCTCACTATCCTCGGGAACGAAGTGGCTCACATCCGCAATGTGGATACCGACTTCGAACAGTCCGTTCTCGAGTTGCTCTACCGACAGTGCATCGTCGAAATCGCGTGCAGACTCAGGATCAATGGTTACACAGTCGAGCTTGCGCAGATCAAGCCGGTTTCGTGCTTCCTTTCTCATATTCGGATTGCGGATTTCGCGCGCTGCGGCTTCGACACTTTCCGGAAAAGTGAGTGCGAGTCCGCGAACAAGCGCAATGACCTTCAGATCCATTCCCGGATCGCCCTGGTCGCCGATGACGTCGGAAATCCTCGCGACAGGTTTCGCCTTTGGATTGTCCCACCGTTCGAGCACCGCGGCGACCACGGTCCCTGTTCGAACTTTCCCGGCGAAGGGACCGGTTGAGAGCTGATCCGGGGAAATAGCAAGCGAACTCGGTACCCGGTTGTCCTCAGGATAGAGCTTCCCGCCCTCGGCGGTTTTGCGGAAAACACCGATAATCTTTCTGCCGCTCCGTTCGGTTACTCGGCGCACTTTGCCAGCCGGCCTGTTGCGTCGGGACGAGCTGAACACTTCCACCTCGACCAGATCACCATCCATCCCGGTATTCAGGTGATCAAGATCGATGAAGATGTCCGGCATCCCCTCCACCTGAACGAATCCAAAGCCCTTCGCAGTCAGTGAGAGTCTGCCGATCACCGGTCTCTTTACCGCCATATCATCTCCAACTTGTCCTTATGCGTTCCATTCCTTACATTATTCGGCATCATGAGCAAAGATACCAGCAGTACCCGGGAGCTCTCACCGGGTCGGAAAAGCCGCCTTGCGATCGTACTCATCGTTGCAGTCCTCGTGCTCGGAGCGGGCACGTTGTTTGCCGTAACCCGAACTGATGTCGAACATGCCGCGATAAGCGCGATGGACGACGCCGCATCTACCCCGCGTCCTCTCATCAGTCAGGAGAGCACCGCAGCCTGGCGCCACGACTCGACCGGGACGCCGATATCCCGGAGACAGGCTATCGACGCGGCGCTGAACTCGCATGCCGGAACAACTGCCGGTACCGCCCGGTTTGTTCGCCCCGCCGCAGGTGATCCGAGATTCATCGTGCGGATGAACACCGGCGCGGAGGTTTCAGTCGATGCGCTCACCGGACAGATAATCCACTGATCATTCCCACAAGAGCGGAACAAAGCTGACCGCGCAGATCTCGGTCCGGTCAATCCTTCCTTCGGATTTCAGGTAACGAACGAGCATCTGCACCGGCCGGCCGTCTGAAGATTCGAACGTCTGATCAGTCTCCGGCACTATCAATGTGCCGCCCGGCGATAGCTGCTGAAACAGGACCGGTGGCGTTTGCGACGCGGCCGCCCAGATCAGAACCACATCAAACGGACAACCCGCATCGCACCCGTTCGAGCCGTCGCCGGTGAAGAACCGTACATTGGAACAGCCGAAGCGCTGCAACAGGAGCCGCGCCCGATCGGCAAGCGGTCTGAGCAGTTCAAAGGTGTAGACTTCACCGGCAAGGCGCGAGAGGAGCAGCGTCGAGTAGCCCGAGCCTGTCCCCAGTTCGAGTACGCGCTCAGAGCCTCGCAGCCGCGCGAGCTCAAGCACCAGCGCCACGATGTAGGGCTGAGAAATTGTCTGCCGGTGACCGATGGGGAGTGCGCAGTCTTCGTAAGCGCGAGCGGTGAGCGCAGCCGGAACAAATCGGTGGCGCGGCACCTCCTCCATTGCCTGAATTACGCGCGCGTCCCGGATTCCGCGGGCAACGATCTGGGTCTTCACCATCCGCAGCCGGGACCGTGTGTACCCATCATCATCCTTTTCCCGCATCATCCTCCTAGTGTACCATGTTTCAGGAGTTTGGATTATCGCGCCGATAATCTCTGATGACGACCTGAAAGATCTGTCGCCAAATCTCTTCATCTGGAGGTAACGTGGAGCCTGCTATTCCCCGTCGAGTACTGGTGGTCGACAACTCTCCGCTCGTTCTCGAGTACATGTCACAGGTTCTGGGAGAAGTCGGCTGCTCGGTGACCTGCGCGGAGAACGGACTGGCTGCACTGCTGGTTCTTGAAGAGGCGAATCCCGATATCGTATTCACCGACCTCATGATGCCGTACATCGACGGTTTCCGTCTCATCCGCGTGCTCCGTTCGCGCGAACGTTGGTCCGGACTCTTTATAGTTGCGCTGTCGGCAATAGCTCGAGAGAAGGAGATTGATCTGGCTTCCATGCAGATCGATCTGTGCATAGCCAAAGGCCCGCTGCGCGAGATGTCGAAGCACGTGTTCGCCGCACTCGAGCAGGCCAAATCCGGCAGGGTTCACGGAAACGATCAGGCGCTGCTCGGTCTCGATGAAGTTCATGAACGCTACATAACGCGGGAGTTGCTCTCCGAACTCGACAGGTTCAGGATCCTTACCGATAGCCTGTCGGATGGTGTGCTGACAACCAGTGGAGACGGCCTCGTTGTCGGCGCGAATCGGGCCGCTGTGAAGATCCTTGCAGTGCAGGAAGAGGCGCTTCTGGGCAGACATATCGATTCGATCGGACTCGAACCGTACGCCGGAGACGCTGCGGAGCTGCAGCGGAGTCTGCCTGAGGCGCGCGGTGGTTCATTCTACCAGATCCGGACTGCGATTGCGCTCATGACTGAGCTTCCAGTTGTAGACAAGCTCCAGGATCTGCGACTGCTTCTCATCCGCGATGTAACTGAGCTCGTGAACTCCCGAAGACGACTGAATGACGCACTCGAAGACCGGGAGCTTCTGCTTCGCGAAGTGCACCACCGCGTGAAGAACAACCTCGCGACAATATCCAGCCTCATCAGTATTCAGGCCGGAGCGCTGCCGCCCGGGGGCGATACGCGTTCGGTTCTCGAACATCTGCGTGGTCAGGTCGAATCAATCGGTCTGGTTCATGATCGCATCTACCGCGGCGACACGCTCTCGACCATCGAGTTCCAGGAGTATGCAGGCGACCTGCTGGCAAATCTGATACGGCTCCACGGCGCTTCGAGCTCTGTCAAGTTTCACGTGTCCGGTGACAGCTTTCAGATGGTGGCGGGAACAGCGATTCCGCTCGGCCTTATTCTTGCCGAGCTCATCATCAATTCTCTCAAACACGGATTTCCGGACGGTCGATCCGGTACCATCGATCTGAAGCTCATTGCAGACGGCGACGAGCGGTGGACGCTTGAGTTCCAGGACGACGGAGCAGGCTGGAACTTTCGAAGCGCGGAAGCGTCGGGTACGCTGGGGATTCGGGTTCTGAAGGGCCTTTCGGCTCAGCTCGGCGGCAGTATTACCTTCCCTGTGTCACCTGACAGAATCGTCCATCTCGAGTTTTCGTCGCGGACAACATAGGGGACGGCGATGATTGGCGCGATTGCCGGTGACATCATCGGTTCCATTTACGAGTGGGATCGGATCAAGCACAAGAGTTTTGCTCTTTTCGATGATCGTATGTCATTCACAGACGACTCGGTACTCACGGTCGCAACAGCAGCCGCACTTCTTGAAAATCGCGGAAAAGGGCTCCCCACAATTGCCGATTTCAGCCGCTTCTATCGCGATTTCGGCCGACGTTATCCCGATCGTGGATGGGGCGCCCGCTTCTCTGCCTGGCTTGCAGGTGACGATGACACGCCGTACGGCAGCTTCGGAAACGGAAGCGCAATGCGGGTCAGCCCGGTGGGATGGGAGTTTGACCGCGAAGAGGATACTCTTTCGTGCGCAAAAGCCAGCGCGATTGTCAGCCACAACCACCCCGAAGGTATAAAGGGCGCCGAGGCGATTGCACTTGCGGTCTACCTTGCCCGCAGGGCGCGCGCAGGAACCTGGCCCGTTTCCGCGACCGGAACGCCCGCCCGCCCCGCCGAACATGCGGTGAGGTTTGCACTCGCCCGGGAAATCGAGAACCGTTTCGGCTACGACCTCGGCAGACTGGTCTCCGATATCAGACCATCTTACGCCTTCGATGAGACGTGTCAGGGGACGGTTCCGGAGGCCATCGTCTGTTTTCTCGATTCAGTAAGCTTCGAGGATGCCATACGGAACGCTGTCTCCCTCGGCGGTGACAGCGATACGCTTGCCTGCATAGCAGGAGCCATTGCCGAAGCTTACTACGGAGTACCGGAACCGATTGCGTCGTTTGCCCGCTCACGTCTTCCGGCTGAGTTACTCTCGGTTATCGACGCCTTCGAGAGCTCCCACGTGTAGCCGTACTCGTTGCGTACGGCAGTGCACGCTGATACAATGAAGCTGTCATGGAATCACTGCGGGCCCTCTATCGAATTGGAACCGGTCCGTCGAGCAGCCACACGCTTGCACCTCGCGCAGCAGCCTTTCACTTCAAACAAAAATGGCCGAAGGCATCCTCATATCGGGTAACCCTGTTCGGAAGCCTCGCTGCGACTGGCAGAGGACACCTCACCGACGTCGCACTCGCAAGTGTTCTGTCACCGCTCGACATCGTCTTCAGACCTCAGGAGGTGCTTCCGTTTCATCCGAACGGTATGCGTTTTGAGGCGTTTGACGACTCGGGGTCGCAGCTTGAGCGCTGGGAGGCGTACAGCGTCGGCGGCGGGGCGTATCTCGGTGCCGAGCAGATTGCCTCGGGAGCTCCGAACGGCGACCTGACCTACGAGTTCTCGAGCATGGAAACGATGCTTGAAATGTGCGATCGACGCGGTTGCGGCTTTTTCGACCTGGCGTTCGAACGGGAGGACAAGGCATTTCCCGAGTTTCTCTCCACCATCTGGAAGACGATGCAGGAGACGATCCGTCGGGGACTCCGCGCGGAGGGTGCGCTTCCCGGGCCGCTCGGAGTCTCACGCAAAGCGTTCTCCTACTACCGAAAAGGACAGATGAACTCAGGCATGCTTCGCAGAACCGGAAGACTCTCATCGTACGCACTCGCGGTCTCCGAGGAGAACGCCTCGGCCGGAATCGTGGTGACGGCGCCCACGTGCGGATCGAGCGGGGTTGTTCCGGCGGTGCTCCGCTACCTGAAAGAGACGATGCGCGCCGAAGAGGAGAGCATACTGAAAGCGCTCGCAACTGCCGGGCTCGTCGGCAACCTCGTGAAACACAATGCGTCGATCTCCGGGGCGGCGGTCGGTTGTCAGGGTGAAATCGGCACCGCGTGTGCGATGGCCGCAGCGGCGGCGGCCCAGCTATTTGGCGGCACGCCGGGTCAGATCGAATATGCGGCAGAGATGGCACTCGAGCATCACCTCGGCCTGACCTGTGATCCGGTGCTCGGTCTGGTTCAGATACCCTGCATCGAGCGAAATGCAATGGCCGCTGCCCGTGCGCTGACGGCCGCGGAGTACGCAATTCTTTCCGACGGCCGCCACCACATATCGTTCGATACCGTGGTTGCAACCATGAAGCGAACCGGACACGATCTTCCGAGCCTATATCGCGAAACAGCCCTCGGCGGGCTTGCCGTAGAATACGACGCCGGCTCGGGTGGCGTAACTGCCCGGTGATGCTCCGGCCGCGTCGAGGTTGTCAACGCGAGGCTGACCCCGTACACTGTCCGGGAAGGAAATCCGACCGATGTCGATACTCGAGGTACTGAATCTCATATCCTCTCATCCGCTCTATCCGGTTATCTACGCCGTAGCGACGCCGCTTATCGTCCTGCTTCTGAGAGTTCTGCATGGACCTTACGACGGCCCGTTACCTCCCTGGAAGTATCTCTACGCGGTGCTGATCTACCTTTCCCTGGTGCCGGGAATGACAGCGCTCTTCTTTGCGTTCTACCTTGCGCTCTTTCAGAACACCAATCTGCTTGCCCTGAGCATCTATACCTACGCGCTGCCTGTCCTCTCGATGGTGGCGACCCTGGTCATCATGCGAAAGTCCGTGCGATTCAACGAGATCCCCGGTTTTCGGACACTTGGTGGGCTGCTCCTACTGATCGGAATTTCGTTCGTCGGATTGCTCCTGCTTGACCGACTGCGTGTATTCCTCTTTTTTCGCGCATCGTTTGTCGCATTCCTTCTTATCTGGATTGCGATCTTCATCCTCTTGAGAATTGCCGTGCGACTTATCTTCGGACGCTTCCGCAGCTGAGTTTCCGCTCGATCAGATATTGTTCCCCGCAGCGCTTTTCTTGCAGGTGCTCCTTCCATACCTTATAGAAAGGAGATTTGCATATGGGAGATGCTGTGCGACCGCCGGATTCCGGCACAGACCTGAAGACGAAGCCCCGCCAGGACGTCAAAGAACCTGAAATGTACAAGGTTGTCCTCATCAATGACGACTACACGCCGAAAGAGTTCGTTGTCGAAATCCTTATTTCCATCTTTGGAAAGAGCAGGGCCGACGCGTGGAGGACGATGCAGGCCGCGCACACAGCCGGACGCTCGGTTGTCGGCGTGTACACCTACGATATTGCGTATACCAAGGCGAGTCAGAGCCGCCAGAAGGCGAAGGACGAAGGATATCCGATGCAGATGACAGTTGAGGGGGCATGAGAACGTGCCCGGCACTGAGCCCCGTTCTCAGTGAACCGTCTCCGGTTTCGGCGCGAACAGAAGGATAGCCGAACCCACGATGCCTGACGCGACCGAGGCCGCGAGAAAACCAAGTTTCGCCTCGGTAAGCAGCACCCCTTCCGGAAGGCCAAGATTCGCGATAAACAGCGACATCGTAAAACCGATTCCCGCAAGGCAGCCCGCGCCAAGCAGTGCCGTCCAGCCGACCCCACGCGGAAGCGCCCCGAAGCCGGAACGCACTGCGATCCAGGAAGCGAGCAGGATGCCGATCGGCTTCCCGAGGAAGAGGCCGACCATCACTCCGATCGAAACCGGCTGAGCGAGCAGGCCAAGCAGTGAGGGCTGATTAGTAGCACCTTCGGGCACGAGCACTACGCCGGCGTTTGCAAGCGCGAAGATCGGCATTATGCAGTACATGACCCAGGGATGCAGCAGATGCTCAAGCCGCGCCATCGGTGAGCGCGCAGCCGCAATCGACGTCTCAAGATCGTACATCGCGTTGTGCTGCTCCGCATTCGGAATGATATCGCTGCCCGATGCGCCTGCCGATTCGAACTCGTCAAGATACTGCCTGCCGCGTGCGAGGAAGTCCTTTCCGTCGATGTGCCGGCGGGAAGGAATTGCCAGCGCGGCCAGTACACCTGAGAGCGAAGCGTGCATGCCCGAGTCGAGCAGGGCCAGCCACAGACCCACGCCGATGACAAGGTACGCTGCCGGAGTTCGAAATCCTGCGCGGTTCATGATGAACATAAGGACCATGAGGCCACCGGCAATTGCCAGTGAAATGAAGTTGAGCTGCGCAGTGTAAAACAGCGCAATCACCACCACCGCCCCCAGGTCGTCAACAATCGCAAGTGCCGTAATGAAGATCTTCAGCGAAAGCGGAGCGCGCGAACCAAGAAGCGCCATGACCCCGACCGCAAACGCGATATCGGTTGCCATCGGTATTCCCCAACCCGCAGCACCAGGGCCATTCGCATTGAACGCAGTGTAGAAAAGCGCCGGAACTATCATTCCGCCAATTGCCGCTGCAATTGGCAGAACCGCCTGGCGCGGCGAGGTGAGTTCTCCAGCGAGCATTTCCCGCTTGATCTCGAGCCCCACGACGAAAAAGAACACGCTCATGAGTGAATCGTTGATCCAGTGAGCGAGCGTGAGCGTCAGCGTGAAGTTGCCAATGACGACACTTATCGGTGTATGCCACAGATGCACATAGGACTCCGCGCCGTGCGGTACATTAGCCCAGATGAGCGCAGTGGCAGCCGCAGCGAGCAGCAGAATACCACCCGAGGATTCTATGCGAAGGAACTGTTCGAACGGATGGAGTATCTTCCGAATCGGCGTCAGAGGTATTGGTGTGCTGGATTGTTTCACAATTCCTTCATAGTACAAAAAGGCTATCTCCCCTTCAAGTAGTGTCCCAAAGCCTGGTGAAGGAACTTAGCTAAAAGCATACGCCGGAACATATTCGCGCTTCGGGTATGAGCTTTTGGAGATGCCCATCTGTCGCCGTAGTTCCTGAACATTGATTTCCCCTTGTGCCCCGAGTCGCCGCACTTTTGCCAGAAGCTGCGGATCCTCTCCTCGCAGT